>JBKPOM010000169.1:0-3550 GCA_046733115.1 Actinomycetota bacterium | reverse complement strand
CTGGGGGCACTCCCGCCCCTACTGGTCAGCCTGATCGGCTCCCCTTAGCCGCTTATTCACCCAACTTCGCAGAGTACGACTTCTCGGACGTTCGCATCCAGGATTTCGCATAGGCCCGGTCCGTTACTCTAGGAGCGCGCTTATATCCCAACTACGCGACGTGATTGCCTACTTGCGCGGCGAGAACCGCCGTAAGGACGAGCTGCTGGCCGCCCTCTCGCGCATCTCGCCCCAACCAGAGGCCCGCCAGGGGCGCGAGAATCCCCCAGACGATCGAGGAGACACCGGATAGGGCTTTACCCCACTCCGCTACGGGGGAGGCTCAGGAGGGCGCACAGCCCCGGCCCTGGTGGCATAGGGTGTCCGGCCGGTAGATGGGGCGTGCCGCCCATAGCGCCACTCCCACCCCGGGGTTATACTGCCACCATCGTTAGCCGAGGCGCGGGGGGCCCGCCCTTGACGCGCGAAAGGAGGAGGAGAAGCATGGCAAGAGGGACGCTCTATCTGCCGCTGATGATCGCGGTCGCGGTGTCGGCGGCATAAGCGGTGGCTTTGCTCGTCGCGGTCTCGGAGAAGAAGGCGCAAGCCGCCTTCCCTGGCCACAACGGCAAGATAGCTTACACCGAGTACGATTCTTACCCTGATGAGGACCGCGAGATCTACACCATGAACCCCGACAGCACGGACCGCAAGCAGTTGACCGACAACTCGGCGAACGAGTTCGCGCCCGACCTCTCGCTCGACGGCAAGAGGATAGCCTTCGTGAAGAAGGACGACGTCTGGGTCATGGACGCTGACGGCTCCAATCGCAAGAACGTCACCAAGACGGCGCCCGTTAACGGCTACGGGGTCATAAGGGAGACCCCGCCTACTCGCCGGACAGTACCAAGATAGCCTTCTACATGCAGACCTTCCGTCCGCGCGACACAGACCTCTACAAGATGAACGCCAACGGCATGGGGGTAAAGCAGATAACGGACTAAAAGGGGCACGACTACTCTTCCGACTGGTCGCCCAGCGGTAATAGGTTAGTCTTCCACCGCTTTACCCGTAACAAGGGAGCGCGCGTCTTCACGATAAGAAGGCCCGACGGCACGGGCAAGAGGCTCATCGCCCAGGACGGGGAGGACCCAGTCTTCTCGCCCGACGGCAAGAGGATAGCCTTTATAGCCTTTTTAGGCGCGAACGAAGGAGATCTCTACAAGGTGAAAAGCGACGGCTCCGGCGAGCCCCGCGTGGTCGGTGGTCCGGCGGATTCGCTCGAGTTCGAACCCGATTGAGGATCGATGCCCACTGCTACGAGGTAGCCCTAGGTATAAGAGCCAGGAAATACGGGCGGAGGGGGCACGCTACCGGTCCTCGATGGTGCCTCCTCCGCCTATCCCGATCCCCTATTCACCGGAGGGCGTGGAAGGCTTATTCTCCGAGGTTCGTATGCGAGATACTGCATAGCCCCGGCCCACTGCGGGCTTCCCCGGCTAAGTCCTGGCCCGGCCGGGCGTGAAGACAAATCCTTTAGATGTTGCACTCTCACTCTCATGGTGTTCTCAGACTCGCCCGCTACGCTACCTTCGTCGTCGGGGCTCGGCGGTCTGAGGCTAGGTCATCAATTGGCCTCATTTCCCTTCGCCGAGCCCCGAAGAAGGCGCTAAAACTCTGGCTTCGCTACAATGAATTCGGTCTGGTTCGACGGCTATTCACCTGAGTGCGTAGAAGGGTTGTTCTGCGAACTTCGCCCTGACGGCGTTCTCGGAAGTTGCGCCTGCTACACCCAGCGCCGCACCCGTGCCTTATAGGCTAGGTACTCCTCTCCGAAGGTGCGTTCCAGGTAACGTTCTTCGCGCCCGATCACCTCGCGCTGGATCACGTATACCACCACCGGCAACAGCAAGATGGCGCAAAGCGCGTTTCTGAGCTCTGCTATCTCAGCGTAGAGCATCGTCAGTCCCAGGTATCCTGGGTTGCGGGTGTAGCGGAAGGGTCCGTCTGGGACCAGGCGCGGTACGGGCTGGTCGGTGCGGATGGATGGGGGTACCAGCCTTCTCGATGGTTCGCATGAACCACCCACCAGCCAGCTGCTGCCGAAGAGTGCCCATCCCAGAGCTCGTGCCATCCTGGGCGGCAAGAAGGGAACGTGCAAGCGTCTGTCTAGAACCAACCCTGCGATCAAGGGCAGTAAGTAGATCAGAGGTGGGGGTACCCGAATGCCTGGGTTGTCGTGGTTGTCAGCCATGCGTGCTCCTCTGCCTTAGGATGCTTGGATCATCCTACGCTATCCACCCTAGTGCGTATAGAGACTGCCTGAAAAATCGAAACGGGCCTCGAAGCGGGACCCCACGAGCGGCTCAGAGGAGCAGAAAACACGCCACCGATCGCTGTTGAGCGCCACCGACACACGGGCCCAAAACTCCCTCCGACCATTTTTCAGACAGTCTCAGAAGAGGTTTTCTCGGAAGTTCACCGCTGTCCAAGTAGTGCTGCGGCCTTTTGTCCGCTATCCTGGAACGCCTAGCCAGTTCGAGAGGTAGCAGCGAATACCATGAAACCGTACGTACTCGATAACGCCTCGACCTTGGAGTATCAACGGCTCGACCTGATGTCCAAAATCCTCGACCCCTGGACTCGGGGGTACTTCACCGCCCTTGGGGTCGGCGAAGGCTGGCAGTGCTTAGAGCTAGGCAGCGGCAACGGCAGCATCGCGGAGTGGCTCTGTGCCACGGTCAGCCCCTCGGGGAACGTGACGGCTATCGACATCAACCCGGTGCTCCTCGAGTTGATCCCCGCACAAAACCTCACAATACGGCAGAAGGATATACGCACATCGGGGGAGTTGCAAGCGAACGCCTACGCTGCCGCGCCTTGCTGCACCAGATCTCCGAGTACGCTCCGGCGGTGATCGCGCGGATGGCCGCTGCCCTCAAACCGGGCGGATGGCTGTTGGTGCAAGAGCCGGATTTCCACCTCGCGCCGACCACGGGGCCGGATGTCTGGGCAAAGAGCTGGAAGGCCCTGATCGAGTGGGGGCACGCTAACGGGATCGACTGGCTAATCGGCCGCGAGCTGCCGAGCATGGTCAACAAGCTGGGTCTCGGGCAACCACAGGCCAAGACCGACGTGCAGAACATCCGTGGCCGGGATCGCGGGGCGCTGTATTTCCAGTTGTTTTTCGCTGAGGTGCGCGATCGCGTGGTCGGCAGTGGGCGGCTTGACGCGACAACGCTGGAGGCTGCTTCAGCGTTGCTGGAGGACCCGAACTACTGGACCCAGTGCTGGATGATGACAGCGGTGTGGGTGCGCAAGCCGCCAGCCTGAGTGCATGTGAGGCTTGCCCTACTCACCCGAGTGCGTAGAAGGGGTCTTCTGCGAAGTTCGGCTTTATCGTATTCTGCGAACTTCGCCCTAACGGCGTTCTATAGCGGTGTGCAGTGATATTGGACCTCTGCTACTTGCCAAGTCTGGGGTGGGCGTGTCGGGCATTCTGAAGCCTCCCGCGCTATGCTTGAAAGCAAACACCGCGGGGGTGGTCCAACTTCATCGACTACCGCTTTAG
>JBKPOM010000168.1:0-3910 GCA_046733115.1 Actinomycetota bacterium | reverse complement strand
GCCGCACGCTCTCACCCGCGATCGACGCGGATACGGAAGGCATCGAGGATGAGACCCTCTCGCCCGAAGAGCTCGCCGAAAGGCTCACTGAATACCTCAAGGTCCGGCGCGCAGCCGATCACCTGAAGAGCCGCTTCGCCTCGAACGCGGGTCATTACGCATCAGGTCACACAATACCTCCCAGACCAGGAAGCCTCCATGTAGATCCCGACCGCGTGTCGCTAGCGGCGCGACAGGCGTTCTCCCGCGTTCTCGAGCCGCCGGTGAGGCATCTCGGTCCGATCACGGTGACGCTACAGGAACTTGCAGGGATTATCCGCACAGCGCTGGCCGAAGGACCAATCTCCTACGAGAGACTCACGAGCGATATGGACCGCATGAACAGGGCCGTAGCGTTCGCCGCCGCGCTCTCGCTCGCCCAGGAGGGAACCCTTACGCTCGCCCAGGCCGACCCCCTGGGACCTCTGATCTTGGAGCCGTCACGTTGAGCGAGCAGGTACGCAAGCTCGCCTTGCCGCTTCCGGCGCACCTGGTCGAAGCCGTCCTCCTTGTGAGCGCAAGCCCGATCAGCTCCTCAGACCTCTGCTCGGCGACGGGCCTCTCAGAGCCAGAGCTGGAGAGAGCCCTTTCCTGCTTGCAAAAGCGCTACGCCCCCGAGGCTTCAGGCATCGTGCTGCGAGATGTCGCTGGAGGCTACCTGCTCTCGACGAATCCAGCTTGTTCCGCTGCCGTAGAACGATTTAGCAGGGAGGCCCGTCCCGCGCCGCTCTCCGGCCCGGCTCACGAGGTCCTTGCCTGCGCGTTGTACATGGGCCCGCTCTCCCGCGGCGCCGTCTCCCGCGTACGTGGCGTAAACTCCGACGCTGTTATACGCAGCCTGATCGAACGCGGACTCCTGGTCGAAGTCGGCACAGACCGCGAAGCGCCAGGCTCGCCCGCACTCCTCGGCGTCACAGACGAGTTCCTGGCAGCCGCCGGCGTTTCCTCCCCAGAGGATTTTCCGCCCGTCGATTCGCTCGTGACGCAAGAAGAGCTCTCCCGCGTGCGCGAACGGCTTGTTTCGTCTACTACGGCTCCGCAAGAGGCCGAGCCTTCGTAATGCGCCTGCAGGCGTTCCTCGCCCGCGCCGGCGCGGCACCCTCCCGCCGCAAGGCGGAGGCGCCTATACTTGCCGGCCGCGTAACGGTGAACGGCGAGACAGCGACCCTCGGCGCGAGGGTAACACCCGAGGATGAGATCGCACTCGACGGCCGCCCGGTCCATCTACCACAAGCCAACGTCTACCTCGCCCTGAACAAACCAGCGGGATATCTGACCACCATGAAAGACGATCGTGGCCGCCGTACCGTCGCCAACCTCATGCCTGAAGTTCCTGGTGTGGTACCTGCAGGCCGCCTCGATGCGGCTACGACAGGACTGCTCATCTTTACGAACGACGGCAAACTAGCCCACCGCATCACCCACCCTTCGTCACAGATCGATAAACAGTATCGCCTCATCCTCGAAAACCCCGTCCCCAGAGACGCCCTCGCCGCGCTTGCAGCCGGCCCTACCCTCGAAGACGGCAAGATGCACACCCCCGAAATCACGAACCTCAGGCGCTACAGGGAGACGACCACCCTCGAGGTGACCATCCACGAGGGCCGTAACCGCATAATACGTAGAGCCTGTATGGCTGTCGGGCTGGCGTTGATCTCCCTGCACAGGACGCGTGTTGGTCCCGTCACCATCGGAGACCTCCCCGAGGGTGAGTACCGAGCCCTCACGCCTTCTGAGCTCGAGGCTCTACGGTGAAGCACCTAATGGGAGTGCCTGGGGTGGATTTCACCGTCGAAGACGTACGTCAGACTTTCCCCGAGGAACTCGAAGTGACGCCGTTGGAAATGCCGCCGGACGCGACGATACGAGTCCCTGGTTCCAAGAGCGTCACGAACCGCGCACTCATCATCGCCGCCCTCGCAGAAGGACATTCCAGGATACTGAACCCACTCTTCTCAGACGACTCCTTCTGGCTCATGAACGCACTCGTCCGCCTCGGCATCGAAGTCAGTGCCGACGGAGAGAGGGGAGAACTCTACGTAAGGGGCCAGAGCGGTGAGATCTACGCGTCTGGCGTAGATCTCTTCGTTGGCAACGCCGGTACGGTGGCCCGTTTCCTGCCGCCCGTGCTCGCCCTCGGCAGGGGGCCCTACACCGTGGACGGTGTTCCCAGGATGCGCGAGCGGCCGGTCGCAGATCTCGTAGATGCGATGAGGCAGCTCGGTGCCGCGGTGGAGTACGTGGGAGAAGTCGCAAAGTTCCCGCTAAAGATAAGGGGAGGCGGCATCCCAGGCGGAGAGGCACGCGTGTCGGCGAGCAAGAGCAGCCAGTTTGTCAGCGGGCTGCTGATGGCCTCACCTTACGCACAGGCTCCTGTCAAGCTCCACCCCGAGGGCAGGAAAGAATGGCCCTACGTCGGTATCACCGTGGCCCTGATGCGGGCCTTCGGCGTGGAGGTAGACCAAGCAAACGGGCGCTTCACCGTCGCCCCCGCCATGTACTCCTCGCGAGAATACGAGGTGGAGCCTGACGCCTCGGGGGCGTCCTATTTCATGGCGGCAGCAGCCGTAACAGGTGGGCGCGTGAGGATTCCAGGGCTCGGCTCATCTTCGCCACAGGGTGACCTACGCTTCGCAGGGGTGCTGCGTGACATGGGCTGCAGGGTCGAGATAACCCCTGACTTCATCGAAGTACAAGGGCCCGACCGTCTACAGGGTGTCGAAGTGGACATGAACGCGTTCTCTGACACCATGATCACACTCTCCGCTATCGCCCCGTTCGCAATAACCCCAACCACCATAAAGAACGTGGCCCATACCCGCCTGCAGGAGACGGACCGCCTCCGGGCCGTCGCAACCGAACTGAATCGCCTCGGCATAAGAACACAAACAACTCCATCGTCTATCCGCATAATACCTGGCCAGATACGGTCTGGAGTTGTACGGACGTACGGTGACCACAGGATGGCGATGGCGTTTGCGGTAACGGGCTTGGTTGCGTCGGGCATCAGGATCGGAGACCCTGGGTGCGTAACGAAGACCTTTCCTGGCTACTTCGGGGCGTTGGAATCCTTGCGGTGAAGCGAGGAGGCTTTCGGCTATACTTCCTGGGTCGATGGGAGGCATTCTCGTAGCCATAGACGGACCCGCGGGGAGCGGGAAGAGTTCAGTCGCGCGGGCCGTGGCACGGCGCCTCGGGGTCGCCAACCTCAACACTGGCGCCGCCTACAGGGCCGCCGCGCTCCTCGCCTTGCGCGAGGACGTTGACCTTGCCGACGGGGAAGGGCTTGCGGCCCTCGCGCGCAGGGTGGGGTTGGATCCCCAAGGAGCAAGCATCGACGGGGGACCGGTTGGGGAGCGGGATCTCCGCTCGCCCGAAGTCTCTGCAGCAGCATCTAAGGTCTCAGCCCATGCCCCCCTCAGAGAGGTCTTGCTACCCGTACAGAGGGCGGCGGCCGAGAAGGCAAGGGCCACCGGAGGGGCCGTCGTCGAGGGAAGAGATATCGGTACCGTCGTCCTTCCTGACGCTGAGCTTAAGGTTTACCTATCCGCTGCTCCAGAAGAGCGGGCGCGCAGGCGGGCATCTCAGACGGGCAGGGAGGGGGAGCTCGATCGCATAAGGGCCGCCATAGCCAGGCGCGACCGCCAGGATTCCGAGCGTGAGATCTCACCACTCAAGCCCGCTACTGACGCCGTGGTCCTAGACACTACCTCCTTGAGCCTCGAAGAAGTCACATCTAGGGTCCTAGATCTCGCCACAGACCTTCGCGAGAGAAGGTGAGGGTCGCCATGCTCTTCGAGGGGAGGCGTAAACCGGGCGAGATGTCTGGGAGGTACCGCCTGTTCCGGCGGGCGGTGACCCTGCTCTGCCG
>JBKPOM010000167.1:0-6842 GCA_046733115.1 Actinomycetota bacterium | reverse complement strand
AGGGGCCTACCCTCCCGGCGAGCGGCCGCGTAGCGTTTGACCGAAGCGACTTACCCCGAAGGTCCTAGCAGCCTCGCTTTTTGGCATCCCTCGGTCTACAGCTTCGAGGATCTTCTTTCGCAGGTCTTCTGAATAAGCCTTCATGCACCAATGGTGCCCGCGGCTCAATCACATCGCAACCCACTCTAGAGCTGCACAGATAGAATGTGCTAGGAGGCACAGCTCTGAAAGAATTTACTATGAAGGAGCCACATAACATGAATTTCGGTCTATCTGTCCTGGATGTCTCGCCGGTACGCTCGGGCTCGAGCGGTGCCCAGGCACTCCACAACTCACTCGAGCTGGCCCGACTCGCCGACCGACTCGGCTACGAACGATATTGGTTGGCCGAGCATCACAACCTGCCTACCATCGCAAGCTCCGCCCCGGAGATCATGATCGGACACGTCGCGAACGTAACTGAAAGGATCCGGGTCGGCGCTGGCGGGATCATGCTCCCCAACCACGCTCCGCTCAAGGTGGCCGAGACCTTCCGCGTCTTGGAGGCCCTGCATTCAGGACGCATCGACCTCGGCATCGGGCGCGCGCCTGGCACCGATCCCGTGACTGCCAAGGCCCTGCGCCGCTCACAGGATGGGCTTGGTGGGGACGATTTCCCAGAGCGGTTTGGCGAGCTCCTCGCCTTCTCGGGCGACGGGTTCCCGGAGGATCACCCGTTTCGGTCCGTGGTCGCCATGCCTAGCGACATCGGGCTGCCGCCGATCTGGCTGTTGGGTTCCAGCGGTTACTCGGCCACGGCGGCAGGTAAGATGGGCCTCGGCTACGCCTTCGCCTCACACTTCAGCCCTGCAGACCCTGCCCCCGCCATGCGCGCCTACCGCGAGAACTTCGAGCCCTCGGAGGACTTCGGACGCCCTTCGGCCGTACTCGCGGTCGCTGTCATCTGTGGGGAGACAGGAAAGCACGCGCAGACGCTCGCCTCTTCCATGGAGCTGGCCTGGGTCCGCATGCGCAGCGGCAAGCCCGGGCCTCTGCCCAGCCCTGACGAGGCACTGGGCTATTCCTACACGGCAGGCGAACGCCAACTGGCCGACGCCTATCGCTCGATGCAGGTCGTGGGAGATCCTCGGTCCGTGCGGGGAAGAATCGAGAGCCTCGCCGAACGCACGGCAGCAGACGAGATCATGGTCACCACCAACGTATACGACCATGGCGAGCGGCTGAAATCGTACGAAAGGCTCGCCGCGGCTTTCGAGATAACTACACCCGCCAAGTAGATTGCCAATGCCGGTGCCCACCCGAAAGGAGAAAGAATGGTAGGCAAGAGGCAACAGCAATGGAGCGGCGAAAGTTCAGAGGCTTCTCGCAAGGTCTGCCCGGCCCGTTCGACCCTGGGAGGGGAGGTCGGGCTCTGGAGTTCGGACCTGAACGCGCTGTCTGCTTCGCAGGCCAAAGAGGCGACATCGGAGATCGAGGAGTTGGGCTACGCGGCGCTGTGGTTCGGTGAGGCTCAGGGCAGGGAGGCCTTCACCAATGCCTCAATGCTCCTCTCCGCCACGAGCCGCCTATTGGTGGCGACTGGCATCGCCAACATCTTCGTCCGTGACGCCTGGGCCACGAACGCCGCGGCCAAGACACTCGCGGGGGCGTACCCAGACCGGTTCGTCCTGGGTCTCGGCGTCAGCCACAGACCCATGGTCGAGATGCGCGGGCACGACTACAGCTCACCCCTCGCGACCATGCGCACCTACCTGAAAGACATGCGCGAAGCGCAGTTCACGGCCGCGCAGCCCGAGCACGACCCGCCTTGGTTGCTTGCGGCCCTGGGGCCCAAAATGCTGGAGCTCTCCAGGGACCTGGCCGACGGCGCACACCCTTACCTGGTGACCCCGCAGCACACGGCTGAGGCCCGCGAGATCCTAGGCGAGGGTCGCTTGCTCGCCGTGGAGCAGGCGGTGGCCCCGACCAACGACCGCGAGGAGGCTTTGAGGCTGGCACGCTCTCACCTGAGTCGCTACATGCGGATGCCGAACTACCGCAACAGCTGGCTCCGCCAGGGCTTCCGAGAGGAAGACCTCTCGGGCGATGGGAGCGAGCGGCTCGCCGAGGGTCTTGTGGTCTGGGGATCCGAGGACGACATCCGTAAGAGAGTCCGCGAGCATCTCTCGGCCGGGGCGGACCAGGTGTGCGTGCAGGTGGTGCTCGACGGGCCCGCGGAAGGTCTTAGGGAGATGTGGCGCTCCCTCGCCCCTGTGCTACTCAGGTAGGCACAAGCGAAAGCGTCATCGACCCCGCAGTCTATTTCAACCGCCTACGTTGCTTCGAATAGAGAGCCGACGAGCGGACTCGAACCGCTTTCCTGCTCATTACGAGTGAGCTGCTCAATATAAGTGTCCAAGCATGTCTCCCCATCACTCGTAACCTAACGAGCGATCAAAGGCAACCTCTTGCGAATCGTTGGTGAGCACAGCATTGAAACGTAGCACGGATTGTTTTGTACTTTTAGACTCCGGCGGTTGGCGGCGAGGCGAGAAAGGCGGCCACCCGCGCGAACTTCTCGGGCGTTCCGTAGCGGCCAAGGGGTATGCGCGCCTCGAACTCCGCCCGCACCTCTCGTTCGGGTACGCCCCTCGACTCGGCCTGCGAGGCGTCCATATTTTGCGAGCGCGCCGTGGCGATGCGGCCGGGGCCGAGGGTACTAACGAGGATACCGTCGGGGGTGAGCTCCAACGAAAGGTTCTTGGCAAGACCGGCGAGGCCGGCCCTGAACGTGTTCGAGAGGGTGAGGGCTTCGATCGGCTGCTTCACGGAAGAGGAAGCCACGTTCACGATTCGCCCCCCACCGCGTTCGCGCATCAGGGGCAGCACCCCGCGAACGCACCGGATGAGGCTCATAAGGATCTGCTCGAACGCTCCCTGCCATGCCTCGTTGTCCAGATCCTCGAACGTGCCCGCCGGCGGACCGCCCGTGTTGTTCACGAGCACGTCGACGCCCCCGAAGCGGTCGACGGCGTGGGAGACAAGCGCTTCTATGTCTCCGGCGCTCGTCAGGTCGGCGGCGCAGAAGTCCACCTGCGCGCCCGTCGCTTCGCGGATCTCAGCCGCAGTACCGGAGAGAGCTTCTTCATCGCGGCTGGAGATCACGACCCTCGCTCCTTCGCGGGCGAGCTCCGCAGCGACCGCCCTCCCTAATCCCTTGCTCGCCGCCGTCACCAGCGCCACCTTGCCTTCGAGACCGAGATCCAAAAGTTCCTCCTTACCCGAGGTATGGGACTATTCCAGGGGCCGTCCACCCCATCGCAACGGCTAATTCTACGGGAGCAGGGGTTTCCCGGCGATTGCGACGCCCCCCTCGCTGTGCCAGAATCGGACTTCCGGCGCTTACGGGAGGAGAGGGTATGTACTTCGAGTTTTCCGGGAAGACCAGGGAGTTCCGAGCGCGCATCGAGGCGTTCATGAACGAGCTCGTCTACCCGAACGAGGCGACGTTCCACGAGCAGCTACAGACCGCCGACAGCAGGTGGTCGGTGCCCCCGGTCATGGAGGAACTGAAGGAGGAGGCGAAGTCGAGAGGGCTCTGGAACCTTTTCTTGCCCGACTCGGACCTTGGCGCCGGCCTCACGAACCTGGAGTACGCGCCCCTTTGCGAGGTAATGGGCCGCAGCCCCATAGCTCCCGAGGTTTTCAACTGCAACGCCCCCGACACGGGCAACATGGAGGTGCTCGTCCGCTACGGCTCCGAAGAACAGAAAGAGCGGTGGCTAAAACCTCTGCTCGACGGTGAGATCAGGTCCTGCTTCGCGATGACCGAGCCCGACGTGGCATCATCGGACGCGACGAACATCCAGGCGAGCATTGAGAGGGACGGAGACGAGTACGTTATAAACGGCAGGAAGTGGTGGACCTCGGGGGCCGGGGATCCGCGGTGCAAAATATCCATCTTCATGGGAAAGACCGACACCAAGGCGCCGCGCCACGAGCAGCAGTCCATGATCCTGGTTCCCCTGGATACCCCCGGTGTCGAGTTAGAGCGTACCCTCCCCGTTTTCGGCTACGACGACGCGCCGCACGGGCACGCGGAGATCTCCTTCAACGACGTGCACGTCCCCCTGAAAAACATCATCTGGGACGAAGGCAAAGGCTTCGCCATCGCCCAGGGACGCCTCGGACCCGGACGCATCCACCACTGCATGAGGCTCATAGGCGTAGCCGAACGGGCCTTGGAGATGATGTGCGAGCGGGTCAAAGAAAGGGAGGCTTTCGGTAAGCCGCTCGCGGAGCAAGGTGTAATCCAGGCCTGGATCTCGGACTCCAGGATGGAGATAGAGCAGGCGCGCCTCTTGACTTTGAAAGCGGCCCACATGATGGATACGGTAGGGAACAAAGAGGCCAGGGCGGAAATCGCCATGATCAAAGTCGTGGCCCCGAACGTGGCCCTGAACGTCCTCGACCGGGCGATACAGGCTCACGGGGGCGCCGGCATCTCGAACGATTTCCCGCTCGCCTACCTCTGGGCGAGCGCCCGCACCCTGCGCCTCGCAGACGGCCCCGACGAGGTCCACCGCGGTGCGGTGGCGAGGCTGGAACTGAAGAAAGAGCGCCGCGTCGGCGCCGGACAAGAATCAAACGAGTAGGGGAGGAAAATATCCAGAGCAAGAACTCCGTGCTCCTCGGCATAAAGTATGAAGCGGCGAGGATGGGCGAAGTAAGCGACGAGGCGCTCGCCGGCATCGAGGAGCAGATGAAGAGGGAGGTCGGCGAGGGCTGGGCGTCAGACGACGAGGTCCTCCGCGGACGCAACGCCGTGAGGCGCGAACACGGTCTTCCCGGCATCGGGGGGCCCGGCAACGGGTCCGCCCCGGCATCCGACACCAGACGCCCGCTATGGCGCAGGCTCCTGAAGAGGTAGCGGTGCTGTATAGGAAGTTCGCGACCCAGGAGGAGCTCGACGCCCAGTACAACCTGACGGCGATGTTCCCCGAAGCGGCCGCTCGCTACGAGGCATTCTGCTGGCGGGAGAGCAAGAGCGTCCGTTCGGAGCTCGACCACCGCCTGGACGTGCCATTCGGCCCCACGCTCGCGGAGCACCTGGACCTCTATCCCGCGGGCGAGAGCGCTCCCGTGCTCGTCTACGTCCACGGCGGCTTCTGGTGCCTGCGCACGAGCAAGGAGTTCGGGTTCGTGGCACGGGGCCCCGTCTCCGAAGGCGTCGCGACCGTGGTGACCAACTACGACCTCTGTCCCAGGGTGACGATAGACGAGATCGTCCGCCAGATCCGCGCGGCAGTGGCATGGGCTTACAAGAACGCCGCAAGCTTCGGCGGCGACCCGGGGCGCATCCACGTCGCCGGACATTCGGCGGGTGGGCACCTCGTCGCCATGCTCCTCTCGACCGACTGGGAAGGCGAATACGGACTGCCCGGCGACATCGTGAAGAGCGTCACCGCGATCAGCGGCCTCTATGACCTCGCGCCGTTCCCTTACACGTTCCTGCAGCCACAGCTCCAGCTCGGGTGGGATCAGGTCCTCAGGAACAGCCCCATCCTCCACATCCCGGACGTATCACCACCCTTGCTCGTCGCCTACGGCGAAGACGAGACCGCCGAGTTCAAGCGCCAGTCCGAGGAGTACGTGGATGCGTGGAGGGCGAAAGGTCTCGAAGGAGTGATCTTGATCCTCCAGCACAAGAACCACTACGACGTGATCGACGGCTTCCTTGACCCCGAGAGCCCACTCTGCTCCGCGATTCTGGGGCAAATGGGCATACAATAAGGACAGAGGCTCGAAACATTCCGGAGGTGAGATGGCGACAGAGATGACGGGCGGCAAGATCGTCGGCGAGCGCGGCACGGTGGTGACCTTCAGACAGCGGTGCGAGGCGTGCGGCTACGTCTTCGACTGGAACAAGACGACCATCGTGCCGGCGTACGGCTCCCGGAAGGTGCGCCCGTTCACCTGCCCCGAGTGCGGCAACTACCAGGAGGTAGAGGTAAGACATTACAACCCCAATCGGCAATGAGGGTGCCGTCACGCTGGGCTAGGACGTGAAGGTGCATCTTCTTGTAAATCTGATTTTTCTCTTCTGGGGATAGTCCGGTTAGCACTTGCGGCACAAGGGTCGCGTAGTGTGAGATGAGCGCGTCCTTACTTACTTCGATCTCTTTGAGGCGTGCCAAACGCGAGCGGGCGGCTTCTACTTGACCTTCCGCCGCTGCGCGAGCCGCTTCTAGCTCAGCGCTCTTGGCACGGAACTGCTCCGTCGTTATGTCTCCGTCCAGATGCAGATCGAGCAGGCGCTCCTGCTTGAGGTCTATTTCGGCGATCCTCTTGAGCCACGGAGTCTCCTCTTCGCCCATCGACGGCTGGCGCTCATTCTCGAGCATCTTTTCGAGTCCCCGCTTGAGCCGATGTGGGTTTGTGAGTATCTCGCTTACGAACTCCCAAACCCGCGTCTCAGCTTCTTCCGCACGAACGGTATGGCTCATGAGGCATCGATTCTCTATCCCACCGTTGTAACGTCCCGTACAACGGTAGTAGCCACGGCCTTTCGCTCGAATGTGGTTAACGCTCATAGCCCTACCGCATTCTGCGCACTTTATCACGCCGCCGGTAAGCTGCCATACCTTATCGCCAGCATTGGAGATCCATTTGTTATCCTTTATGGCTTCCCTTGCAGCAACGACCCATTCTTTCGGGATACCGGCATCCGGAACTGGAACCGCTATCCACTCTTCCCTTGGGGCCGGTACGCTCTTCTTGACTTTCTTGTAGCGTGGTGTGCCGTCCGGGGCGCTCTCACGTCTCTGTGCGTAAACGTGACGTTCTGTGCCATACCACCACAC
>JBKPOM010000166.1:0-9141 GCA_046733115.1 Actinomycetota bacterium | reverse complement strand
ACCTACACTGGCTCGCAGTCGTCGGCAGCGTCAGATGTGTATAAGAGACAGGCCCTCCGCATCGTGGGGTACAGCTCGTCAGGGTCCTCGACCAGAAAAGAATGCTTGGTGAAGGGCAGCGTCATGCCCATCACGTTCGTCTCCTGGAAGGAGTCCTTGCCCATGGCCGGACGCCCAACCTGCCCCGTGATCGCCACGAGCGGCACCGAGTCCATCTGGGCCGTAGCGAGGCCTGTTACCAGGTTCGTCGCCCCCGGACCGCTCGTTGCGACGCAAACGCCGACCTTCCCGGTAGCACGGGCGTATCCGTCGGCGGCGTGGGCTGCTGCCTGTTCGTGGCGGGTGAGGACGTGGCGTAAAGGATAGTCGGGTAGTGCATCGTAGAAGGGCATGATCGCACCGCCCGGGTACCCGAATAAGTACTCGACCCCCTCGTCGAGTAGCGCCTCGCACATGGCTTCACTACCTGTGCGTGGCCTGTATTCGATGTTGAAAGCTGTGTTTTCCACGGTTTACCCCGTTCATGTAGAGCGAAATTCTGTCGACCTTGCCGAAGATCGGGGCCCGTGCCCGTCTCTTGCGGCGACTTTAGGCGGACCGGAGAGCGCCGTCCCGGCCCGCCCGGCTAATTAGTCGTAGGGCGGAGGGTACGGCTACCGTGGATACTCGCGGGTGGATGGGGGGAGCGAGCAGGCGCGAGATCTTGAGCATCAAGCCCGAGACCTTCTTCTGCGCCGTTTCCGAGACTACCTTCAAATGCGCCCTCGCTCGTCTAGCCCGCAAGTAGGCTGAAAGGTTACACAACGGTCGAGGGTTGTCAAGGTACACATAGCTACGAACCCCGTTCGGTAGAAGAAAATGTCGCCGAGCACACCTGGTGTGCTCATCAAGTGGTCTGCGACGCATTGCCGAGGCAATGCTGAACTGGATCCCGAGGCGTCGTTTCGGCACGAGCTACGTATTGCGATCGACGCCGCCAGCCGTAGACGCAAATGGAGATCGGATCGAGGACTTGAGAAAGGAGACTTATGCCGAACCGAACGCAAGCGGTGGATCTATTCATGAGTGGGCTGGACCATCCTTTGAAGGAGGGAATCGAGCGACTGAGGGCGGCCATCCTGGACTCGAACGACGGGATCACGGAGCACGTGAAGTGGGACGCGCCGAGTTTCTCCTACGCGGGCGAGGACAGGGTGATGTTCAGGCTCTTCCCCGAGGACCGGGCTCGGCTAATCTTCCACCTAGGCTCCAAGCCCAAGGACGACGCAGACACCTTCGCGTTCGACGACGATACGGGCCTCTTGAGGTGGGTCGCCACCGGCAGGGCCGTGGTGGCGCTGCAAGACACGGAGGCCAGGCAGCGGAACCTCGCGAGCGTCATTAATGGGTGGGTCGCAACGTAAGGACGAAACCGCCTTCGTCTACGTGCGCACCCTGGCCAGGCATAACTCGCGATTTGGGTGTCGCGGCGCAGACTGGCCTCCGAACTTACGGTTCCTACCCGGCCGCCCGGAACTCCAGGTGCTTCAGCCGAAATTCGTCTCAGGTAAAGGCCAACTCTTGCGGCAGTGCGCTAGAGGCGAAACGGGCCGGGGATGGCATCCAACTTCGGCATTACCACGCGGGCTATGGTGGCGAAGGGCGAAGGCTTGCAGGCTTGGGCCACGCCGGCGTCGGCGCGGATGCTCAGCAGGATAAAGGCGTCCTCGAGGCTAAGTCCCCACTCGCCGGTGAGGAGGTAGGCGGCCTCTCGGCAGGCCTCGCGCATCGCGTCGGGCTAGTCGATGGCGGTGCCGTGGGCGATCCAGCCTCTTCCGTCTCGCTCACGGGCCACGCTGCCTGCTTGCCTTTCAGGAGGTCGAAGCGGACCGTCACCTCCCCGGCTATCTCGACGCCGGTGCCACAGATCTCGCCGTCTCCCATGCTCGCATGCATGTCCCTGACGCCGAACATCCCGCCGGGCTAGCACACGGGGAAGTAGATCTTCGTTCCTATACTCGAGCTCGACACCATAACCAAGTTCGTCAACTTCGGCGCCCTTACGGTGTTCATGGCGTTGAATATAAGCGTCATCGCCTACTTCTTCATAAGGCAGGGCAGGCGAAGCGGGAGGGACCTAGTCTTCTACCTCCTCTTCCCGCTTCTCGGCTTCCTCATAATCTTCTACGTGTGGTTCAACTTCGACGTTGGGACGTTCATCTTCGGTTCCTTATGGCTCGCGGCCGGTATCATCATAGGCGCCATAAAGACGAAGGGTTTCAGGGAGAAGCCCGCCGTGATACAGGAGCTGTAGCCGGCGGAGCGGCACGGGACCGACCGGAGAGCAGAGCACCTCTACGTGTGCGGTGCCTACCTGGCCGCCCGGAACTCCAACTGCTTGAGCCTGAACTCGTGCCCCGTAAAGATGAGCGCCTGATCGATGCCCATTCCGTTCTCACGCAGCCTCTCGTACTCGGCTACGAAGGCCGCAGTGTTGAGGTCACCCTCGAGCAAGGCCAAGACTTCCTTGTCCGTCGTAGGTGCCGGTATCGTTTCCGTGCACCTGGTCTTGGGGTTGTACCAATACATGCGTCCTCCTTCCCACACGAATGATACTAGCAATTGACCCTCTTGCGAGGGTTAAAGAGCTGAAAACTTTCGGTTAACGAAATGTTAAGGCATGCGAATTGCCGGCTACAGGTATCGGGCTTGAGGACTATTGACCATGGGTCGTTAGCGTGCCTCGGCTGCGCCGATCTCTTTCAGGATGGTTCGTGAAACAGGGATACCGAAAGAGGCGAGCGTCCGGCGTACCTCCTCGTGCAAGCTCTCGAACATATTGTCTTCGGTTTCGCCGCCCGACCTCGTGGTTGAGGCGGACCTCACCAGCTCTTCTCTGAACAAGCTACCCATCTACGCGAGTCTCGGCGTCGCCGAGGTCGGGCGCTACGCCAGCGGGAGACCGGATATTTTGGGTCTGCGGGGCGACGTCTACGAGAGGATGGCGCAGAGCCGCTTCCTGCCGCCCCTCACGAGTGAAGACCTCATACGCTTCGTCGAGGAGGGCCTGAGGAGAGAGCGCCCGGAGTGGGTGCGCGAGCTACGCGGTGGGCAAGGTCCCGGGGGTCCCAGTCCGATGCCGACTGAGATATCCTGAACCGTTCTAAGATACCTATTCCGGCGGCTCCACGCGGGCTCCGGCGAGGTCCACGTCTAGAGCCCAGGACTTCGCAACGACGCCCCACGCCTCGAAGGTCGTTCTCATCGCCGAAGCTATAGCGGTTGCTCTGTCTCCCGAGGCGAAGGCGAGGATGGTGGGGCCCGAGCCGGAGAGGCAGGCGCCGTGGGCACCTTTGGCGAGCGCTGTCTCTATGACGCTTTCAAGGCCGGGGATGAGGTGGGCGCGGTAGGGTTGGTGGAGTCTGTCCTGCATGGCTACGCGCAGGAGACCATACTCGCCTGTTGCGAGGGCGCCGAGGAGGAGGCCGGAGCGGCCGACGTTGAAGGCGGCGTCGCGGTGGGGGACGGAGTCGGGGAGCGCGCGGCGGGCCGACGTGGTCGAGACGGCGAAGTCCGGGACGGCGACGGCGACCTTTAGGTCTTTAGGTTCGAGTCGGACGGCGCTCACGCCGACGGGGGTGAGGGTGCCGATCACGAGCCCTCCCAATAGCGCGGGGGCCGCGTTGTCCGGGTGGCCGTCCAGTTCGCAGACGATGTTGAGCAGGTCGGGCGGCGCGATCTGCCCCCCGAACAACTCGTTGGCCGCGACAGCCCCGCCGACGAGCGCTGCCGCGCTCCCGCCCAGGCCTCGGGTGGGAGGGATGTCGTTCTCCTGCACGAGACAGAAGTGGGCGTCCGACTCGCCGACGAGCTCGGCCACGAAGCGCGCAGCCCTGTAAGCCGGATGCTCGGGTCCGCGCGGGATGAGGCCGGCGCCGGTACCCCGGATCTCGATCACGGGATGGGGCGACCTGTCCAACCCCACCCTCATGCTAAGAGAGAGCGCGAGCCCCACCGCATCGTAGCCGGGTCCCAGGTTCGCGGACGTGGCGGGGACGCGGACGGAGATCATCGGCTCTACCTCTCCATGAACTTCGTGACCGCCTCGAACGTTGCGGGGATGGGGTCGGGGAGTTGCACGCGACCCAGGATGACGTCGGGGTCCTTGAGACCGTGGCCGGTGAGGACGCTCACGATCGTGCCCCCTGGCGCTCTGCCCTCGCCGGCTAGTTTTATGAGGCCGGCTATCCCCGCCGCCGAAGCCGGCTCGCAGAAGACACCCTCCTCTCGGGCGAGCATCTCCTGGGCGGCCAGTATCTCCGCGTCCGTGACGCTCTCGATGAGCCCGCCGGAGTCGCGCGCTGCCGCGAGCGCCCCTTCCTTGCTCGCCGGCGAACCTATCCTGATGGCGCTCGCCACGGTCTCGGGACTCTCGAAGTCGTGGCCGGCGACCAGCGGGGAGGCGCCTTCGGCCTGGAAACCGAGCATGCGCGGGGCCGAGTCGGCGCGCCCCGCGGCGCGCCACTCACTGAATCCCTTCCAGTACGAGGTGATATTTCCGGCGTTGCCCACGGGCAGGGCCAGGGCGTCGGGGGGACGGCCGAGGGTTTCGGCGACCTCGAAGGCGGCCGTCTTCTGGCCCTCGATGCGGTCCGGGTTGACCGAATTCACCAGCGTGACGTCGCCAAGTTCCCCGGCGATCCTCTGCGAGAGCTTCAGGGCCGCGTCGAAGTTACCTTCGATGTGGACGATTCTGGCCCCGTGTGCGAGCACCTGTACGGCCTTGCCGAGGGCGATCTTGCCCGCCGGCACCACGACGAAACACTCTACGCCGGCCCTCGCGGCGTAGGCCGCGGCCGAGGCGGCGGTGTTCCCGGTCGAGGCGCAGACGCAGGTCCGGCTCCCTGCTGCGACGGCCCTGCTCATGGCCACGGTCATGCCGCGGTCTTTGAACGAGGCCGTCGGGTTCATCCCCTCGAACTTCAGGAACAGGCGTGCGCCTATGCGCTCCGAGATCATGGGAGCGTCGATCAGTGGCGTCTCGCCCTCGCCGATGGTGGCGATGGCATCATCAGGTATCTCCGGCAACCACCCACGATACCTCTCTATAACACCCTGCCCGAAAACCCGCGCCCCAACGCCCAATACAAACCTCACCTGTCTCCCTAGGTCGTACCGGTTCCCGATTCCGGACCGTAGGATCTAGCAACCTCACCCGGCGACGCATCCCCGGCGCCGGCAATCCGCACCCCGCGAACGAGCGCGTAAGAAAAGTATCACGCGAGGACACACGGTTTCAAGAACGTGGCGATTTTAGTAGGCTTCAGGCATCAGACATCAGGCATCAGCTATCAGGGCTTTTCCTGAAGCGTGAAACCTGTAGCCTGAAGCCTGAAAAAGGAGCACTTTGCAGCGAGAGAAACAATCCATTCTCGTCACCGGCGGCGCCGGCTTTATCGGGGGTAACTTCGTCCTCGATGCGGTTGCCTCTGGGAAGTTCGAGGTCGTCAACCTTGACGCCTTGACTTATGCGGGCAATTCCGAGACCCTCACGCCGGTCGCGGAGAATGCAGACCACGTTTTCGTGCGGGGGAGGATCGGGGACCGGGAACTCGTGGACCGCCTGCTCGTGGAATACCGTCCATCGGCCATCGTGAACTTCGCGGCGGAGACCCACGTAGACCGCTCTATAGACGGGCCGAAGGCCTTCGTGCAGACCAACGTTGTCGAGATGCACGAGCTGCTGGAGATCACGCTCTCCTACTGGGGCACGCTGGAGGGCGAGGGGCACGACGCGTTCCGCTTTTTGCACGTCTCGACGGACGAGGTATACGGGACGCTCGGTCCGACGGGCTACTTCACCGAGGAGAGTCCCTTCAGGCCAAACTCGCCTTACGCGGCCTCTAAAGCGGCCTCCGATCATCTGGTTCGGGCGTACCATCATACGTATGGGCTGCCTACTCTGACCACAAACTGCTCCAACAATTACGGGCCATACCACTTTCCTGAGAAGCTGATACCGCTCATGACCCTGACGGCTCTGCGCGGCGAGCCCCTGCCGGTCTACGGCGACGGGCAGCAGATACGGGACTGGCTCTACGTCGAGGACCACTGCCGGGCAATACGTACGGTGCTCGAGCGCGGCCAGCCCGGCGAGACGTACAATATCGGCGGCCACAACGAGCGGACGAACCTGGAGGTCGTCAAGACCGTCTGCGCCCTGCTGGACGAGCTTGCCCCCGACTCGCCGCATGCGCCGCACGAGTCGCTCATCACCTTCGTCACCGACAGGCCGGGCCACGACAGGCGCTACGCCATAGACGCCGGGAAGATCGAACGCGATCTCGGCTGGGTTCCGGAGGAGACCCTGGAGACCGGCCTGAAGAAGACGGTGCGCTGGTACCTGGAGAACCGGGAATGGTGCGAGGCCGTGCTCTCGCGGGGCTACGGGGGAGAGCGGCTGGGTATACGCGAGGGGCGGGCGTGAAGGGCATCGTGCTCGCCGGGGGGGCGGGGACGCGACTGTACCCGCTCACCCGGGCGGTCAGCAAGCAGTTATTGCCTGTCTACGACAAGCCCATGATCTACTACCCCCTCACCACGCTGATGCTCGCGGGCATCAAAGACATACTCGTGATCTCCACCCCCGAGGACCTCTCACGCTTCGAGGAACTGCTCGACAACGGCTCCCAGTGGGGCGTCAACTTCGAGTACGCCGTGCAGCCGAAGCCGGAGGGCCTCGCCCAGGCCTTCGTCATCGGTCGGGAGTTCGTCGGCTCTGAGAGCGTCTCGCTCGTGCTCGGGGACAACATCTTCTTCGGGCAGGGCTTCTCCGGGCTCCTGGAACGGTCGGCGGGTAGGAGTGAAGGCGCAACCGTCTTCGGGTACTACGTCCGCGACCCCGAGCGCTACGGCGTCGTCGAGTTCGACGGCGACGGGACGGTCCTGAGCATCGAGGAGAAGCCGGAGAGGCCCCGATCGCACTACGCCGTGACGGGCCTATACTTCTACGACAACAGGGTGCTCGACGTGGCCGCCGGCCTCGAACCATCGGCGCGAGGAGAGCTGGAGATAACGGACGTTAACGTGGATTACCTGGAGCGTGGGGCGTTGCAGGTCGAGCTCATGGGCCGTGGGATGGCGTGGCTCGACGCCGGCACGCACGAGTCGCTGCACCAGTCGGCCAACTTCATCGAGACCATCGAGCAGCGGCAGGGACTCAAGATCGGCTGTCCCGAGGAGATCTCCTACCGCAAAGGCTACATCGACGCCGAACAACTCGAACGCCTCGCCCACCCAATGAGGAAGAACGACTACGGCCGATACCTGCTCGAGCTCCTCGGCAGCGAGGAGTACGTGAGGTGAACGTCATCGAAACAGAGCTCCCGGGAGTCCTGATCGTCGAGCCCGACGTCTTCGGCGACGCCCGGGGTTTCTTTATGGAAACCTGGAACGGCGCCCGCTACGAAGAGCACGGCATCCCGAACCACTTCGTACAGGACAACCTCTCGTTCTCGGCCCACGGCGTGCTGCGCGGGCTCCACTTCCAGAACCCTCAGGCCCAGGGTAAGCTCGTCTCCGTCCTGCAAGGAGAAGTCTTCGACGTCGCCGTGGACATCCGCGTGGGCTCCCCGACCTTCCGCAGGTGGACCGGCGTGACCCTCTCCGCGGAGAACAAGCACCAGTTCTGGGTGCCGCCCGACTTCGCCCACGGCTTCGTCGTTACCGGCGAGAAGGCGCTCTTCTCCTACAAATGCACCACCTACTACGCCCCCGAATACGACGGCTCCATCCTGTGGAACGACCCCGGAATAGGCATAGAATGGCCCCTCGAAAGCCCATCCCTCTCGGACAAAGACCGCGCCGCCCCACCGCTCGACGAAATGCTGGGAGAGAGGCTCCCGTGCTACTCGGGAGGCTGAGATGAGCGAGGCCGGTCCGTTCGAACTGTTAGAAGGCCACCGCTACACGAGGCTGACCACGTTCCGCAGGAGCGGCAAGGCCGTGCTGGCAACAGTCTGGTTCGCCCTCGTGGAAGACAAAGCCTAACGTGTTCACGAGTGCGAACTCGGGCAAGGCCAAACGCATCCGCAACAACCCCCGCGTAACCCTGATCCCCAGCAACTTTAGGGGAAAGCCCGTAGCACAGGGTA
The DNA here is from genome assembly GCA_046733115.1 of Actinomycetota bacterium. Taxonomy (GTDB): domain Bacteria; phylum Actinomycetota; class Rubrobacteria; order Rubrobacterales; family Rubrobacteraceae; genus Rubrobacter_D. The sequence continues at coordinate 1,009 of JBKPOM010000166.1, read as the reverse complement.
GCGTCGAGGCGGAGGCACGCATCATGGGCAAAGACGAGGAGGAGATGCCCAACCGGGTCATAGACCAGAAGTACGGCTGGCAGTACAGGCTCTTCAACCGCATCCTCGAGCTACCGAAAAACCCTCCGAAGCATGTCTTCCTCGAGCTGCGGCCCGTCGCAGACCCGGAATAATCCGGGCGCCGGCCCGAAAAGTTGCGGGGCTTGTCGCAGATCGGCTCGTCTGTTCGAGCAGGCTACGTTCGAGCCGCAGGCTTCATACCGAGTCCGGGCACCGCGCAAGTGCCTACGTCTTTGGCTGCCCGTGGATTCCCGCTTCCGCAGGAATGAGGGATGCGGGAGGGCTTCGGCGTGTCTGCAGCCCCAACGCCATCCCGTTTGAACGGACTGGGCATCACGTATAGGGTGCCGTACCTATAGCAGCTTACAAAGAGGTTCATCCTCTTTGCAAGCTCTCAACACTTCAGCATTTCAGCCGGTCGGCTACTTCTTAGCTCACACGACACTTCTGGAAGAAGACCAATCCCCTCGAAAACGCGGCGAGGGTAAGGCGACGATTGATAGGCGAGGCCCCCTTTTCTCTTGGCTGACTTGCTGAAGTGCTGACTAGCCGAAGTGCTCCTTTCTCGGAATGGTTTATCCTTTCCGAGAAAGGGTCTAGAGCGTGTTATGAACCCGCGCCGAGGACGCCGGTCGCCTGCTGGAGGAAGAGCCAAGCGAAGGCGACAAAGTGCAGCCCCGCCAAAGTCGCGGACAGCCTCTCTTAATCCTTCGCCAGCCGCCGAAATCGCGATGCCCATGCGAAATCCCGCTCCACGACCCAGCGGCGCGCCAAGAGCACGAGAAGCCCCGCTTCGCCTCTTCGTGCTTGACCACTTCCAACCTCATGCCATGAGTCTCCGCTTCCGTAGCTGGCCTCTCTCTCCGGTATATCCTTGCTCCACGTATGCCAGTTCCACCGACTCGCCCGTGGCCTCTTGCACAGTCTCGGCCAACTTGCCCACAAGCTC
>JBKPOM010000165.1:0-56765 GCA_046733115.1 Actinomycetota bacterium | reverse complement strand
GACACCGTAGACGAGGGTGCGGTTGAGATGATGTCGATGTCGTACAGGCGATACTTCAGGACGGCAAAGCCTATGGCCGCAGGGATTTCGGCGAAGCTGAACAAGACGAGATCGGAAATCAGAGAGATCCAGGTGGGCGTCTTGCCTTCGACAAAAAGGTGATCAGGCACGAAAAAGAGGCCGCTTACCAAGAGGCTCCGTACGTCGACACGCCTAGAAGCTGTTATGAACTCGATTAGAAACGGCTTAGGAATGCGGGAAACGGAGATCGCGAAGGAACCAAGCCGACCGTGGAATCCGCATTCCTATGCAGTTTTCGCCCAAGTTCATGACACGCTCTAGATAACCCAGGGCGCGCATTTCCGCCGGCGCGAGCTGACCGGCGATGCACGGCTCCGCGGCGCATACCCTGTGAAGGTCAACGAGGTGGGCAGGGATGCTGGCAATAAAGAGCAGCGCCGTCAACGAGACGACACCGACCCACAAAGCACGCGCGAGGAAGAGCCGACGACCGCGCAACTCTCCGGGCAAAGCCTCCCGGCTTTCTGCGATCCTGGCGGCCGCGTTCTGCGTCGGGGTCACCTTCCGCGGCCCGTTACGCGAGGTAGCGTAAGGCCACTCGGGCAGCAAAGTATCCGCTCATGCCGTGCACACCCCCGCCGGGCGGCGTGGACGAGGAGCAGATGTAGAGGCCACGGGCCGGGGTCGAGTAGGGGTTCGGCCGGGGCATGGGCCTGGTGAAGAGCTGCCCAATGTCCATGTACCCGCCGTTGATGTCGCCTCCGACGAGGTTGGGGTTCCATCGCTCGAGGTCGGCCGTCCCCGCCGCCCGCTTGTCCAGGATGCGGTCTCCGAAACCCGGGGCGAACCGTTCTATCTGTGCCTCGATCCTGCCCGTCATGTCGAACGAGGAGCCGTTGGGTACGTGGCAGTAGACCCAGACGGTGTGCTTGCCCTCGGGGGCGCGCGTTCGGTCGAAGAGGCTCTGCTGGGCGAGAAGTATGAAGGGCCTCTCGGGGTGCTCACCCCGCCCGACCGCGCCCTCTCCAGCCGCGATCTCGTCGAGCGTACCCCCGAGGTGAACCGTACCCGCGCGATTGCACCCTTCGGCCTCCCAGGGGATGGGACCGTCGAGGGCGAAGTCCACCTTGAAGACGCCGGGTCCGTAGCGGTAGCGTTTGAGGGCATTGTTGTAACCATCGGTGAAGTGTTCTCCGGCGATGTCGAGGAGCTGGCGCGGCGTCACGTCGAAGAGAACCGCGCGGGTCCGCGGCACGTCGTTGACCGAGCGGACTGGTGAGTCCGTGAAGATCTCGCCACCCATGGACTCGAGGTAGGAGGCGAGGGCATTGGCGAGCGACTGCGATCCGCCCCTGGGGAAGGGCCAGCCGAAGGCATGGCCCAGGGTTCCCAGGAGAAGCCCGAACATCGCGCTAGGCGATCGATCCAACGGCAAGAAAGAGTGCGCCGCGTTACCTGCGAAGAGGCCTCTGGCCTTGTCCTCCTCGAACACGCTTTTGGCCAGGCCCTCGGCGTCACCAAGGGATCTCACGCCAGAAGACGCGAGCGCCAGCGGATGCCGCAGCACGCCCGGTTTGCCGACGAAGAAACCCGCTATCCTGCCCGCGTCGGCCGAGATGGGCTCCATCAGGCGCCGGTAGGCGGCGTCGTCGTGGCCCAACTCCGCGGCCGTCGCCACGATAGAACGCTCCAGCACCGCAGCCTCCCCACCGTCGAAGGGGTGGGCGAGCGGTGCGTCCGGGTGTATCCACTCCAAACCATGCTCTTCCAGCGGCAGTGAGCGGAAGAATGGCGAGGCGTAGCCAAGGGGGTGTATCGCGGAGCCCAGGTCGTGGACGTAGCCGGGAAGCGTTATCTCCGCCGACCTCGCGCCCCCGCCGATGGTACTCCTCCCTTCGAGCACGGCCACGCGCTTACCGTTGCGGGCGAGCTCCACGGCGGCCGCGAGCCCGTTTGGGCCCGAGCCGACGACGACGGCATCGTATGTAGCGGTCAAGCTCACGCTCCGATTCTAGCTCCGGTGCCGGAACAGTCCGCCCAGGATGCGGGCCTGGGCCACCATGGCGTACAGGACCGACCTGAGGCCCGCGTTTTGCCAGACGTTTCCGACCCGATACCACTGTAGTTTCGGGTCCACGCAGGCTTTCTCCAGGTGTACGCGTTCATGCACCCCGAAACGCGCCGCCAGCGTGGAGAGGACGTGGGTCCAGATCTTCTCCTGCGCCGTTGAGCCGAACAGGCGGAAGCCGACCTCGTAGATCGGGTCGCTCGCGCGTGCGAGCGACTGTATCTGGATGACCGTCGCGCCGTCCTCCTCGTAGGCCGAGAAGGTGTTCCAGCCCGCCTCGGGAAGGCCCTCGGCCGTCATCACCGTGAAGGAGACGTCGTCGGAGTAGAGGACCATCACCCCCGTGTACACGGGCATACCCTGAACGGAGGTGTTGATGAGCATGATCTCACCCGGCGCCACGCCATCCAGCGAGGGATAGAACCGGCTCTCGGGGGGATGAAAAACGGGAAACTCCCGCTTCCAGAGGGCCACCACCTCTTCGGGGGTGACGTCCACCCCCGTCAGGCGGACCGTGTAGGTCTTCTGCCAGAGCTGTCCGAAGCCCTGAAGCGCCCCGATGACCCGGCGTCCCTCGACGTTCAGATTGACGGCCCCTTCGGGCACGTCTGAGACCCGCAGGACGTTGCGTCCTATCGCCCAGAACCCCGCGTCGCGCGGGTTCTTGTCTTTCGGTCCTTTTGGCGGCGTGGAATGTTTGCTCATTGCTCCCGCTTCCTTCCAGGCGGTCAGCCGGGGGGCCTGTTGCGGCGCCAACGGAAGGGAGCCGTCATCGTGTAGATCGCTGACCTTATTCCAGCGTTATGCCAGATGTTCCTGTACTGGCGCCACTGCAGTTTGGGGTCGACGCAGACCACGTTCGTCTTGACCGGCTCGTTGACGCCGAAATGGGCTGCCAGGTTCTCCAGGGTCTTCTGCCAGATCTCGTCCTCCATCTTGTGGCCGCCCATGCGCAGGCCCATCTCGTAGAGGGGATCGTTGGCCCGCATCAGGACCTGGGCGATGGTCGTGCCCTCTTCCTCGAAGGAACTGAACGTGATCCAACCGGAGAAAGGATGTCCCTCCGGTGTCATGAGGGAGAAGGACTCGTCGTCGGCGTAGAGGACCATCACGCCCGTAGAGAGCTTGACGCCGCCGGGCATGGAGCCGCTTATGAGGGCGACCTCTCCGGGGGCGATGCCCGCGAGCGGCGCGTAGAAGCGGTTGCCCTCGGGCCAGAACTCCTGGTAGTTCTCTTTCCAGGTCTTGATGACCTCGGCCGGGATGACCTCGGCGCCTTCGAGGCCTATCCTGTAGGTCTTCTGCCACATCTTGCCGAAGCCCTGCAACGGCCCGACGGCCCTGCGGCCTTCGACGTTGATGTTCGTCGCGCCCTCGGCCACGCCCGAGACCTTGAGCGTCTCGGCGTAGCCGGCCCAGTAGGCGGCGTCGCGGGGCTCGCGTCTCTGTTTCGGCTCCTCTTGTGGGGTTTGTTCGGTCATCGTGTCTCTCCCTTGCTCGGGCGTCTCAGGCCGAGTTCGCTGCCCTCACGGCCTCCTCTTCGGAGTCGTGGATCGCTATGGCGTCGTCCAGGCGTGTGATCTGGAAGATGCTCCTGTAGTGCTCGCTCAGGCCGTAGGTCAGTAGCCTCTGCTTCTCGCGGTTGATCCTGATGAGCAGCGTGACCAGGAGCCCGATGCCGGAGCTGTTCATGTACTCGAGGTCTTCGAAGTTCAGGATGATCGCACGCACCTGCCCGTCGCTGGTCTGGTTGTAGGCGTCCATCAAGACGGCTTCCGCGAACGCGGTTAGCTCTCCTTCTACGTCTATGATGCTGACATTATCGCCGGCCTGCCTGACTTTCATCTTCACCTGGGCCTCGGGCATCTCGTTCCTCCTTGTCCGGTATGCCTCTCTCGTCCCTTCGTACTCGTCGCGCAGGTAGTGGAGCGAACCGTCTAGGGGTTTATCCAACTCAGGACCCCGACGCTTCAACCACGGCGGTCTTCTCGTCGGGGAAGACGCCCATGAAGTCCGAGAGGCGCGTGACGTTGAAGATCTCCACGTAGTGCTCGCTGAGGTTGCAGGCGAGCAGGCTACGATGAGAGGCGCGCGCCTTGGCGAGCAGGCCCACTATCAGGGCGATGCCCGTCGAGTTGATGTAATCCACCCCCTCGAAGTTGAGCAGTATGGTCTTGGGGTCCGTGGCCTCGGCCTCCGCGTAGGCGGAGTTGAGGGCCTCCTCGGCGAAGCCGTTGATCTCGCCCATGAGGTCGAGAACGGCGATGCCCTCTTCCAGGCGGACCTCTACGCTTAGGTGGCGCACTTCCATCACTTACCTCCTTCCGCTCCGAGGTGGACGACTAACTCTACGGTGTGGTGCCCCTCGTCGCCGGTTATGTTCATCTCGTCTACCATGCTCTTGATGAGGAAAAGCCCCCATCCCCTGGGCGTTTGAATGCCCTCCAGCTTCGCCTCGAGGTCCGGTGTGTCCCCATGCTCTTTGGGCGGCGGGCCGCTCCCACTGTCGGTGATGCGGACCAGGAGGTCGTGGTCCGTGACGAGAACCTGCAGCTCTACGGGCACCTCCGGCCTGTAGTGGTTGCCGTGCTCCATAGCGTTCATCGTCGCCTCGGCCACGGCTGTCTTGAGTCGCTCCAAGTCCTCTCCGGAGAAACCGAGGTTCTTGACGGTCTCGGCTACCATCTCCATGGCCAGCCGCTCGTTACCGGGCTCGCTGGGGACCGAGAAGTCGGCCAGGGTCCGACCGAGGTCGGCGTCCGTCCGGGGTTTCGGGTCGGTCATGCCGTCTCCGATCTCTCCAGGGTAACGAGCGTGATGTCGTCCTCCTGCTCCCACTCGTCGCCGGTGAAACGCGCGAGCTCGGAGAGCAGGAAGTTGACCATCGCCTCCCCACCCGTGCGGTGCCCGGCGACGAGCCCTTGCAGGCGTGGGAAATCGAACATCTCCCTGTGGGGATCGTGGGCCTCGACCAGGCCGTCGCTGTAGAACAGCACGCTGTCTCCCCGCGCCAGCACTATCTCCTTTTCCTCGTACTCCATGCCGGGAAGCAGCCCGAGCGGCATCCCCGTCGCCCTCAGCTCTTCCGCACCGCCCGCTGAGGCCTTGCGCCTGTAGGGCAGGTCGTGGCCGGCGTTGGCGTACCTGAGGAGGCCCGTCTCCGAGTCGAGGATGGCGTAGAGGCAGGTGATGAACATGTTGGGCGGTATGTCCTGAACGATCACCTCGTTTACCCTCTTTAGCACCTTGCCGGGCGAGTCGATGCGCTGGGCCGAGGCGCGGAGCAGCGTGCGGGTCGTCGCCATCACCAGCGCGGCCGGCACGCCTTTGTCCGTCACATCGCCGACGACGAGGCCGAGCTGGCCGCCGTCGAGCTCCATGAAGTCGTAGAAGTCGCCGCCCACCTCGCGCGCCGGCTGGTAGTAAGCCGCGAGCCCGTAGCCGGGCAGGTCGGGCACTTCCTTGGGAAGGAGCGTCTGTTGGATCAGGCGCGCAACCCTGAGCTCCTGCTCGATGCGCTCCCGCTCCTGGGCCTGTTGCTGCTGCTGGCGCACGAGCTGCGCCACCTGCACCGCAGGCGCGGTCTGGGTGGCGAGGTCGTTCAATAGCTTCCTGTCGTCTGCCGAGTACTCCTGCTGGGAGAGGCGCGGGCCCAAATTGAGCAGACCGATCAACTCTCCCTGGCTGACGAGCGGCACGACCACCTTGATGTCCGCTGCCTTCATAGCCCTCAAAGCGGGTGAGTCGAGATCCAGCTTCTCGATCTCGACCACCCCGGAGGCGCTCGCGAAGTAGGCCACGATGGGGTCGTTGGGCGCTATCTCCAGCTCGGGCCCCGCCTCCTGGACCGTAGTCTCGACGACCGGCTCGGGGACCTCCTCGCGAGGCTCCTGCCCCTCGTCGCGTCCGAAGAGACTCTGCCAGAAACCCTGCCTGTTTTTCTCCTGTGTCGTCATCTGACCTCCTCGATCCCGATTCTAGTTGCCCACCGTCTCCCAGACGTTACGAAAAGCGTTACGAAACCTCGTTTACGATGGATTTACGCGGTGATTGTCTCACGTCCTCCTCTCCCCGTGCCCATCCTGCGGGCGTAGCCACAGGGAGACGCGGGTCGGCTGCATGGTTCCCCTTAAGACGGCAACGAGCTCGCCGCTCAGGGCATCCAGGGCCGTCTCGTTGCGCAGCCTCACCTAGAAGGCCGACAGGGTCTTCTGCGCGTTGTACCTGCTGCGGTAGCAGCGACGGTCGACGAATGCCTGGATGCGCCGCCTCATCGGATTGAACAGCGCGGCGATCGCCAGCGTCGAGGCCACGACCGCGACCTGTGATTCTCCTCCCGCGATTGTACGGGGGCGTATTGCAGGGAGATCACACTTCCCAGGTAGACCAGGACCAACGAGACCATGAGGGCGGCATACACGAGGGCGCGGTTCACGATCCTATTTATGTCGTAGAGTTATCGTAGAGCCGGTAGCGGAGGATGGCGATGCCCGTGGCGACCGGGATCGAGGGAACGACGACGAGGCTCGAGGCGGCGACGATCACTTCGAACACCCCGCCCCGGGGGCCGAGTGGCTGCTCGAAAAGAAGTATCCAGGTGAACGTCGGGGCGGAGGCGGAGGCGAACCACTTGATCTGCTGCCGCTCGTCCCCCCTCGTCCTGAGGAAGCGTAAGTAGAGGGCGATCACGGCGAGTAGCCCGGCCAGCAGCATCAGCGGGAAACCGGCCTGTAAGAGCGCCAGGAGCCATCCCGGTGGGTCGTCCGCGGTCCCTCTGCCCTCTAGTAACCAAACGAGGAGCGAGACGGACCCGGAGATCAGGCCGATGGAAAGCCCGCCGAGCCAGCCCACCGGCCACCAACGACGAGACGGCGGCCGACCGTTGGGAAAAAGGAGTGGCAGGAACACCAGGATCAGGCCGAGCCCCGCCGCCCAGATCCACTCGACCAACCACGACATGAACGCGCCGAGGGGGAGGGAACCGGGTCGGGTGACGAGTGCATAGGTTCCGTACTCGACCCCGACCGCAGAGAGCGCCTGGAGAATAGCGCGGCGGCGCAGAAGATCCATCCTATGGGGTTCTCCGGCCGATGGGAGACGATAAGCGCCCCGACCACCGAGAAGCAGATCACGAGCACCATCACGGCGCCGTCGCGCTCCCTGAAGAAGCCGACCAGTGTCCTACCGTTCAACAAGTAGAGCAGGAGAGTACACAAGGCCAGGCCCACGCACACCAGGCACAACGACCAGGCCAGCCAGGCAACGAACTTTCTATGATCCGTCAACATGGGGACTGATCACTGCCGGAATGTCTCCTCTCCCGCTCTGTAAAACCATGGCACTACGGGATGCCCGTCGCATCCCCCGAATGGACTATATTTGCCCTGTTTTCTAGCTGATGACCGTCCGCCAGGCGTTACGAAAAGCGTTACGAAAACCGTGCCCCCAAAAAATTCGGGTACCTCCGGTGCTAACCTGTGCCCGAGGAGGTGATGAGACGTTGCGCGAGATAGAAGCATCTTCGGTCGTGGAAGCGGTGCGCGACCTGTGCATCGAGGCGAACACGCGCCTGCCGCGGGATCACCTCTCGGCCCTGCGCCGGGCACTAGACGACGAGGAATCGGAGCTCGGCCGCGAGGTGATAGAACGTCTCCTGGAGAACGCCGAGGTCGCGCGCGAGAGGTGCATCGCCTTCTGCCAGGACACGGGGTACGCTGTCTTTTTCGTCGAGCTGGGGAGCGAAGTCAGGATCTCGGGCGGCGAGATCGGGGCCGCCATAGACGAGGGCGTCCGCCAGGGCTACGAGGAGGGTTACCTGAGAAAATCCATCGTCAGGAGCCCCATAGACAGGACGAACACTGGCGACAACACCCCCGCTGTCGCCTACTACGAGCCCGTCCCCGGCGACGGCCTGAAGCTGACGATGCTCGTCAAGGGCGCCGGCTGCGATAACATGAGCGCCCTGAAGATGCTTACACCCGCAGAAGGCCTCCCGGCCATGAAAGAGTTTGTCGTCGAGACCATAGAGAGAGCGGGCCCTAATGCCAGCCCGCCGCTCACCGTCGGGGTCGGCATCGGGGGTCCTTTCGAAAGGGCCGCGGTGCTGGCCAAAAAGGCGCTCACGCGGCCGTCGGGCCAACCTAACCCTGACCCCGAACTTGCCGGGCTCGAGCGCGAGTTGCTGGAGGAGATCAACGCCACGGGCATAGGGCCAGCCGGCTACGGCGGCACGCAGACGGCGCTCGCGGTCCACGTAGAGAGCTTCCCGACCCACATCGCCGCCTTCCCCGTCGCCGTGAACCTCGACTGCCACTCCCACCGCACCGCCTCGACCGAGCTATGAGTCCCGAGCCCATCTATCTGGAAGCGCCGCTCTCGATGGAGGACATCGAACCCCTGAGATCCGGCGACGTCGTGCGTCTGAGCGGGGTGTTCTACACGGCCCGCGACGCGGCCCACGCGAGGATGAAAGAGGCGATAGAGGCGGGCGAGCCGCTACCCTTCGACCTCGAAGGACAGGTCGTGTACTTCACCGGACCAGCCCCGGCGCGTCCTGGTCACGCGCTGGGTCCCGCCGGACCGACGACGGCGTCGAGGATGGACCCGCACTCGCCGATGCTCGTGGAACGCGGCCTGAGGGGCATGGTCGGGAAAGGTTCGCGCTCCGAGGCCGTACGCGAGGCGATGCGGGAGCACGGCTGCGTGTACTTCGGGGCCGTCGAGGGCACGGCGGCGCTCCTGGCGGACTGCGTAAAGGAGGCCGAGGTCATCGCCTACGAAGACCTCGATGCGGAGGCGATCCGTCGCCTCCGCATCGAGGCTTTCCCCGTCGTCGTAGTCAACGACCTCCACGGCGGCGACCTCTACAAGGAGGGCCGCGAACGCTGGCGTCGATGAAAGCGGTTTGGGGAACTTCCCCAAACCGCGCTGGTCAGCATTTCAGCACTTCAGCTTGTTAGCCAATACCGCGAAACGCGCAGCCGGGCTTCGTGATACGCCCGGCCGCGCAAGCCCCGATGGGCTCCGAACCGCACGTACCCTGAAGTGCTGAAATGCTGAGAGGCTATCCCATGGCTTCCTGGATCAAGCCGTAGTCGTAGACGGCGAGTACCGTTGCCAGAACGAGCAAGAGCGTCGTGAGCACCAGGGTGACCCCGAGGGACCTACCGGTCGAGATTCTGTGAACGCGCTTCGGGCCGGTCGCGTGCAGGTAGAAGCAATAGAAAACGGCCGGGATGCCGGCCAGGGGGATCCATGCCACCGCCACGGGTGCGCCAACCGATTAGCAGGAGACGCGCAAGGTGGTCCGCAGACCCTTCTGATCTCGCCCGGCCACGAGAAGGATAAAGAGGTGCTGGATGGTACCGATGCGAAGAAACCCGCGACGAACAACACGGGCAGCACCAAAGACGCGAACACGAATATAGCCAGGGCGCAGACGACCAGTCGCGCGTCGCGTGACCCGGTTGCCACTACGATTGCTGTGGGCACGGCCAGGAAGGCGAGTGTGGCGAGCGTGTTGATGACCGCCGTTATTGCCGAGCAGATCAGGAAGTAGAGCACGGGCACTCCGAGAGGCCCATCCGGCGGCAACCCGTCGAAGAACCGCCGCGGCGAGAAGAGCACGTCGCGCGTGGTCGAGAACAGGCTAGAGAAGGGTTCCTCGATCCTGGATTCTCCGACGGCCGCATCCGTTCCGTGGACGGCGCTGTCTGTTCCCTCTCGCAACCTCGGAGCCCTGCCTCTGCCTGTCGTGCCTTTCGAGCAGGAGTATACGCCCAAGGATCAGTCCGAAGCCCCGATCCTTTTCTCGACCTTCTCGACGTACTGCGCGGGCTTCGTCTTGCGTTCCAGGCCGACTGCGGACATGTAGCGAACCTTGCCGAAGATCTCGCGTTCGGTCCAGCCACGGTCGTGCTGGCCGAAGACCCAGGCAACGTTCGCGAAGGAGTTGGGATCTCGTCCGTCGAGGAAGTACTTGTTGTTGAGGTAGAGTGTGGTCCTGTAGGCGTGCTCCGGGGTGTTGGACCACTCCAGAATTTTCTTGCCCCAGTACATGCGCATGTAGTTGTGCATGTAGCCCGTGTGGACCATCTCCCTCATCGCCGCGTTCCAGTACTCGTCGTGCGTCTCGGCGTTCTCGAGTTGCTTTCTCGTGTAGACGTACTCCCGCTCGTCGTTCTTGTGCTCCCGGAGCGTCTCCTTCGCCCAGCCAGGAAGGTTCGAGAACGAGTCGTAGTCGTTGTTGTAGAACACGAAGTTCATCGATAGCTCACGTCTCACGACGAGCTCCTCGACGAACGATTCGATGTTGTCTTTACTGGTCTTCGATCTCCTGGCTTCGAGGGCGAGCCAGATCGGGGAGATGTGCCCGAAGTGCAAGTACTTGCTCATGTGCGACACGTCGTCAGTCTGCGGCTGGTTGCGGTGTTCGACGTAGCCGTCGAAGTACCTTTTCGAGAAGCGGCGGAAGATCTTCTTGGCCTCGGAGGTTCCGCCTTTGTAGAGGTGGCTTAAAGTGCCGACGCTCCTGTCGAAGTCAATGCCGTCGAGGACTTTGTCGATGTCCGAGAGATCCAGGCCGGCTTGTTGCATGCTCGTGGACTGCTTTTCGATCTTCGTCGGCGTGAGTTCGACGAGGAAGTCTTCCAAATACTCGCCTATCTTCGGCCTGAGCGTCCTCGCCGCGTGCTCCTGCTTGTTCGAAACGAGCTCAACGGGCACGACCACGTCGGACTCGACCTGCGTCACGAGACGTCCGACCTCCCTCGCGACCTTCTCGCGCCACCTCTTCTGCGGGCGCATGTAGCCGCGGTCGGTAACGATGAGTGAGGCGTCTCTGCCGGTGTCGATCGCCACCTTGCCTGGCGAGCCTTTTCGGACGACCATCTTGATGCCGCGCTTCGCGAGGGCTTCCTGGACGTCCTTCAGACCTTCGAGCATGAAGGCGTAGTGGCGGAGGTTGGCCTCGGGGTAGTCGTCGGTGAGGCCGAAGACTACGAGCAATCGCTGGCCCAGGTCGTTCGCCCGCTGTACAGCGTATTCGAGGGCGTGGTTTTGCTCGGCGCGCTGGGAGGACTGCATCCAGTACAGGACGTAGTCGCCATCCCTCACGTCCTCCTCGTTCAGGTTCTGTACGCGCTCTTCTTGTATTCGCCGCGTCGCCATGTGGTGTCTACCTCCGGAACTCTCGCCTGGTGGCAAGATTAGAGGAAGATGGCTCTGACGGGTGGATCAGAAAACACAAAAACGCCTCCGCGGCGTGGCGGGGCGTTCTACCGATCCTGCGACTACTCTGAGGCGGCTTCGGGGTCGAAGCGGAGGGCGGCCGAGTTTATGCAGTAGCGCTGGCCCGTCGGGGCCGGCCCGTCCTCGAAGACGTGCCCCTGGTGGGCGCCGCAGACCGCGCAGTGGACCTCGGTCCTGCGCATGAAGAGGCTGCGGTCCTCCACCGTCTCGATGTTGTCCTCGTCGAGCGGAGCCCAGAAGCTTGGCCATCCGCTGCCCGAGTCGTACTTGGTGTCGGATGAGAAGAGGGGCGCGTCGCAAGCCACGCAACGGTAGATGCCCTCTTCTTTGTTCTCGTTGTACTTGCCGCTGAAGGGCCGCTCCGTGCCCTTCATCCGCGTGATGCGGTACTGCTCCGGGGTGAGCTGGTCCTGCCACTCTTCTTCCGTCTTCTGTATCTTTCTTGGCGTATCAGTCATGCCGCGATTTTAGCACGCCTGCTTCGCAGGCTTGTCAGCACGCTCCAGCCTTCGGCTTCGCTTGTCGGCACGCTTCAGTTCAGGGTGCGAGCAAGGCTACGGGGAAGTTGCGGAGGAGTCGCCCCACATCTAGCGAGGGCATTCCATTGTGCTCCTCGGCCATCACTCTTTCGCCGGTGAGGACGTTGCGGTAGTCGGCTCCGGCCAGAGCTTCGGGGAGGAATATGGAGGTGTTTTCCCAGGTTTCGGGAGTCGGCATAAGAAGTCCGTCTGCAGGGGTTATCTTCGCGTAGAGGCGTGGGGCAATGGTGATAGCCACCTCCGCTCCTTGCTTTCGGACGAAGGCGGCGAGGTTATTCTTGCGGTCACCAGAGACCTCAAGTGCCATGTATTCGCCGTCCCCGAACAGTTCGGGGCTCTCGCGGCGCATTTCGAGCGCCTTCCAGGTGAGGTAGAGCTTCGGGCGGCCGTCCTGCCAGGCGCCGTCTTCGAAGAGCGCGGATATGTCGGAAGGATCGAGTGTTCTCAGATCGGCGAGAAGGCTCTTGCGCTGCTCGAAGTCCACGGGGCGTCGGTTGTCGGGGTCGACGAGGCTGAAATCCCAGATCTCGTTTCCCTGGTAAATGTCGGGGACGCCGGGTGCAGTCAATTTGAGCAAGATCTGCGAGAGACTATTCAAGGCGCCGAGACGCGCCAAGCGGCGCTGAAACGGCAGAGAATCGTGCAAGAACGGACCGTCCCAATAGAGAAACTCGTCCACGAAGGCGGCGACCGCCTTCTCGTACCCTTCGTTCGCATCGGTTCAGGATGTGCGCGCCTGCGCCTCGCGCATCGCCTTCTCCATGTACTCCTTTATGCGCTCCCGGAACTCTGTTGGCGTCCCTTCGCCCTTCTCTTCCAACGGCCAGGTACCAAGGAGCGTCTGGTACAGGAAATATTCGTCGTTGCGGCTCCGGGCGGGTTCACCGTCGATGGCGCAACGGAGCGGGGCATTCAGTTCTCCCCAGCGTTCAAGCTTCTCGCGCCACTCGCCGGGGATCTCCGAGAGGATGTTGATGCGGACGCGCACGTCCTCGCCACGCTTGGTGTCGTGCATGGAGGTCGAGAGCATCGAATGCGGCCAGCAGCGGGCGAGGCGTTCGACGTTCTGGCGGTGGCACTCGGGGACAGCGGTGCCGAAGATCTCCGGCTCCCCGCCGACCTCGTTGAGGGAGACGAGGCGGTTGTAGACGTAGAGGGCCTGATCCTCCAGGCCCTTCGCCATCACGGGCCCCGTGTACTGCTGGAACCTGTACGCGAAGGCTAGCGCTTCGGCGTCCCGGGGCGCACGCAGAACAACGTCACGGATGAAGTCGAAGACCGTCGGGTCGCCCTCGCCTCCTTCCTTCGCCTTTCGCACGGCGAGATCCAAGTGTCCCTGGTCAGCCTCGGAGCTGCGGCCGGGACCGATATAGGTCCGGTACACGGGGAAATACGCTACCACCTCGGAGAGCGCCCGGCGCAGGGTTTCGAAGCTGAAGTCGTACGAGCGCCTGCGCTCTGCGATTGCCGACAGACGGTACGAGAGCGCGTTCAGCTCGCTCGCTAGCGCGTCGCGCATGACCTTGAACTTGCAGCCGTAGAGCAGGTTCTGGAAGTCGATGGACCCTCCGATGAAGCCCTGGTAAGCCTCGTCGATCACGGCCTCCCCTGCCGGATCGACGAAGAGGCTGTTCACCAGGTTCGTGAAGTCGTAGCCCGTAGTTCCCGCGACGGGCCAGTCGTCGGGCAGGTTCTCGCCGTGGGCCAGTATCTTCTCGACCAGCGTGTACGCCGGTGCCCCCGAAGCTTCGACGACGGCGCCCCGCAGGCGGTCGAGGTAGGATGTGGGGTCCCTGAGACCATCGGGGTGGTCGATGCGCAGCACACTGACCCCGCCGTTCTCGATCAAGCGCAGGACGAGCCCGTGCGTGGCGGCGAAGACGCCATCATCCTCGACTCGGATGCCGGCCAAGTCGTTGACTGCGAAGAAACGCCGGTAGTTGATCTCCTCGCTCGCCGCCCGCCAGTAGGCGAGCCTGTAGGCCTGCGCCTCGAGCAACGCATGGAGCGACTCTAATCCCTCACCGTTCAGCCACCCGACACGCTCCTCGACGGAGTGGGCGATCCCGGGATGTCGCGCGCACACTTCGGCGAGATCGGCCTTGAGGCTCGCCGCACCCCGCGCTCTTGAGGCGACGCACTCCCCGTCCGTAGTGTCCCGACCCGGTAGATCGCCGAAGGCGGTTACGAGACGTTCGATCTCCTGTCGATGGACATCTGCTTCGGGCAAAGGTATGCTGTCGAGGATCATCGGGTATGTACCTGGGTCGATCGGGCAGCGGTGTTCGTAGTAGTGCACGGAGAACGTGCCCACTTCGGCGTCGTAGGAGAGCCGGATCTCTCTGCGTTCTAGGGCGGCGCGGTAATGGTCGCCCAGGATCGGGAGCAAAACCTTACCGCGCGGCTTCTCGCTGTTTGCGGGAGATCAATTGATGTCGAAGAAGGAGGCGTAGGCCGAGGCGCGGCCATTCTCGAGCACGTCGTACCAGAGGGCGTTGTCGCTGCTGACGCCCATGTGGTTGGGAACGATATCGAGGAGCTGGTCCATCCCGTGGTCTCGGAGCGTCTGTACCAACCGCCGGTAATCTTGTTCGCCTCCGAGTTCGGGGTTCAGCGAGGTCGGGTCGACGACGTCGTAGCCGTGCATGCTGCCGGGCCTGGCTTTCAGGTAGGGCGAGGCATAGAGATCGCCTACTCCAATCTCGGCCAGGTATGGCGCGAGATCCGCCGCATCCGAAAAGGTGAAGTCGTGGCTGAACTGCAGCCTGTATGTGGCGCGGGGTATCCTCACCCCGCCAGGTACCACAGGACCGACCAGCCCGGTAGCTCCCGTCCGTCGTCCGGCACGCCCTCGCTGGCGTAGAGTCGTCTGCCGGGCGGTCGTTCTACGTCATCCATCGGCTCCGGTCCCAGGTTGGCCAGGAGCGTGAGCAGGGAGCCGTCGCCCAGCTTCCATCGCACGTGCAGGCCCCTATCGCCCACCGTCTGGTACGCTGACTCGCCACCGGGGACGTCGCCGAGCCGCGGCAAGATCTCCTCCCGCCGAAGCGCGAGCAACCCGCGGTAGAGTTCCAGGTGCTCTGCGTGCTCCGGTTCCCCCAGACTCGCCCAGTCCAATTTGCCTTTGTAGAATGTCTCCTCAGCACCGGGATCGAGAATGCTGTCGGTATCCTCCTGATCGAAGAACCCTGCAAACTCCTCGCGGCGTCCCTTAGCGACGAGCGGCGCGAGGTCATGCCCGAAGTCGCAGAAGAACGGGAAGGGAGATGCTGCGTTCCACTCCTCGCCCATAAACAGCATGGGCGTCTGGGGCGCGAGCAGGTAGAGTTCCGCTGCCGCCCGCACGCCTCCGGGCGGCGCGAGCTGACCGATCCTTTCCCTGAACGCTCGATTGCCGACCTGATCGTGGTTCTGTACGAAAGACACGAAGGCGCCCGGCGGCAGATCCGCGCCCGTCTCCTCCCCGTAGACGAACCCCTCTGCCAGAGCCTTCCCCAGGTGCGTCAGGGGCTCGTCGGCGTAATCCGCATAGTAGCCAGCGCTCTCCCCCGTCAGGACGACGTGAAGCGCGTGGTGGAGGTCGTCGTTCCACTGGGCATCGTAGGGCCCGCGCAGGTAGCCGGCTTCCTTCGCATCGTTTTCGAGAACGAGGTGGACGTGGCGGCGGCGTCCAGGACCCTCGCGCACGCGTTCGGCGAGCTCGGTGAGGAAGTGCCGCTCCGAGGAGTCGTCGATGGCGTGCACGGCGTCGAGCCTGAGGCCGTCGATGCCGTACTCCTTCAGCCAGTAGAGGGCGTTGTGGATGAAGTACTCGCGCACCCTGTCGCTGCCCTCGCCGTCAAAGTTGACCGCGGCTCCCCACGGCGTGTCGTACCGGTCGGTGAAGAACTGCGGGGCGTAGAGCGGAAGGTAGTTGCCCTCTGGGCCGAAGTGGTTGTATACGACATCGACGAAGACGACGAGGCCCTGTCGTGGGCGGTCTGCACGAGGTCCTTGAAGTCATCCGGGGTCCCGTAGGCGCTCTCGGGGGCGAAGGGCAACACACCGTCGTAGCCCCAGTTGCGCCGGCCAGGAAACTCGGAGAGCGGCATCAGCTCTATCGCCGTCACGCCGAGCTCGACCAGGTAGTCGAGCTTTTCTTTGACACCGGCGAAGGTTCCCTCGGGGGTGAAGGTACCGACGTGCAACTCGTAGAGCACGACCTCCTCCCAGGGGCGTCCCTCCCAGTGCTGGTCTCGCCAAACGAAAGATCCGGGATCGATCACCTCGCTCGCCCCGTGCACGTCCTCGGGCTGACTCCTGGAGGCGGGGTCTGGCATCTCCTGTTCGCCGTCTATGCGGAAGCGGTAGCGCGCGCCTGCCCCGGCTTCGGTGGTGAGGGAGAAGGTGCCGTTCTCTTCGCGGGGCATCGGGATCGTGTCCTCTCCGAGGATGAGATCCACCGATGCGGCGGCGGGTGCCCACAGGACGAATCGCGTCCTTTCGTTTCCGAGCACCTCGGCGCCGAAAGGCATCTTGTGGGTTCGCCTCAATCCGCATCCTCGTCGACCGTCTCGCGCCTGCGGTAGTTCACGAGCACGGCCATCGAACGGGGCTTCAAGGCGTAAACGTCGTTCGGTTTGAAGAAGCTGCCGGCCTTCAGCCCGGCGGAGTAGGAGGTGTCCATGAGGGCTTCCCAGCGTATCTCCTCGGGGGAGCTCGGAAGTCTGAAGTCGACCCCGTCCTCGCCGGCGTTGAAGAGGAGCAGGAAGTCGTCGTCGACCTGCGGACGGCCCTGCGCGTCGTGCTCGCTTTCGACGAGGCCGGACATATGGAGCCCGAGGGACCGGGCGAAGGAGTTGTTCCATTCTTCGTCGGTCATCTCGCGGCCCTCGGGGGTGAGCCAGGTTATGTCCTTCGTATCCGCGCCCCTTAGCTCGCGACCCTGGAAGAAGTTCTTTCGCCTGAAGGCGGGGTGTTCTTGGCGGAGCCGGATCATACGCCGCACGAAGGCCAGGAAGTTCCTATCAGGAGCTGAGAAGTCCCAGTCGAGCCAGCTGATCTCGTTGTCCTGGCAGTAGGCGTTGTTGTTGCCACCCTGGGTGCGGCGCATCTCGTCGCCGGAGAGGATCATGGGCACGCCCTGAGATAGCAAAAGCGTCGCCATGATGTTGCGCCTCTGGCGGGCCCTGGTGCGTCTGATCTCCAGATCATCCGTCGGCCCCTCGACGCCGTAGTTGCGGCTGAGGTTGTGGCTCTCGCCGTCGATGTTACCCTCCCCGTTGGCCTCGTTGCGCTTCTCGTCGTAGGAGACGAGGTCGGTAAGGGTGAAGCCATCGTGGGCGGTGACGAAGTTGACGCTCGCGTATGGCCTGCGCCCGCCACGCTCGTAGAGGTCGCTCGATCCGGTCAGCCTGTAGGCGAGTTCGTCCACGAGCCCGCCGTCGCCCTTCCAGTAGGAGCGCACCGCGTCGCGGTACTTGCCGTTCCACTCGGCCCATCCCACCGGGAAATTGCCAACCTGGTAGCCACCTTCTCCTACGTCCCACGGCTCGGCTATTAGTTTCGCCTGTGAGATTACGGGGTCCTGGTGGATGATGGTGAAGAAGCTGGAGAGCTGGTCCACCTCGTAGAGCTGGCGTGCCAGGGCGCTCGCGAGGTCGAAGCGGAAGCCGTCGACGTGCATCTCCAGGATCCAGTACCGCAAGGAGTCCATGATGAGCTGCAACACGCGCGGGTGCACCATGTTGAGGGTGTTGCCCGTCCCCGTGAAGTCCATGTAGTAACGGGAGTCGTCGGGCAGGAGCCTGTAGTAGGCGGCGTTGTCTATGCCGCGGAAGGAGAGGGTAGGACCCAAATGGTTTCCCTCCGCGGTGTGATTGTAGACGACGTCCAGGATCACTTCCAGGCCCGCCGAGTGCAACCGCTTGACCATGGTCTTGAACTCGCTGATGCTGCCCGTGGCCGAATAACGCATGTCGGCAGCGAAGAAGCCTATGGAGTTGTAGCCCCAGTAATTCTTGAGCCCCTTGTCCGCGAGGTGCTTGTCGTCCACGAACGAATGCACGGGCATCAGCTCGACGGCCGTCACCCCGAGTTTCTTGAGGTGCTCTATGGCCGGGGCCGAAGCCAGGCCGGCGTAGGTACCACGCAAATCCTCGGGGATGTTCGGGTGCCTCTGCGTAAAGCCCTTGATGTGTAGCTCGTAGATAACGGTCTCTTCCCAAGGCGTGTGCGGCGGCTTATCATCGTCCCAGGTAAAGGCGGTGTCTACGACCCTGCACTTGGGCATGCCGACGGCGTTGTCCCGCTCGTCGAGGGCGAGGTCCTCCTCTTCGGCGCCAAGCCTGTAACCGAAGTGGGGATATTCCCAGTCCAGGGACCCGACGGTCGCCTTGGCGTAAGGATCGAGCAGGAGCTTGTTGGGGTTGAATCGGTGGCCGTTTTCCGGCTCGTAAGGCCCATGGACCCTGTAGCCGTAGAGCTGGCCGAGCCGGCAGTAGGGCAGGTAGCAGTGCCAGATCCTATCCGTTCGCTCCCGCAACTCGATCCTCTCGACCTCCGCTTTACCTGAAGGGTCGAAGAGACAAAGCTCCACCCCCTCCGCGTTCTCCGAGAACAGGGCGAAATTCACGCCCTGCCCGTCCCAGGGCGCGCCAAGGGGATAAGGCTCTCCGGGCCACACCACGCTGGTCAAGAATGGGTCTCCACGTTTGCCATACTTTCCTTTCTCTTAGCTAGTCAGCACTTCAGCCGGTCAGCCAACAAAAAGCTGACTAGCTGAAGTGCTGACTAGCTGACAGGCTTAAATATCATCGTCGCCAACGGCGGCAAGGTTAGCGAGAGCGAGTACTCTCGTCGGTGCGCCTGGACTTTTTCGGTTTTTGTGCGCTCGCCGTTACTCACGCCGCTTCCGCCGTAGCGGGTGTCGTCGGTGTTGAGGGCTTCCTCGTAGGCGGCCGCTTCGGGCACGCCTATGCGGTAGTCGTGGCGCACTACCGGCGTGAAGTTGCAGACGACGATCGCTGTGTCTTCATGTGCGCTTTCGCGCCGGAGAAAGGATACCACGCTGTTCTCGATGTCTCCGCCCGCGATCCACTCGAAACCTGCGGGTTCGAAATCTACCCGGTAGAGGGCGGGGGTAAATGAGTAGAGGGCGTTGAGGTCTTTTATCAGGGTCTGGATGCCTTCGTGGGATGGTTCGTCGAGCAGGTGCCAGTCGAGGGGGGTGTCGTGGTTCCACTCGCGGCGCTGGGCGAGCTCGCCGCCCATGAAAAGGAGTTGTTTGCCTGGGTGAGCGTACATGAAGCCGTAGTAGGCGCGGAGGTTGGCGAACTTCTGCCACTCGTCGCCGGGCATCTTTTCGAGCAGGGATCGCTTGCCGTGCACGACCTCGTCGTGCGAGAGGGGAAGGACGAAGTTCTCGCCGAAGGCGTAGGCGAGGGAAAACGTGATCTCGTTGTGGTGGTACCTGCGGTTGATGGGGTCCTTGGACATGTACTGGAGGGTGTCGTGCATCCAGCCCATGTTCCACTTGTAACCGAACCCCAAACCGCCCATGGAGGTCGGACGGCTAACCATGGGCCACGCGGTGGATTCTTCGGCGAGGGTCGTCGCGCCGGGATGCGTCCCGAAGACGACCTCGTTGGCGCGTTTGAGGAAGGCCACGGCCTCCAGGTTCTCGTTGCCACCGTGCACGTTCGGGACCCACTCGCCCGGATTGCGCGAGTAGTCGAGGTAGAGCATGGAGGCGACGGCGTCGACCCTGAGGCCGTCGATGTGGTATTCGGAGATCCAGAACAGGGCGTTGGAGAGGAGGTAGTTCCTAACCTCGGAGCGGCCGTAGTTGAAGACGAGCGTCCCCCAGTCGGGGTGCCTGCCCTGGCGGGGGTCGGCGTGGTCGTAGAGGTGGGTGCCGTCGAAGAAGGCGAGGCCGTGGGCGTCCTCGGGGAAGTGCGCCGGGACCCAGTCGATGAACACGCCTATATCCGCCCGGTGGAACGCATCGATGAGACCTCTGAAGTCGTCCGGCGTGCCGAACCGGCTCGTCGGGGCGAAGAGGCCTAAAGGCTGATAGCCCCACGAGCCGTCGAAGGGGTGCTCGGTCGGCGGCAGAAACTCGACATGGGTGTAGCCCATCTCGGCAACGTAGGGAACTAGCTCCTCGGCAAGTTGCCCGTAAGTGCAGTAGGAGCCGTCGGGGTTTCTCTTCCACGAGCCGAGATGCACCTCGTAGATCGCCATCGGGGCATCGAGTGTATTCCTACCCTCGCGCCTTTCCATCCACGCGGCGTCGCCCCACTCGTAGCGCGTAGGGTCGTGGACGATAGACGCCGTGCCCGGGAGCCTCTCGGCGCGGAAGCCGAAGGGGTCCGCCTTCAGCGGCAGGAGTTCGCCGTTCGGACCCTTGATCTCGTACTTGTACACGGCCCCTCACCGACGCCGGGGATGAAGATCTCCCACATCCCGCCCGAATGCTTGCGCATGACGTGCCTCCGCCCGTCCCAGAAGTTGAACTCGCCGACCACGGAGACGCGTCTGGCGTTTGGGGCCCATACCGCGAAGTTCGTGCCCGCGACGCCTTCGAGCTCCATCGGGTGCGCCCCGAGCTTCTCGTAGAGCCCGGGGTGTTCCCCTCCCCAAACAGGTAGAGATCCTGCTCGCCGAGAACACCTGGAAAGCGGTAAGGATCCTCGACCACGGCCTCGCCGCCGTCCTCCCACACCGCCCGCAAACGGTAAGGCACGCTTTGCCGAACCGGCCCGGCGAAGAGTCCGTCGGGGTGGATGCGCTCCAGGGTACCGATGGCGTCGCCGTCGCGGGAGACGACTTCGACGGTGCTCGCGCCCGGCAAAAATGCCCGCACCACCGTGCCGCCCTCCAACTGGTGCATACCGAGGAAAGAGTAGGGATCACCATGGTCTCCTGCAACGACGGCCGCGACCGCGTCTTCTTGTCTCAAGATCCCTCCTTCCCATCCTCCTTCAGAAGGTCGAGAACGCCCTTGATCGGGATGCCGACCCAGTCGGGACGGTTGTCCAGCTCGTAACGGATTTCGTAGAGGCCCTTCTCCAGCGTGAAGAGCTCGATCAGAGCCCGCGCGTGGTCCTCCTCCCCGGGGTAGGAGATGGCGCCGCCCACGCCCTCTCTGTACCCGTCGAGGAAGGCCCGCCTCGTACGTTCCTCCCAGAGCCTGACCCAGGGCTTGAGCCTCTCTAGCTGGTCAGCGCGCTCGGCCCCGAGGTCCATCAGCGCCGAGCGGATAGCGTAGTCGAAAGAGCGGAGCATCCCCGCCACGTCGCGCAAGGGCGAGTGCTTCATGCGCCGCTCGGCGAGGGGCCTCGCCGGCTCGCCCTCGAAGTCTATGATCTGGAAGTCGTTGCCGACCACGAGCACCTGCCCGAGGTGGTAGTCCCCGTGGTGCCTGGTTTTTACGACCCCGAAGCCACCTTTGGAGACGCTCTTTATGCTCCTCGTCAACTCCCTGCGCAGCGCGAGAAGGCGGTCCGCGTCGGGGACTACGTCGTCGGGCAGGCTGCTCCTTCGCCTCTTTAGCATGTCCAGGGTGCTTCTCGACTCGGCGAGTACGCCATCGGCCCAGCCCGCCACCTCCTCAGGGGAGGCGGTCTCGGAGGCGAAGGCCTCGTCGTCGGTTGGCGCGGCGAAGGCGGCGTGGAGTTCCCCCGTGCGCAGGCCGAGGATGCGGACCAGGCCGGCGAAGAAGGCGTCTTCGGCCACCAGTTCCTCCCGTTCCGCTTCGTTCTCCTCGCCCTCCGGGCTCCACGGGGTCAGCAGGCGGTCCTCCAGGAAGCGGTCGAGGTAGTCGAGGACGTAGGACCAGCCGTCGCCCTGGTTCTCTACGAAGCCCTGCAGGAGACCTAAGGTGGTCGTCTCGCCATCGAGGCCCGTGTACTCGATCGCCCCGCTGAGCGGCGGCGTGTTCTCGAAAGGCGCCTTCTCGGTAAGATAACGTCCGATCTCGAGGTCCGGGTTCGTGCCCTTCTGGAGGCGCCGGTAAGCCTTCAGGATCAGACGCTCGCCCAGGATCACCAAGCTGTTGGTTTGCTCCGCCTCGGCCCGCCTCACGCTCAGTTCCTCGACGGGTTCGTCCCCGACGAGATTATCGAAAACGTCGGTGGCCGAGAAGTGGATCTCACCTTCTCCGATGCCCGTTTCGGTGTTCTCCCCCATTGCAGCGACCACGCTGCGGCAGAACGCCTCGTCGGCCAGGGCGTCGAGGAGTACGCCTACCCTGGCGCGACGCCGGAGCTTGATCAGGACGTGCGGCATGAACACCGAGACGCCATCTCCCTCAGCGCCCTCCTCCCATGCCGCCGAGAGCGGGAGGAAGTAAAGCTGCGGTTCTTCCTCTCCGGAAGATTCGTCGCCCACATGCACCCTGAGCAGGGTAAGGAGCACGTTGTCTCTGAACGTAGCCTGAGCCGCGACCTCGACGCGTTCGATGCCACCGCCCTTCGCGGCGAACCACCTGCGGGTGCCGAGGAAGTTCGGAAGGGCCTCCTTCTCCAGTTGCGCTATCTGACGGGCGGGGAGGCGCAAGGGGACACTGTCCACGCTGCGGTTGGTCTGCCAGCCGGCGGGAAGCACGAGGACGGGCGGCTCGGCGTACGGCGGGCTCTCCTGGTGCCACCTCGGGGCCGCGGCCTCCCTCGCCAGGCGGAACCAGTAGAAACCGTACCCCGGCAAGGTGAGAAAATAAGGCAGGTCTCCGAGGGGAGGAAAGCTGCTGTTGCCGAGCAACTCGACCGGGACGAAGCCCCTGAAGCGCGAGAGGTCGAGCTCCACGGGCTGGGCCGACCGGCTCAGGTTGGCCACGCACAGTATCGCCTCGTCATCTTGCTCCCTCAAATAGGCTATGATCTTCCTGTTGCCCGGATGCAAAAACTCAAGGGTCCCACGTCCGAAGGCCCTGTGCGCCTTGCGGACCGCGATGATGCGCTTCATCCAGTTCAGGAGCGAGCCGGCGCTACGGCCCTGGGCCTCGACGTTCACCGCCTCGTAGCTGTAGACGGGGTCCATGATGGGCGGCAAGTACAGGCGCGCCTGCTCCGTCCTGGAGAAGCCGGCGTTCCTATCGCTCGACCACTGCATCGGCGTCCTGACGGCGTCCCTATCACCGAGGAAGATGTTGTCGCCCATCCCGATCTCGTCTCCGTAGTAGATGATGGGCGGGCCCGGCATGCTCATCAGAAGGCTGTTCAGGAGCTCGATGCGGGGCCTGTCGTTCTCCATCATCGAGGCGAGACGACGACGGATGCCGACGTTTATCCGCATGCGGGGGTCCGTCGCGTAGATCTGGTACATGTAGTCGCGTTCTCTGTCCGTGACCATCTCCAGGGTGAGCTCGTCGTGGTTGCGCAGGAAGATCGCCCACTGGCAACTGTTGGGGATCTCCGGTGTCTGGTGCATGATCTCCACGATGGGATGCCTGTCCTCCTGCGCGAGCGCCATGAAGATGCGCGGCATGAGCGGGAAGTGGAAGGCCATGTGGCACTCGTCCCCCTCCCCAAAGTAAGGCAAAACGTCCTCGGGCCACTGGTTGGCCTCGGCGAGAAAGAGGCGGTTCTCGAAGCGGGCGTCCATCTCGGCGCGCATCTTCTTGAGGACCTCGTGCGTCTCGGGCAGGTTCTCGTTGTCCGTGCCCTCGCGTTCTATGAGGTAGGGGATGGCGTCGAGCCTCAGACCGTCGACCCCGGCGTCGAGCCAGAAGCGCATCGCGCGCATGATCGCCTTGAACACCTGCGGGTTGTCGTGGTTGAGGTCGGGCTGGTGGGAGAAGAAGCGGTGCCAGAAATACTGTCCGGCCTTCTCGTCCCACGTCCAGTTGGACCTCTCCGTGTCGGTGAAGATTATGCGGGTGCCCTCGTACTTGTCTGGGGTGTCGCTCCAGACGTAGAAGTTGCGCCTCGCCGAGCCCTTTGGCGCCTCGCGGGCGCGCTGAAACCACGCGTGCTCGTCCGAGGTGTGGTTGATGACCAGCTCGGTTATCACCTTGAGGTCCAAGGAGTGCGCCTTGCGCACGAACGTCCTGAAGTCGCGGATGGTGCCGTAGTCGGGGTGGACGTTCTTGTACTCGGAGATGTCGTAGCCGTCGTCGCGCATCGGCGATGGGTAGAAGGGCATCAGCCAGATCACGGTGACGCCCAGATCCTTTATGTAGTCGAGGCGCTGCGTCAGGCCCTTGAAGTCTCCCATGCCGTCGTTATCCGAGTCGAAGAACGCCTTGACGTGCAACTGGTAGATGATGGCGTCCTTGTACCAGAGCGGGTCCTCGCGATGCTCCTCGTCGAAGTCCTTCGCCCACGTCGACGAGACCTCCGTCATCCCACACCCCCTCTCCTGAGGCGGAAGATCTCCGCTGGGTTGCTCTCAGGATCGAGACGAACCCAGAACCAGCTTCCCGAGGCCGGTATCTCCCTCCCCGTCAGAAGCTCCTCAACCACGTAACCCTCGCCCTCGGAGATCCCGAGCTCCCACAGAGGAAACTGCACGTGCGTTTCGTGGGTATTGTGCGGATCGAGGTTGACGACGACGAAGACGGCGTTGTTCCCGGTCTTTTTGCCGTAGAAGAGTATGTTGTCGTTCTGGGTCGCGTAGAACGAGAGGTTCTTCAGGTACTGGAGCGCGGGGTTCTGGCACCTGATCTCGTTGACGCGTCCAATGTATCCCTTGATGTTCCCCGGCCTGTCCCAGTTCCAGACCTTGTATTCGTACACCTCGGAGTCCTGGTAGTAGACGGTGGTGCCCGGCTCGCCACGCGGGATGTTCTCGCACAGCTCGAAGCCGCTGTAGATGCCGTAGGTGCTCGACAGCGTGGCGGCGAGGACGAAGCGCATCTTGAAGGCCGGTCGGCCGCCGAACTGCAGGATGTGTGGCAGGATGTCGTGGGTGTTGGGGAAGAAGTTGGGGCGCATGTACTCCTTGGGCCAATCCCTGGTGAGCTCTGTCAAGTACTCCGTGAGCTCCTGCTTGGTGTTGCGCCACGTGAAGTAGGTGTAAGACTGGGTAAAGCCGAGCTTCGCGAGGGCCCTCATCACCTTCGGCCGGGTGAAGGCTTCGGAGAGGAAGATCACCTCCGGATGTTCCCCCTGCACTTCGCCTATAACCCACTCCCAGAAGGGGAAAGGCTTGGTGTGGGGATTGTCGACCCTGAAGATCCTGACCCCCCGTTCGACCCAGAACAGAACGACATCGAGCCACTCCCGCCACAGAGCTTCCCCGTTCTTGGAGTAGAAGTCCACGTTGACGATGTCCTGGTATTTCTTGGGCGGGTTCTCGGCGTACTTTATGCTCCCGTCGGGCCTGAACCTGAACCACTCGGGGTGCTCCTTGATGTAAGGGTGGTCGGGCGAACATTGGATGGCGAGGTCGAGCGCGACCTCCATCCCATGCCCGCGGCAGGCTTCCACGAAATGCCCGAAGTCCTCCAGCGTTCCGAGGTCGGGGTGGACGGCTTTGTGCCCGCCGTCCTCGTTCCCGATGGCGTAGGGGCTGCCGGGGTCGTCGGAGCCGGCGATTAGCGCGTTGTTCCTGCCCTTGCGGTAGCTCGTGCCGATGGGGTGGATGGGCGTCAAGTACACCACGTCGAAGCCGAGGTCTGAGATCTCGGGCAGTCGCCGTTCGGCCTCCTTGAAGGTCGCGCCGCGGCCCGGCACCGTTCCTTGGGAACGGGGGAACATCTCGTACCACGCCCCGAAGCGTGCCCGCTCGCGGTCGACGACAACGTCGAGCGTCTCTGTGTACACGGTCGACGTCGAGCGGTCGGGGTGCTCTCCCATCAGCTCGCGGATCTCTTCTGAACGCAACAGCGCGACCCTGCCCTCGTAGCCGGCGGCGTCGAAGTCGGCGAGCATCTCCGCGAGGCGCTTGTCGTGAGATCTATCGAAGGCATCCTCGACGAGACCGCGGCCTTCGACCAGCTCCAGCGCGACGTTCTGCCCGGCATTCACCTTCTTGCCGATCTCGGTCCGCCACGTCCCGAACTCGTCGGTCCAGGCCTCGATGGTGTACTCGTAGCGGGCGTTCTTTGCGAGCGTGAAGTCGCCCGTCCAGCGGTCGTTCTCGTAGGGGCGCATCGGTGTCTCGCTCCAGCCCGACGCGCCCTTCTCCCTGTACTTCACCACGGCGGCGAGCTTGTCGTGCCCCTCTTTGAAAAGGTCGGTCCAGACCTCGAAGCGGTCACCGACCTCCCTCTTCACCGGGTAACGTCCACAGTCCAGCTCGGGATAGACGTTCTCGATAATTACAGGTCTAAACGCTCTCTGCACCCCGTCTCCTAACGATACCGACCGACTCCCGTACAGAGCGGAGCCTCTCGTTCCGGAAGGAGATGATCTCACATGACGAGCGCCGCGACCTGCCCTCCAAGGGTCCTACTCCTCGGGAGCTGGACGAGAAACTCTGGGAGCGTGGTCCCGCCTGTAGACCATGACGGTCCGTAAAAACGTGATGACCGTCTTGCCATCCTGATCATGGCCCGTGGTTTTCACTTTCACGATTCCCACTCCGGGTCGTGAACGCGAGTCGCGCGTTTCGAGTACTTCGCTCCTGGAGTAGATCGTATCTCCTTCGAAGACGGGAGCAGGGAGACGGATCTCATCCCACCCCAGGTTGGCGAAGACGTTCTGCGAGACGTCCGTGACGCTCTGGCCGGTCACCAGGGCCACCGTAAACGTAGAGTCCACGAGCGGGCGGCCGAACTCGGTCGCGGCGGCGTAGGCGTGATCGACGTGAATAGAGCCGTATTCTCGTTTTCAACGGACTTCGGGTACCCGGAGAGAACCTCATCGGCGAGGAGGGAGAGGGTTTCCGCTATATCCTCGACGGCATGAACGCGGAGCGCATCCTAATCGCCGCAGAGTGCATCGGCGACGGAAGGTGGTTCGTGGAAAAAGCCACGGAACGCGCAGGCAAGCGCGAGGTGTTCGGGCGCAGGATCGGCGAGAACCAGGGCGTCCAGTTCCCTATAGCGAGGGCTTACGCGAACGTCGAGGCCGCCTCACATATGGTGGAGAAGGCGGCTTCGCTATTCGACCGGGATGAGCCCTGCGGTGCTGAGGCGAACCCGGCCAAGCTCCTGGCGGCCGATGCCTCGTGGGAGGCGGCCAACGCCGCCGTCCAGACCTTCGGCGGCTACGGCTTCGACGCCGGCTACGACTTGGAGCGCATGTTCCGTGAGACGCGCTTCTACCAGGTAGCCTCCATCTCCACGAACCTCATCCTCTCCTACGTCGCCGAGCACGTCCTCGGCCTCCCGAGCTCTTTCTGATGGCGCTTTCGCTCGAAGGCATTACGGTCGTCTCTCTGGAGCAGGCGATCACCGCGCCGTTTGCCACACGCCAGTTCGCCGACATGGGCGCGCGGGTCATCAAGGGTCATCAAGGTAGAGCGACCGGGGGCCGGAGACTTCGCCCGCTCTTACGATGCCGTCGTCCAGGGGCTTTCCAGCCACTTCGTCTGGATCAACCGCTCCAAAGAGTCGATCGCACTCGACCTGAACCTGGAGGACGCTCGCGAGGTCCTGAACCGCCTTCTGGAAATGTCCAACGCTTCGTCCAGAACCTCGCCCCTGGCACAACGGAGCGTCGCGGCTTCGGGACGGAGCCATTGCGTGAACGCCACCCTCGGCTCGTCGTGTGCGACGTCTCCGGCTACGGCGCTTCGGAGCCGTCAGGGATAAGAAGGCCCACGACCTGCTTGTCCAGTGCGAGGCCGGTCTCGTCTCCGTCACGGGCACGCAGGAGACGCCGTCCAAGGCAGGTATCGCCGTCGCCGACATAGCGGCTGGTATGTACGCCTACTCAGGCATACTGGCGGCGCTGTTCCGGCGCGAGAGGACCGGCGAGGGCGCGGCCATAGTGGTCTCCCTCTTCGAGGCGCTCGCCGAGTGGATGGGCTTCCCAGCCTACTACGCCACGTACGGCGGCAAAGAGCCGCCCCGCAGCGGCGCCAGCCACTCCTCAATCGCTCCCTACGGACCCTTCGCGTGCGCGGAGGGCGAGGTCGACTTCCTCGGCATCCAGAACGAGCGGGAATGGGAGAAGTTCTGCGAGGCGGTGCTGGAGCGTGCCGAATTGGCGGAAGATGCACGTTTCTCGAGTAACTCGGACAGGCTCGCCAACGGGGAGGCGTTGGAACGCGAGATCGAACAGACCTTCGGGCATCTCACGGCCGAAGAGGTCATAGGAAAGCTCGAAGGGACTGGTATCGCCAATGCCAGGCTGAGGTCGGTGCGGGAGTTCCTGGATCCCCCGCAGCTAAAGCCCGCGACCGCTGGCGCGAGGTCGGTTCCCCTGCTGGACCCCTGCACGCCCTTTTCCCGCCCGGTCTGCCTACGGACGCCGAGCCGGTCATGGCCACGATCCCCGAGGTCGGACAACACACCAATGCGATATTAGACGAGATTGGGTACGACGAAGGAACCGTGGGAGGATGATCCCGGGGCGTCTGTGTCCTTCGGTGTTTAGATCAGGCGCAATACGGTAAGGTTTGTGGGTAAGCTCGGTGGCCCACAGAGTGAGACACCTTTGTGTATTCCCCCTGAGCCGCAGGGTAACCTCCTTTCTCAAAGCGCGCTGCGAATCCGGGTGTTCCAAAGAATTTACTGATACCCGGCGAGAGCTCTCTCGTGGACTTCGAGGTCCTTCTCACCGAAGAGGACAAACCGGATGAGGCGCATCCCTTCGAGCCTCTCCGCCTCCTCCCGCACCGTTCGCAGGGCGATTTCCGCCGCCTCCTCTGCCGGGTAGCCGAATATACCGGTCGAGATGGCAGGGAAAGCTATGGACTCCAGGCCTTCCTCCTCGGCGAGACTGAGCGAGTTACGGTAGCAGCGGGCAAGAAGCTCCGCCTCGGGCCGGTCCTGGCCGTAGACGGGCCCCAAAGTGTGGATGACGTACCGGTTCGGGAGCCTGTGCGCGCCGGTTATGACGGCCTCGCCCGGCTCGATGGGACCAAGCGGGATGGCTTCTTCGGCGAGCCCCGGGCCGGCGGCGCGGTGGATGGCGCCTGCTACGCCACCGCCCGGTCCGAGCCTCGCGTTCGCCGCGTTGACCACGGACTCGACGTCTTCCTGGGACGCTATATCTCCCCTGATACACTCGATCGTCACGTCATCGAACTGTCGTCTCATACGCCCTCCCAGGAGTAGGCCCGCTCGCCGGATAGCCAGACGGCTTGTACGGAGAGATCGGGGGCGAGGACCGTCACGTCGGCGTCGTAGCCCGGGGTGAGACGTCCCTTGCGGCGGCCTTCGCCTATCAGCCTCGCGGGGGAGGTCGAGGCCATGCGCGCCGCCTCGGGGACGGTGCAGCCGGTGAAGGCCAGGATGTTCTTGAAGGCCTCCCGCATGGTGAGGACGCTGCCAACGATGGCCCCGCTGCCCAGCTTCGGGACGCCATCGTTTACGTAGATGGTGAGGGTGGCCAGCCGGTATTCGCCGTCCTGCATGCCCGCGGCGGCTATGGCATCCGTGACGAGGCAGAGGCGGTCGGGACCGAGCATGCGGAAGGCCAGTCCGACCATCTCCGGGTGGACGTGCAGGCCGTCGGCGATCAGGCCGCACACGGCCCTCGGGTGGGCGAAGGCGGCCCCCGGCAGCCCCGGCTCGCGGTGGTGCATCGCGCTCATCGCGTTGAAGAGATGCGTGACGCCAACGACCCTCCCATCCAGAGCGCCGTAGGCCGGTTCGAAGGCTATGTCGGAGTGACCGGCAGAGACCACCGCCCCGCGGTTCGCGGCCAGGGCCGTGAGTTTGTCGGCACCATCCAGCTCGGGCGCGAGCGTGACCATACGCACCGGACCGAGGTCGAGGAGCCGGCCCAGCAGCTCCGTGTCGGGCCTCAGGACGTGGGCCGCAGCGTGCGCGCCCCTCTTCTCCAGATCGATGAAAGGTCCCTCGAGGTGGACGCCGAGCACCTCGGCACCGAATGACGACTCAGTAGCCGCTGTACCGATCGCCGGCAGGGCTTCTTCGTAGATGCCTTCCGGTGATGAGATGATCGTGGGTAGATAGGAGGTGGTACCGGTCGAGAGCAGGGCCCTGGACAGCTCGGGCAGTCGGGAACTTTCGGAGGCCACGTCGACCCCGAAGGCACCGTTCACCTGCAGGTCGACGAAGCCGGGTAGGATCAGGGCCTCGTCGTAGTCGTGGACCTCGTGCGCGTCGGCGACGAGCGAGTCGGCCGGGCTCACGTCCGCTACGGAGCCGTCCCCGAACAGGACGGTGCCACCGGGCCAGACCTCGTAGTCCGTGACGACCCGGCCCCTGAGCGCGACGAGCCTCACGTGCCGTCCCTCCAACAACCCTTCCCCCTCATGGCGTACATCTTCCGTCCGCAGTGCCGGCGAATCAAGGGCAGAGTCCGTCTCCGGGGCGAACTCGCCGACGTTGGGTCCGGTGAGGGAGAGAGCGTCCCCCTACCCTTTCTGTGGCAGTCCGGGAGGACCGACCACCTCGGTGCCATACCTCGGTGCCATAGTTGGCCAGGTCCCTGGCCATCTCCTCTACGGTAGCCATTTCGGACTCCTCCGCTGGCGGTGGCAGCGTCAGAGCACGGGCCGGCTCGCTGAAACGAGCATCCTGGTAGTGCGCTTCCAACCCGCCGGGCGCGGTGATGCAGAGCATGCGTACGACATCGGTCTCGAAAGTATAGGAGTGTGCCACGCCGTGCCGCAGGCAAACGAACGTGCCAGGGCCGACTTTGTAAGTCTCCTCCCCGACGTAGAAGGTAACGTCGCCATCGAGCACGTAGGAGCCCTCGTCGTCGGTGTGGTGGAGGTGGCGCGAGGGCTCGCGGGCCTCTGGGCGCGACCATCTCTATCAGGCCGAAGCGCTCTTCGGTTTCTTTGGAGCTCGCAAGGATGCCGAAGAGACAATCCATGTACGAGACCGAAGACTCCTGGTCCATGCGGCGGACGTACTGTGCTCCTCCTTGTATGTCCCAATGAAACTCGGCGCTCATGCAACTAGCTTTCTTGTCGTCCTTCCACGTGCCACAGTATAGGCTTGTGGGCCTCTCGAACCAGTTTCGCTCTTCTCTTGGGCCGGGGCCATTCGGATCTCCGGCCTTATTGCGTCCTCACCCGCGCGTTGCGCGCGCGAAGTATATGATGGGGAGGAGAGCAGGGCTTAGACAGGGAGGAGTCTGTGACGGCGCAAAGCAGCGACACGGGCAGGAGGGGTGGTGTAACGGGCGGCGTTGTCCTCATAGGCATCGGCATGCTTGCGCTCACCGGTTGGTGGTAGCCAGGGATCATGCTGGTCATAGGTTGCGGTCTGGCCGCCGAGCGCTTGTTGAAGGGGGAAGTCGTCCAGGCGATCGGTGCCCTGGCGCTGTTTTTGGCCATCCTGTTGGGGGTTTCCGTGTTGCAGCACATAGACATCCTCTGGAGACTGGTTGGTCCGTTCGTGCTGGTCGCGGTGGGGCTGGCTATAGTGGTCAGGGCGATAGCGAGGGACTGAGCCCGATGTGATCCGGGACGCGCTCAGGGCGGTGTTGTTCTTATGCCTGTTGTTCTCGCTCGCCGCCTGTTTTGAGGAGCCTCCCGAGCGGCCGGACCAGGGGCAGAGTTTGCCCGAACCCCGGAGATCTCCCATGGCCATCACCACGCCGGAAGGGAACGCGACGCGGGCGTCCGGGTCCGCCGAACGAACCGTGGTCGAGAGCACCGTGGGAGGCGCGACCCTGCGTCGAGACGAGGGCGTCTTGCGCATCGGTCAGGCCGAGCTACTACGTGCGGAGGGAGAAGACGAGATCTTCGTAAAGGCCACGGTAAAAGGACCAGCGGAGACCAAGGACTGCTACCTGATGACGGGTTCGACCTGGTTCGCCCTCCGGCACGCGATCGCGAGTGAGGACGTTTCCGATGCCCCGGCGGTACTCGAGGCCCCCTGGGCGGACCCCGTATCGACCACCAGGTTCTCCGGCGGCGATACGTTGGCCGTCTCGTTTCGAGAAGATCGCGTCCGGAAAGACGAAGAGCCAGACCCCAGAGACACCCCTTTCTTCGCCGTGTGCTACAAATTCGCCAGCATCGCGGGCGCCGGCCTGGGGGGCGCGACATGGTACGACGTGGCCCACGTCGACGGCAACCCGAAAGTATCGTAGGCCCGAGGTTCCCCATCGACGCGACCGCGTAGAAGCACGTTTCTCCGGCTTAGAATCAGCCCCCTTCTTCGGTGGTTGTCGCCTCGCGACTGTTCACCTGCGCAACACCGATCAAGGAGACGGCCCCGCCGAGCACCGACAAGAGGCTCGGCACCTCGCCCAGCCAGAAGTACGCGATTACGATGGCCACAGGAGGGAACAGATATTCCAGGGTGACGGCCTTGGAGGCGGGCAGCCGGGAGAAGACGTAGGCGGCGGTAGTGTAGGCGACCACGGTAGGAAAAACGCCGAGGTAAACCGCCGATATAGTGGCCTCCGTGGGCGCGGAGCGGACCTCTCCGAGCAGGGCTGGAAAGAAAGGCATAAGCAAAGCCGCTCCCGCCCACACGGCGTAGGCGGTGAAGGCGACCGATCCGTACTTCTCCAAATACGGCTTCTGAAAAGAGAAGTAGACGCTCCCTGAGATGGCAGCCAAAAGGACCAACAGCGCCCCCGCGTTGACACCGAACCCCTATTCGCCACCGAGCGTGATCATGGCCACCCCCACGAAACCGACGGCAATGCCGGACCAGCCCCTGGCTCCGAGGCGCTCTCCGAGAAAGCCGACGGCCAGGAGCGCGGTGAAGAGCGGGATGGAGGCGATGATAAGGTTCGCCACCCCCGCCCTGGCGGAGAGCTGCCCGTAGTTGAGCGCCACGTTGTAGAGCGCGAAGGCGAGCAGACCCGCGAGCGCCACCGCGGGAACGTCCCTGACCTCGGGCAGACCCACGCCGGTGAACGCGGCGTAGACGGCGAACGTCACCGAGGCCACGAGCATGCGCAACAGGGCCAGGGGAGCGGGCAAGTAAGAGTCGAGGGTATCTCCAATGGCGGCGTAGGCCGAGGCGCCGAATATGACGGCTGCAACGACAGCCCCTAGCAGACGGAGGAGCTCGGGGATGTGCCTCACGCGTTCATGGTACCCACGCGGCAGCAACTATTCATCGGCGCCAGCGCGCGTGAGGTCGTTCGGCTGTAGCCAGACTCCTATCCGAGGGCTACGTCGAGGGTCATCATAACGACGAAGCCGACCATGAGGGCGAGGGCCGCGATGTCGAGGCTGCCGCGTTTTGCCTCGGGGACGAGTTCTTCTGCGACAACGAAGATCATGGCCCCCGCGGCGAACGCAAGGGCGTAAGGAAGTACGGGCTTGGCAAGGACGACCGCGGCCGCCCCGATAACCCCCGCGACGGGCTCGACCACGGCCGAGAGCTGGCCGTAGAAGAAGCTTTTGGACCTAGACAATCCCTCCCGGCGCAGCGGCATGGCCACGGCCGTCACCTCGGGGAAGTTCTGGAGCCCTATGCCGAGGGCCAGCGCCACGGCACCGCCGATAGAAGCCCCCGCGATACCAGACGCCGCCGCGCCGAAGGTCACCCCAACCGCCAGGCCCTCGGGGACGTTGTGGAGCGTTATCGTCGAGACGAGCAGCACGCTGCGCCGCCAGCTCGTGTGTATCCCCTCCGCGTCTTCCATCTTATGCTCCGGGTGCAGGTGAGGGAGCACCAGGTCGAGGCATCTCAAGAAAATACCACCCGCGAGAAAACCGAGAAGGGGCGGTATCCACCTCGGCAGCGGTCCTCCGGCGGACAGTTCTATGGAGGGCGCCAGGAGCGACCAGAAGCTGGCGGCGATCATGACCCCCGCAGCGAACGCGAGCATCGCATCGAGCAGCTTGCGCTCTACCTGTTTGGTGCCGAACACCAGCGCCGCCCGAGCGCCGTCACCCCCAGGTGAACATCGTCGCCAAAAGCGCCTGCAACACCGCGGGCATCCCGGCGACAACCCCGATCACGTACCGGACCTCGCCCCGTGGATCGTGCTACTTTCGAGCCTCATACGTCATTTAATACCACAACCCGCTAGGGCTTACGTTCCGAAGAACGTCTGGTAGAGCAGAAATACATTGAGCGAGACGATGAGGGCGACGACGACCGACGCTACGGTGGTAGTAAGCCGGTGGTTGACGAGCGTCCCCATCACGGCCCTGTTGCGGCAGAAGATGAGCAGCGGGATGAGTGCGAACGGGATGCCGAAAGAGAGCACGACCTGGCTTATGACCAGCGAACGGCTGGGGTTAAGGCCGACGCCGAGCACGACGAGGGCTGGCATCATGGTTATCACGCGGCGCAAGAACAACGGTATCTGCCGGTTGATGAACCCCTGCATCACGACCTGCCCGCTCAGCGTACCGACGGAAGAACTGGATAGTCCCGAAGCCAGCAGGGCGACCCCGAACAGGATGGCGGGTGTGCTACCTTCCAAAATACGTAGCTGCTCGAAGGCCTTGTCTATGTCGCCGACGCCAGTCAATCCGGCCGAGTGGAAGAGGGCGGCGGCCATGATGAGCATGCTCGCGTTGATGGTCCCGGCGATGGCCATCGCGATGACCACGTCGACCAGCTCGAAGCGGAAGATCCTGCGCTTCTCCTCCTCGGTCTTGCCCACGATCCTACGCTGCGTGAGCGCCGAGTGCAGGTAAATAACGTGCGGCATGACCGTGGCCCCGAGTATCCCCGCCGCCAGAAGCACGCTCTCGGTCCCGGCGAACCCCGGAGTGAAGAGCCCTGCGAGTACCCTGTCGGCCTCGGGCTCGGCGTAGAACATCTGGAAGGCGAAGGCCACCACGATGACCCCGACCATGGCTGCTATGACGGCCTCCAACGGCCTGAAACCCCGCCGCTGCAACTCGAGTATCCCGAAAGCCCCCACAGCCGTCAAAAGGCCGGCCGGGAAAAGCGGTATCCCGAAGAGCAAATTGAGGGCTAAGGCGGCCCCTATAAACTCGGCCAGGTCCGTGGCCATCGCGATGATCTCGGCCTGCACCCACAGCAAGAACGTCACGGGCCTGGGGAAACGCGCCCGGCAAACCTCGGGCAAATTCTTGCCCGTCGCGATCCCCAGCTTCGCCGACATCGATTGGATGAGCATGGCCATCAAATTGGAGACCAAGATCACCCAGAGCAGCAGATATCCGAACTGCGCCCCACCAGCGATGTTCGTCGCGAAGTTCCCGGGATCAACGTAAGCAACCGCGGCGATAAACGCAGGCCCGAGGAAGGGCAAGATCTTGCGTAACCCCCCCCGGTTTCCCTTCAACGAATCGTGCGCGGCTCGTGCCGTCGCACTCTCCCCCGGCAATACCCCCTCGACGCTCCTGATTACCTCTTTGGTCCGCTCACTCATCACATACCTCTCGTCTGAAATTTAGGCTTGGCTAATCTTATCTTGAACAGTGGTGAATAGTCAAGGTGTCCCGCTCTTGCCAACGCAATTACATGGTCTAATATTGGTTTCGAGATGAACGACCCTGCGGAATCCCGTTCTCCCTCGTCGTCGGTCGGGGATTATCTGAAGGCCATCTGGGAGCCTGCGGTGGCCTCGGGGGGCGCCGCTTCGACCAAGGATGTGGCAGCGCGGCTCTCCGTCTCGGCGGCTTCGGTCTCCAACATGTTCGGGAGGCTGCAAGAGATGGGCCTAGTCGAGCACGAGCGTTACAGGGGGGCCACGCTCACTGAGCGTGGTAGGAGTGAGGCCCTAAGGCTGGTGCGGCGGCACAGGCTGATCGAGACCTTCCTCCTGGAGCACCTCGGTTACGACTGGCAGGAGGTACACGAGGAGGCCGAGCGGCTCGAGCACGCGGTTTCGGACGCGTTCACCGATCGTCTCGCCAAGTTTTTGGGTCATCCCGACCACGACCCGCACGGGGACCCCATTCCCTCCGCCGAAGGTATCCTGGAGACCGACGACTCCTTCCCCTTGAGCCAGGCCGTCGAGGGTAAGAGGCTGCGCATCTCCAAGGTCAGGGACGAGGATGTGGCGATGCTGGATTACTTCGGGGATCGCAACCTCGTCCCCGGGAGGCTACTGACGGTCAGAGAGGTACGGGCCCTCGACGGCGTCGTGATAGTCGAGGACGAGGAGGCCGAGGTCTACGCCCTCGGGAAGCCCCTGGCCCGTTCGATGTTCGTCAGGGAAGAGTTGTCCGTAAACGAATCGGACGGGGAAGGAGCATCTTGAGCAACGACCGCGGCGAACGAAAGGGGGCCACCCGGACAAAAGCGCCGAGAAAGGTCGTGGTTGAGGAGCTACCACCCGGGCCGGACTACCCGCGCTACAGGGTCGAGCCTGGCGAGCGGGTATCCCTGGCGACGATAGACCCGGACGAGACCGAGCGCTACCGCAAGAAAAAAGACGTGGCCAAGGAGCTGGAGAAGCAGCGCAGGCGCATACAGGGTCTTCAGGCGCGTCTATACGCGGAGAACGAGCGGGGATTGCTCATCGTGCTGCAGGCCATGGACACGGGGGGCAAAGACGGCACCATCAAGCACGTCTTCAGCGGGATCAACCCACAGGGGTGCAGAGTGTCTTCCTTCAAGACCCCGAGCGCCGAGGAGTCCAACCACGATTTTCTGTGGCGGTACCACAAGAGCGCGCCGGCGAGAGGTAGGATCGGCATCTTCAACCGCTCCCACTACGAGGACGTGCTCGTCGTGCGGGTAAAGGGCCTCGTGTCCGAAGAGGTCTGGAGGGAGCGCTACGACCAGATCAACGCCTTCGAACGCAACCTCTCGCTCGACGGCATAACCGTCCTCAAGTTCTTCCTGCACATCTCCAAAGACGAGCAGAAGAGGCGCCTCCAGTCACGCCTCGACAACCCGGACAAACGCTGGAAGTTCTCCTCGGCCGACATAAAGGAACGTGCCTTCTGGCACGATTACCAGGCCGCTTTCGAGGACGCCCTGACAAACTGCTCTACCGGACACGCCCCGTGGTACGTCGTGCCGGCCAACAAGAAGTGGTACCGCAACCTCGTCGTCGCCCGCACCATCGCGGACACCCTCGCGGCGATAGATCCGCAATTTCCTCCGGCGGAGGAGGGGCTGGAGCTGGTAAAGATCCCGGATTGAAAAGGCTTCAGCACAGCTGACGGCGCGACCCCTGGTCCGAACAAACGGCTTCGACGTCCTCGAGCGTTCCGGGATCTTCTTGGAGAAGGAGGACACCTCATACGGTGTCTGAAGGAAGACCGCTACGTTCCCCGTTTCCCGCGCCGCAGGTTTTCCCACGACCCATCGGCGAACCAGCCTCCGTCTACGGAGAGGGTGTGGCCGTTGACGAAGCCGCTCCATTCCGGGTCTGCGAGGAAGGCGACGGTCCTGGCAATGTCTTCCGGCGTCGCGAAGCGGGCCATCGGGACGCGGCCCTCGATGTCCGCGTCAGTGTAGCCTCCCGCTCCCTGATCTTCTTCGTCCATCTCCGTCTTCACCCAGCCGGGACAGACGGCGTTCACCCGGACGCCGCGGCCTCCCCACTCGGCGGCCAGGGTACGGGTCAAGCCGACGAGACCGTGCTTGCTCGCGTTGTACGCCGCCCGGTCGGAGATCCCCAGTAGACCGGCGACGGAGCTGACGTTTATGATGCTCCCAGTGCCACCCTCGAGCATCACCCTGCCGAACTCCCTGCACGTGAGGAAAGGTCCGGTCAGGTTCACGGCGATGGTCCTGTTCCATTCCGCGAGCGTGGTCTCCTCTGCTGGCACGATGGCGCTTATGCCGGCGTTGTTCACGAGCACATCTATACGTCCGAACTCGCCCATTACTGCCTCGACCATTCCGCGCACCTGGTCCTCGTCCGACACGTCGCCGGGGATAGGCAGTGCTTCCGCTCCGGCTGCGCGGAGGTCTTGCAGAGTCTGTTCCGGGGCTTCGAGGTCGTTGGCGGCGATCCTGTAGCCCTGTTCGGCGAGCGTGAGTGCCACCTGCCTGCCGATGCCGCGGACGGCTCCGGTGACGATCGCGACTTCTTTGCTCTTCTCCAACCTGCTCTCTCCTTCTACTTCACGGCCCAGAGGTAGGCGACGGCTGATGTTCCGCGCCTTTGGGCGTTTTCGGCCAGGGGGCGGAGCTGGGCGGTGAAACCCTCGATCTCCTCCCTCGACAGCGCCTCATCCATGTCTTCCTCCAGGGTGGGGATCTTCGGGTTACCGGCGGATCGAAGGAAGATGTCCCAGTCCTTGACCTCGAAGTAGGCGTCGCCTGTGACGAGGTTGGCCTCATAGTCGAGACGGACTTCGGCGAAGCCGGCGCTCTCGGCAAGGTCGAGAGGTCGCACTCGTCGAAGTTCAGCATAGCGTCCGTGTCCAGCAGCTGGATGTGTTCGAAGACGGCCCTGACTTTCCGGGCCAGCACCTGGACCAGCGTCACGTCGTAGCCAAGGAAGAGGTGTGGTGGCTCCGGCAGCTTGCAACGGTCGATCGACTCGAAGATCTAAAGCCGACCTCCCGGCTTCAGGACGCGGAAGAACTCTTCGAAGGCGCGTCGTTTGTCGTCGACGTAGATCAGGACAGAGCGGGTCGTAACCACGTCAACCGACGCGTCCTGGAGCGCAGAGAGGTCGTCCGCCGGGGCCAGCGAGAAATCGTACCGCTCAAGCACGTCCGACCGTTCCGCCAGGTTCCGGCTGTGCGCCCGCAAATCCCTGGAGATGTCGCTGAAAACGACGCGCCCGTCTTCCCCGACCAATTCGAGGGCGCCGAAGGCGACGAGACCATCCTCGGCCCCGACGTCAAGCAGGGTCTCCCCGTTCTCGATGGCGGCGTTCTTGAGCATCTTGAGCATCCAGTCCCGCCAGGGGATGATGCCCTGAAGAAAAGAGGCCCGATGCTCCTGGTCGCCCCCGAAACGCCGCTCCAGGAACCACTCTGCCCAACGGTCCCTACCCGGATCCGCCACGCGTTCGTGTTACTCGTTGACCGGGGTCTTCGGTTCCTCGCCGCGCAGTACGGCCGCCAGGTTCTCCGCCGCGAGGGCGGCCATCTTGTCTCGCGTCTCGATTGAGGCGCTGCCGATGTGCGGGGCGAGGACGACGTTCTCCAGTTCGAGGAGCTTCGGGTGCACCTCGGGCTCCTTCTCGTAGACGTCGAGCCCGGCAGCGAAGATGCGTCGTTCGGCGAGGGCGTCGGCAAGGGCCGCTTCGTCTATGACGGGGCCGCGCGAGGTGTTGACGATGACGGCTTCAGGCTTCATCTTCCGGAGCTCTTCCGCGCCGATCAGGTGCGTGGTCTCCGGCGTCAGCGGGGTATGGATGGAGACGAAGTCGGATGTGCTTAGTAGTTCTTCGAGATCCAGGTACCGCGCGCCCAGCTCACGTTCTGCATCTTCGTTTTGGTACCGGTCATGGTAGACGAGATCCATATCGAAGCCCTTGGTGCGGCAGGCGAGGGCCTGCCCGATCCTGCCGAACCCCACGACCCCGAGCGTCTTGCCCCAGACGTCGGGCCCCGTAAGCTGCTTCGGCCCCCACGCATCCCACCCGCCGGAGCGCAGAAGACGTTCCGCCTCGCCGAGCCTGCGGGCGGCGGCGAGCATAAGCATGAAGGCGGTGTCGGCGGTCGTCTCGTTCAGGACCTCGGGGGTGTTGGTCACGACGACGCCGCGCTCGGCCGCGGCCTCCAGGTCTACGTTATCGTAGCCAACGGCCAGGTTGGCGACGACCTTCAAGTTTTCCCCGGCGGTGTCCATCACTTCGGTGTCTATCTTCTCGGTGAGGGTCGGCAGGATGCCGGCCGCACCCCGGGTTGCCTCGAGTAGCTCTTCCCGCCCGGGCGGGCGTTCGGAGAGGACGGTTACGTCGAAGCCTTCGAGAAGACGGAGCCCCGCGTCGGGGATCTCGCGCGTGACCAGAACTTTCTCGGTCATCAGCCCCACACCTCGTCCAGCCTACCCGTATAGAAGCGCAACGCTTTTTCGTAGGACCTTATCCCGGGGTCCGACGTGGTCTCTACGAGGTGTTTCAGCAGCAAGTCGACCGCCTGCCGATGCTCCCCGATGTTGTGCAGGGCCAGCGCCAGGAAGGTTTGCATGGCCCTGTCCGTGGGGAACTCGGAGACCCCCTGCCGCAGCACCTCGACCGCATCCGGATACTCGCCCAGGGCCCGATACGTGCTGCCCAAACCAAGGAGCGCGCCGCGCCTCTCCTCGTCCGAGAGGTCCCCGGCGATGGCCCTCACGTAAAAAGGCACCGCTTCCCGCTCGCGACCTTGAACGTCGTACAGCCACGCCATCTGGTGGTTGGCCTCGGCGTCGTCGAGAGATTCGGCCAGGATGCGCGTGAGTAGGGACTCCGCTTCCTGGAAGTCTCCGATCTCCCGCAACCTGACTGCCGACTCCAGCTCGAATCGTCGCAAGTTGCTCTCTAATCCTCGTCGAGCAGTTGGCGCAGCACCGTCTGGAGGATGCCGCCGTTCCTCAGGTACTCGACCTCGACCGGGGAGTCCACCCGCGCCTTCGCCTCGAACTCCTTCTCCTCGCCGTCGTCGCTCGTAGCTTTCACGGTCAGTCCTTTACCGGGCTCGAGGTCGGCAAGGCCGGAGATGTCGAAGGATTCGTCACCCGTGATGCCGAGGGATTCGGCGCTCTCGCCTTCCGCGTACTGGAGGGGGAGGACGCCCATGCCGATCAGGTTCGA
Organism: Actinomycetota bacterium; assembly: GCA_046733115.1. Lineage (GTDB taxonomy): Bacteria > Actinomycetota > Rubrobacteria > Rubrobacterales > Rubrobacteraceae > Rubrobacter_D. The sequence continues at coordinate 16,272 of JBKPOM010000165.1, read as the reverse complement.
GCGGTGGATGCGCTCGAAGCTCTCCGCGATAACGGCTCTCACCCCGAGCAGGAACGAGCCCTTCGCCGCCCAGTCGCGCGACGAGCCGGAGCCGTACTCCTTGCCGGCGAGGACAAGGAGGGGCACGTTCTCGTCTGCGTACTGCAAACTCGCCTCGTAGATCGTGGTCTCTTCCCCGTCGGGGAGGTGGATGGTGTAGCCGCCCTCCTTGTCGACGAGCTGGTTGCGCAGACGGATGTTGCCGAACGTGCCGCGCACCATCACCTCGTGGTTGCCGCGACGGGAGCCGTAGGAGTTGAACTCGCGCGGGTCGACGCCCTTCTCGATCAGGTACTGACCAGCGGGCATCTTGGACGGGATGGCGCCGGCGGGCGAGATGTGGTCTGTGGTCACCGAATCACCGACCTTCACCAGAACGCGCGCGCCCTCGATATCTTTGAGGTCCACCGCCTCCGGGCCCATGTCCTTGAAGAACGAGGGCTCCTGGATGTAGGTCGAGTCCGGATCCCATTCGTAGAGGTCGCCGGACGGCACCTCCACGTCGTTCCACTGCTCGTTACCCGTGTAAACGTCGGCGTACTGCTCCTTGTAGATCTCCGGGTCGAGGGCGTTATCTATCTCCCTGGCCACCTCCTCCTGCGAGGGCCAGATGTCTTTGAGGTAGACGGGATCGCCGGAGCTATCTTCGCCTATGGGATCTTTAAACAAATCTATGTCCACCGTGCCCGCGAGGGCGTAGGCGACGACGAGCGGCGGGGAGGCGAGGTAGTTCGCACGCACATCGGGATTGATGCGTCCCTCGAAGTTCCTGTTGCCCGAGAGAACGGCGGCGACGACCAGGTCGTTCTCCTCGACGGCGGCGGAGATCTCCTCCGCCAGCGGCCCCGAGTTGCCTATGCACGTCGTGCACCCGTAGCCGACCACGTCGAACTTCAATTGCTCCAGCGGGTCGAGAAGTCCCGAGGTCTGCAAATACTCCGTGACGACCTTCGAGCCCGGCGCGAGGCTGGTCTTGACGTGCGGGGCGACGGAGAGCCCCCTCTCGACGGCCTTCTTGGCCAGAAGACCTGCGCCCATCATGACCGAAGGATTGGAGGTGTTGGTGCAGCTCGTTATGGCGGCGATGACCGCCGAGCCGTGCTTGAGATAGAGTTCCTCACCATCTACCGTGACGGTGATCGAACCTGTGGGCTCCGCCTCCGCCTTGCCGTTCTCGGGTTCGCCACCGGACGTTGGATCCCCGTCGCCCTCGTTGGTGACATCTGCGGCTCCCGACGGCGTGTCGCTGGCGGGGAAGGACTCGGTGTCCTCGGAGCTGTGGCTCTCGCCCGTAGACACCGCCCCGCCCACCTTGCCCTCGGCCTCATTGGCAGCGCCTTCGGCCATGCCGGTGGGGATGTCCGGGTTCGGGGTGTCGCTGGCGGGGAAGGACTCCTCGTCGGCGTGGTTGTAGGCGTCGTCGCCGTTCTTGCCGTCCCTGAGAAGCGGATGGTCGGGGTCGACCATCTCGGCCAGCGCCTGCCGGAAGGACGGTTGCATGTCGTCGAGGGCGACCCTGTCCTGCGGACGGCGTGGCCCGGCTAAGCTAGCCTCGACCGAATCCAGGTCGAGATCCAACACCTCCGAGAAGCGTGGCTCGGGCGTCTCGTCCGTACGCCAGAGGCCCTGCTCCTTGTAGTAAGCCTCAACCAGCGCGACGAGGAGCTCGTCGCGGCCCGTGCCGCGCAGGTAGCGGAGCGTCTCGGCGTCGACGGGGAAGAACGTGCAGGTGGCCCCGAACTCGGGGGACATGTTCGCGATGGTGGCCCTGTCCGGGAGCGAGAGCCTGCTCAACCCATTGCCGTAGAACTCCACGAACTTGCCGACGACGCCGTGGGAGCGGAGCATCTGGGTGACGGTCAGGACGAGGTCAGTGGCCGTTACGCCCTCCTGCAGCGCCCCGGTCAGCTTGAAACCGATAACCTCGGGCACGAGCATGTAGTAGGGCTGGCCGAGCGTTACGGCCTCCGCTTCGATGCCGCCGACACCCCAGCCGAGGACGCCGAGGCCGTTGATCATGGTGGTATGGCTGTCGGTCCCGACGAGCGTGTCCGGCATCGCGACGCCGTCTTTAACGATCACGCTCTTCGCCAGATACTCGAGGTTGACCTGGTGGATGATGCCAGTGGCCGGGGGGACAACGGAGAAGTTATCGAAGGCCTGCTGGCCCCACTTCAAGAACTCGTAGCGCTCGCGGTTGCGCTCGAACTCGCGCTCCGCGTTGAACTGCAGGGCCGCGGGAGTCCCGAAGGCGTCAACCTGGACCGAGTGGTCTATCACGAGATCGGTCGGGACGAGAGGGTTGATCTTTCCGGGGTTCCCCCCCACGCTCTCCATCGCGCTGCGCATCGCCGCGAGGTCGACGATCGCGGGCACGCCGGTGAAGTCCTGCATGACGACCCTGGCCGGCAAATAGGCGAGCTCGCCGCCGATTGACTCGGGCCAGGAGGCGAGATCCTCCACGTCTTCCTCTGAGACGAACCTCCCACCGGCGTTTCGCAAGAGGGACTCGAGCATGACCCTGATGGAGTAAGGAAGTGAGAACACGTCCCCGTCCGCCTTCTCGTCCAGGGTTTTCAGATTATAGAGCTCTACGTCACCAGAATCGGTGGTCAGTGTCTCGCGCGCGCCGAAAGGATCTTTCGCCATGACAGCAACCTCTTCCCTAAGATTCGCTATGTGTAACCCGCACTGAAGATTATAGATGATAGCGCCGGGTTTACCGGCTTCACCGACGGCCCGGGCGAGCTCGAGGTCAGGGACGACCGCGATCATCTTCTCGGAGTCCCTGTCGTCGTGGAGCAGGATGAGCCCGTGCTCGATGGCCCCCTCAGTAGGTCTCGAGGAAGATGACTCGGTCTTCGCCGCCATGCGTGCCTGGGCCCGCGGGTACCTGCTCAAGGGCGCAGACAAAGACGAGATGCTGCTGGCGATCCGGGCGGTAGCGCGCGGCGAAGCCGTCTCCGGCCCCGGCATCGCGCGGCGTCTGATCCAGTATTTTGGTTCCCCTCCGTCGACGTCTTCCCGAACGCCCCGCTCAATCTTCCCCGAACTGACCAACCACGAACGGGAGATCCTGGACCTCATAGCCGCAGGTAAAAACAACCAGAAGATCGCCGAAAGCCTCTTTCTCAGTGTGAAGACCGTACAAAACTACGTCTCAATTGTCTTCACCAAGCTACAAGTAGCGGACAGGGCGCAAGCGATAGTCCGCGCCCGCGAGGCTGGATTGGGGCAAGACGGGTAGGTCGTGCGCTTACCGGTACTGGGGTACGAGTTCATACAGGAGGTCGCTCTTGCCGACCAGTACCACGTCGAAGCCTGCCTCGCGGAATGGCTCCGGGTTGCTGCGGGCGTTGGCCAGGAGGTAGACAGGACCATCTTTGGCAGCTTTGCGGGCGGCCTCGACGCCCGTAGTGTCGTCGGTGCCGTAGCGGCTTGCGGCTTCGGCGGTGCTGATAGGATCGGGCCAGACGACGTCGGTGTGGCGGTCCCAGGAGGTGCAAAAGGGGTCGATGAGGGTGAGGTCCCGCCTTCGCCGCTCTACCAGCACCATGTACCAGAGCGGGCTTCTGTGGTGCAGGATCGTGGCGTCCCGTTTCGCGTACCGAGCCACGGCCTCGATCGTCCTTCGTCCCCCGAAATTCCCGCTACGGTCGTGGGCAGCGTAGGCCTCACGCACACCGACCAGGGGTACGGCAAGCATCACTACAGACAACGAGATCAGAAGAATCCTGTTGGTGGCGGAGCCGACCGCCAGGTTTTCCGTCCATCGCAAGATGGTCCCCACTCCCGCCGAGATGCACAGTGCGAAAGCCAGGAAAGCGGGGATGACGAACACGTAGAAGTCCTCGATACCGAGCTGGAGATACACGACGGTCTGGCCGAGACAACCGAAGAAGAGCACGCCGAGGAGGAGCACCGCCGCGCGGTCCCTAAACAGCAGGTAGACGGCGGCGAGCACCCCGACCAACATCAGGATGATGGGGAACTGCCCGAGGAGATGACCCCCGAGTAGTCCCAGCTTCGTTGATGGGTCGGCGAGCGTGAGGGCTGACGGGCTACAATGCCTGCCTTTCTCCGAAGACTCTGCCAGAAAACTGCCGCCGGTGACGAGGAGCAGAAAGCGCCAGGGGGTCGAGGGGTCAGCCTCGTTCAAAGGAGCGTGCATCATGGCTCGTATGGGGAGGTAGAGGAAAGGAAGGAGCCCGAGAAAGAAGAGGCCGAGACCCTTCAGCATCAGGCCCGCTTTCGAGAACGCGCGCCGGTCGGTCAGGAACACGAAAGCCAGGGTGGCAGGCATAAGCAGGACGCTCGTCAGGTGGTGGGTAAGGGAGAGACCCACCAGGAAGGCCAAGAGCAACAGGTAGCGGTCGGCGCGGGTGTCTCTCCAGACGAGCAGGACCAGGACGACGAGCGCGACGAGGAGGGCTTCGAGGGTGTAGACCTCGGAGATCACGGCCTGGCTCCAGAAGATGCCGGAGAGCCCGAAGGCCAGCGCCCCGGCCGCCGCGGCCACGGTCCGGTTGCACAGCCGTAGCCCGGCGAGGTAGACGACGAGAACAGCTGCGACGCCGTAGACGGCGGAGGCGAGGTTGATGCGGTAGGCGGGGTCCCCTATCGGCAGATAGGTGAAGAGGTGCGTCAGCATCATGTAGGTCGGGTAGCCCGTCGGGTGGCCTATTCCCAGCACCGAAACCTCGGCCTGCAGCATCGGGGAGTCGAGCGTATCCGGGGTGCCGTAGGGCAGGATCGTCGGTGCCAGGGTTCCGACGTAGAGGACGCCGAATAGGATCACCAATGCTGCACCGAGCAACGCGGCGCCCCATCGCCTGGGGGGTTCTGTCATTTCAGGGGGATTCATCGCAGGGCAGAATACTACGTCGGCGTGTCGTACTACCGCTGGCCTGGTCTGTATACTCGGCGTGTGGCGAAGCGCGGCTACACGCGGGATACGATCCGGGGCGGCGCCAGCGAGTGGGACGTGTCGCGGCCCTTCTCCAGCTACGTGCGAACGCTGGCCGTGCTGGCCGTGCACCCGGTCAGGTTCTTCGAGCTGCTGCCGAAGATCCCGGACCCGAGGGCGCCCGCGCTCTTCCTCATCTTCTCCGGGCTTCCCGCCGCGATCCTGTGGCTGCTCTTCGGAGGTCTCTACCCAGCGCTCGTGGCCCTGGTCCTGCCGTTGCCGCTCTCGTCCCTGCTCGCCGGCCTCTACCACGTTGGCGTTCTCGGCGGCCGCTACGGGTACGTCGTGACCTGGAGGGTCCTCGCGTATCCCCTCGGCTTCTACCTGCCGTTCGCCGCCGTTCCCGTGCTCGGACCCCCGGGAGCGATCTTCGTCGGGCTCGTCCTCATGCCGATAGGGCTCGCGAGGGTGCAGGAAATCGGGGCATTGAGGGCCGTGCTGGTATGCGTCGTGGTCGCTGGGCTCGTAGGAGCAACCTGCTTTTTTCTTTTCTTCGCCTGATCCAGGACTATTTCTCCGGCTGGGGCGGATTCTCGTTGCAGCCCACGAACTCCAGCGCGACCACGTCGGCCTCGACGAAGCCTAAGGAGCGGTAGAACTCGCGGGCGGCGACGTTCGCGGTGGTGGCCACGAGTTCGATCATGCTGGCACCATTCTCCGAGGCGATGCTGCGCACCTCTTCCATCAAGAGCCTGCCCACCCCGGTCCGCCTGTGGTCCTCGGCGACGACGAGCATCGGCACCTCGACGACGGCGTCGCCGTGGGCGAGGTCGGGTTTGACCCAGAAGCTCGCCGCCCCGACCACCCGACGCCCGTTCTCCAACACGAGGACCCGCGCCCTGGGCGTTTCTAGGAGCTCCTCGAGCCGTTTCCTTACGGCCCCTTCCACGGGTGGCGCGTCGCCGACCGTCTCGGCCAGCTCGCGGGCTAGCCTTTGAATGTCTGCGGCGTCCTCGGTGGTCGCCTCGCGTATTTCGATCTCGGATTCGGAGTGCATGCTTCTCCTCGGTTTGTTGTCGGGGACGTTATTTACCCCAGGTGGCCCGGGGCCGAACAAATAAGGGCTCCCGATGGCCTGAAGCATTGGGGACTGCGAAAATTCGTCTCGAGGGAAGATACGAAACGCTCGGCGGCGCGGGGCCGGAAGGAGGAAGGCGAATGCAGGTGCTATGGGGTGTCCGTGGCATGGTGGTCCTCCTCGCCATCGCGTTCCTGCTCTCGAATAATCGCCGAACCATAAACCCGCGCACCGTGTTCGGGGCATTGGCGCTCCAGGTCGTCCTCGGCGTCATAGTCCTCTACTGGGGGGCAGGAAAACGGGCGTTGCAGGCGGCGTCGAACAGCGTGCAGGCGATCATAGACTCTTCCAACGAGGGGATCGAGTTCCTTTTCGGTCCCATACTTCCGAAGGAAGGGCTGGTCTTCGCGTTACAGGTCTTGCCGGTGATCATTTTGCAGTGGGTCGTCAAGCTGATCGGTGGGGCCCTGCAGTTCGCGTTGCGCACGAGCAAGGCCGAGTCCACGTTCGCCGCCTCAACCATCTTCGTCGGGATGTCCGAGGCGCCGCTCGTCGTGAAGCCGTACATAGAGCGGGCGACCAAGTCCGAGCTCTTCACCATGATGGGCACCGGTCTCGCGACCGTCGCGAGTTCGCTGCTCCTCGGTTACTCGTTGCTCGGCGTGCGTCTCGACTACCTGATCGCGGCCGCCTTTATGGCCGGCCCGGCGGGCATCGTGATGAGCAAGATCATCGTCCCCGAAACCGGAGAACCGGAGACCCTGAGAGCTTCCGGCGTGGACGAGGCCGGCGAGGAGGGCGAAGACGAGAGGGAGAGGGAGGAGGGCGGCGAAACCAGGCACCTCAACACCATAGACGCCATCGCCTCTGGGACCCTCGAAGGGTTGCAGATCGCGCTCACCGTTGGGGCCATGCTCATAGCCTTCATCTCGCTCATCGCGCTCATCAACATCCTCCTCGGCGCTATCGGTGGCCTGTTCGGGTTCCCGGACCTGTTCTTCCAGCTCATCCTCGGTTACATCTTCGCCCCGATCGCGTTCGTGATAGGGGTTCCGTGGGGCGAGGCGGTTGGCGCGGGTAGCTTCCTCGGGCAAAAGCTGGTCCTCAACGAGTTCGTAGCCTTCTCCAACTTCGGGCCGCAGGTAGATCAGTTCTCGCAGAAGACGGTGGCCATAGTGACCTTCGGCCTCACGGGGTTCGCCAACTTCGGTTCTATAGCCATCCTGGTCGGGGCGTTCGGCTCCATCGCACCGGATCGCCGGCGGAAGGTCGCCCAGTTCGGCATCAGGGCGGTCCTCGCAGGGACGCTCGCCAACCTGATGAACGCCACCATCGCCGGCATCTTGATCGGCTGAGGAGGTAACGTGGGACGCCGCGCAACGATCATCGTCCTCGACGGGCTTGGCGCCGGCCACGCCCCCGACGCCGCCGAGTTCGGAGACGAAGGCTCCAACACGCTCGGGAACACCGCAAACGCGGTGGGCGGCCTGAACGCGCCGAACCTGCAGGCTCTGGGCCTAGGCAATATCGGTGAGATCGAAGGGGTGCCGCCGGTAGACTCTCCTGCGGCTTCCTACGGCCTGATGGTCGAGCGCTCGGCGGCCAAGGCCACCCTCGCGGGACACTGGGAGATGATGGGGCTCGTGCTCGAAGATCCATTACCTACCTATCCGAACGGCTTCCCAGACGATATCCTGGCACGCTTCGAAAGGGAGACAGGGCGCGGGGTGCTCGGGAACAAGCCCGCTTCGGGGACGCAGATCATAGAGGAGCTCGGTCCCGAGCAGGAGAAGACGGGGAACTGGATCCTCTACACTTCGGCCGACTCCGTGTTCCAGGTCGCCGCAAACACCGGGGTGATCCCGCTCGATGAACTCTACGAGGCCTGCGAGAAGGCCCATAAAATGCTGATTGGCGAGGGTGAGATCATGGTCGAGCGTGTCATCGCCCGCCCCTTCCACAGCGAGCCCGGCGCCTACGAGCGGGAGAACGAGAACCGCCACGACTACGGCATAACCCCACCTTCGGAGACGTACCTGGACCGCATAGAGGCCGCGGGCCACTCGACCGTGGCCGTCGGCAAGATCAGGGACATCTTTGACGGCAAGGGCATCACCGAACACCTCCCCGCCCCTCCCGACGACAACGCCAAGGTGGACGCCATCCTGGAGGCCCTGGGCCGTGTCGAGGCGGGCCTCATCTTCGCCAACCTCGTCGACTTCGACGCCAAGTACGGTCACCGCCGAGACCCGGAAGGCATGGCCGAGAACGTGAGGCGCTTCGACGACCGACTGCCGGAGCTGCTCGACGCGCTGACCGACGAAGACCTCATGATCATCACCGCCGACCACGGCAACGACCCGACCTTCAAAGGCACCGACCACACCCGCGAGCGCGTCCCGCTCCTCGCCGTCGGTACCGAGCCGCACGACCTCGGTGTTAGCGAAGGCTTCTCCGACGCGGGAGCCACCGTAGCGGCGTGGCTCGGCGTAGACAAGGAGGAACTACCCGGAAAGAGCCTGGTTTGAGGGTTCACCCGTCCCGCAATTGTCGCGTGGTTTTTCGACGGCCGTAGCAAGCGTCCCGAATCGCACAGAGGTGATGCCGGGTCCGGGCGAATGCCAACGCCATGACGGGCCAGCCACCGCGCACAAACCGACGTCTTCTACTGCTCGTGGAATCCCGCTCCTCGCTCTCGCGGGGAAAGGTTCCGCGGGAATGACGGATGAGAGGAGCTCGGCGTTTGGTGTCGTGCAGCGCATCATCGAGCTCCTCGACAGCATACCCAACCTGGTAGTCGCCATCCTCGCGATGGTCGTCTTCCAACCCGGCATCGTCACCATCAGCATCGCGATCGGGCTTATCGGCTGGACGTACATGGCCAGGATCGTGCGTGGCAAGATGCTGCAGCTAAAGGACCAGGAGTTCGGCCTCGCGTTCTTTAGGTACTGGCAGGTTTCGCCTCGTGTGGAAGCACCTCATACCCAGCTCGCTTGGGCCCACAATAATCTCCGTGATGTTCACCATACCCGATGCGATCTTCGCGGAGTCGTTACTCAGCTTCATCGGGCTCGGGATCCAGATACTTGTGCCAGATCCTGATCAGCTTCACGCTGTTCGGCGACGGCCCGCGCGACGCCCTCAACCCACGAATGCGCACGTAGGGCGGTTCGCGAACCGCCTTCGCCGCGTCGCGTGCGGGGCATGTTTTCGATGAATGCGCGGGCGGTAGAGCAGGTTCGCGGTCAATCGGCGAGATCCAGCTGTGCGAGGACAGGGTAGTGGCGCTAGGGTACTTCCCCGTCTCCTCGTCGCCGTCGCGTAGGATCTCGTGCGAGCGTATGGTTACGATCCCCGTATCGTCGCGGACCAGGATCCAATCGATGCGCCCCACCGGCTTGTCCATGTCGGCCGGCGTGAAGTGCTCCCCCTTGAACGCATGGAACGTGTACGCGCCCTCGTCGTCCTCGTTTCCTGCCGCGAGAAAGGTATCCTTGAAGCCTTCTTCGACGAAGACGCGGTAGGGGGAGGTTCCCGGCTTGCAGTTGAAGTCGCCGGTTACGACGGTCGGCGGGTCTCCGTGGTTGGCATTGGTTTCCTCCCTCTGCTCGAGGATGAGGCGGTTTCCCTGGACGCGCGCGGGCTCGCTGACGTGGTCGAGGTGCGTGTTGACATGGAGGAACGAAGCACCGTTCTCCCTGCATCGCAGCACGGCCCAGTTGGCCGAGCGGATGACCTCGTTCCCCCAGCTCGCGGAGTACTCTTCGGGCGTGTCGGATAGCCAGAACCCGCCGGAGTCGAGTTCTTCGAACTGCTCCGGGTCGAAGAAGATGGCCGCGTACTCCTCGACTTGGCCGGTGCCGTAGAGGGGTCCTTTGAGACGCGTGTAGCCGGGCAACTCCTTTTTGTAGACTTCCAGGTTCGCGTTCTGGCATTCCTGGAAGCCGATCACATCCGGTCCGTAGCGCCTGATAGTATCGATGTTCATGCCCGCCCGATGCTCCCAGAGGTTGATCCCATCTCTCCTGTGCGAAGCACCCCTGACGTTGAAGCTCATTACCCGCAGCGAACAGACCACCGCTCGCCCTCCCTCTGGCCGACCCGCGTGAATTCTACCCGCGTAGGAAACGCCACGTTACTGGGCTCGGGGAGAAAAGTGGCGCCCGCGGGTACATTACTCGTCTCGGAGTCCTGACGAGAGGAGAGAGCTTTGAAGATAGCGGTGCTGACGAGCGGGGGGGTCGCCCCCGGTATAACGCCGCCTTGCGGGGTGCGGCGCAGGAGGCGTTCTCGCGGGGTTGGGAGGTCCTTGCGGTCGAGGAGGGGTATTACGGACTGCTGGAAGGTGAGATCCGGCCCGTCGACCGCGCCGAGCTCTGGGGCTATGTGCAACTCGGCGGGACCGTCCTCGGCACAGGCCGCTCTTCAGAGTTCGAGGAGAAAGGAGAGGGCAAAGAGCGGGCGATAGAGCTCTTGCGCGACGCGGGAGCTGAGGGGCTGGTCGTGATCGGGGGCGGTGGGAGCCTCTCCGGCGGGCTGGCGCTCGACGAATTCGGCTTGCCCACGGTGGGCGTCCCCGCCACCATAGACAACGACATCCCCGGCACCGAGCTCTCCATCGGGGTCGACACGGCGCTTAACACGGCCGCTGAGGTGATAGACCGCATAAAGGACACGGCGACCTCCCACCGCAGGGCGATGGTGGTCGAGGTGCTGGGACGCGACTCCGGCTTCCTCGCGGTGATGAGCGCCATCGCCGGCGGCGCCGACGCGGTTATGGTCCCCGAGTTCGAGACAGAGCCCGAGGAGCTGCTCGAACTCCTCAACGAGTCTTACGATAAAGGCAAGCCGCGCTTCACGGTGGCGGCAGAAGGAGCCTCACCCTCTGCCGGCGAGTTCCGCGACTTCGTAAACGACGCCGGTGGCTCCTACCAGGCGGACCTCACCGTGCTTGGGCACATCCAGTCGGGTGGGAGCCCGACCTCTTTCGACCGCGTGCTCGCCTCCCGCCTGGGAGCCGCGGCCGTCGAGGCGCTGGCGGACGACGAGTCGGGGAAGATGGTCGGCCTGTGCGGGGATGAGATCTGCCGGGCCCCGCTAGACGAGATCGTCGGCAGGGAGCGCCCGCTCGACCCGGATCTGTACCGCCTCGCAGGCGTCCTCTCCGCACTTCCTGAGTAGAGTCCGAAATGCTTGCACCCGCTAGAATGCAACCGGGGCAGAAGACAGCGAGGACCGTATGCATTCCGTAAACGCAGTCATCGACGCTATAGAGATCAAGAAGTTCGGCGGGGAGCTCTCGGAGGAGATCATCCGAAGCGTGGTAGAAGGCTACACTGCGGGGGAGATCCCCGACTACCAGATGGCCTCCCTGCTCATGGCGATCTTCATCCTAGGCATGGACTACGGGGAGACGCTCGCGCTGACGCGGGCGATGGTCGAATCCGGCAAAACCTACTCCTTCCCCGAGTGCGTGGACAAGCATTCCACGGGGGGCGTCGGCGACAAGGTTAGCCTGACGGCGCTCCCGACCGTAGCGGCCTGCGGGGCCCCCGTGGCCAAGCTCTCGGGACGGGGGCTCGGCACGACCGGCGGCACGATAGACAAGCTGGAGTCTATCCCGGGTTTCTCGTTCGACCTTTCCGAGGAGCGTTTCGCGCGACAAGTCGAAGAGGTCGGGCTCGCCATAATCGAGGCCGGGGATCTCGCGCCCGCGGACAAGGAGATCTACGCCCTCCGCGACACGACGGGCACGGTAGATTCCTTGCCCCTCATCGGCTCCTCCATAGTCTCCAAGAAGGTCGCCACGGGCGCAGGCCACCTCCTCTACGACGTGAAGCGCGGCTCCGGAGCCTTCATGAAGACGACCGAGGATGCCCGCAGGCTGGCGGAGCTCCTGGTGCGCCTGAGCGAAGACCTCGACGTCAGGGCCTCGGCCCTCATTACGGACATGGATAACCCCCTGGGCAGCGCCGTGGGCAATGCCCTGGAAGTCCGCGAGAGCGTCCACCTGCTCAAGAACGAACCCGTTCCCGGCGACCTCTCAAACGAGGTAAACCACGTCGCCACCCGCCTCCTCGAACTGAAAGGCGTCTCCGACGTAGAGTCCGCTGTCGAAAACGCCCTCACCTCGGGCGCGGCCTACGAGAAGTTCCGCGAGTTCGTCAGGGCCCAGGACGGCGACGCTGACACCTTGGAAGACCTCCCCGTTTCGGTCGAGGTCAACGAAGTAAAGTCCCCGCGGGACGGCTACGTGGCCAGCTTCGCGGCGTCGGGCATCGGCAACGCCGCACTCGCTCTCGGGGCCGGCCGCGCCAAAAAAGGCGACAAAGTGGACCCAGGCTCAGGCATAGAAGTCCTCGTGAGAGCGGGAGACCACATCCAGAAAAACCAACCCGTAGCCCGCCTCTACGGCGAACGCGAAGCGGAGCGCGCCGAGCGCCTCGTGCTCGAAGCGCTCGAGATCTCCGACGAGCCCGTAGAGCCTCCCCCTGCTATCCTGGATAGCCTGTGAATACAGCCATCAGCAGTCAGCAGTCAGCTAAAAAGCTGATGGCTGATAGCTTGCGACGACCGCAAGGGAGGAGCAACACATGAGTCCGATTCACGTGCGAGCGGAGCCGGGGGATATCGCGGAGAGCGTTCTCTTGCCAGGTGATCCCCTGCGGGCGAAGTACGTCGCCGAGAACTTCTTCGAGGACGCGAGGCTGGTGACCGAAGAGCGTGGGATGCTCGGTTACACGGGCACTTATAAAGGGGAGCCAGTCTCGGTCCAGGCGACCGGGATGGGGTGCCCGAGCGCCTCGATCGTGGCCGAGGAGCTGATACAGCTCGGGGCGAGGAATTTGCTGAGGATCGGCACCTGCGGCGCGTATAGCAGGGAGCTGCAGCTCGGGGATTTGATCGTTGCGACCTCGGCGACCCCGAACGATGGTACGGTCTCCTCGCTCACCCGCAGCCTTCCCTACGCCCCTGCGGCCCACTTCGACATCGTCCACGCTGCCTACCACGCCGGCGAGAGCGCGGGGCGGCGGACTTTTGTCGGGCCCATCGTCAGCTCGGACTTGTTCTACGATCCGACCGAAGGTCCCGCGGAGCTGTGGGGTAACCTCGGGGTACTGGCCGTCGAGATGGAGGCATCGGCGATCTTCACGATAGCCGCGATGCATGGCGTGAGGGCCGGATGTTTGCTGACCGTCTCCGACACCATCGGGGCGGAGCTGGTCAGGATCAGCGACGAGGAACTGCGCGGCGCCGTGGACAACATGATGGCACTGGCGCTCGACACCCTTAACGCCTTAAACTAGTACCCCCTGTGGGGACGAGGCGGAAGGACCGGCCTCCGCTAGATAGGAAAGAAGAGTGACGATCCTCAACGAGTCGGGGATACCGGACGTTCTCCCACCTTTGCACGCCGTCAGTAACCTGGCACAAAGGGTTCGGAATGTCCTCGTGGTGGTCGCAGGCACGCAGGCAGAAGCGCACCTGGTCCAGTGCCTGCCTGCGGCGCCCTACCCCAACCTTCCGCCCTCCCGGCACGACCCGCGTGTGATCTTCGCTATCCTTGACCCCGATGCCCCTCCTCCACAAGGCCTTCTGGCTTCCCGCATCGTGGAGAGCGCAGCAGGGCTGCGCGGCACGGAGCTCGTGCTGCTCGTGGCGGGACGCTCGGCGGAGGCGCTCGGGGTCGATGCCGCGTTCGAGGCCAGGCTCGCGGCCCGCAAGCTCGACCTGCCCGCCGAGGTGGTCGACCCCGAAGCCCCCCACGATGTCCCTGGCGCCCTCTCCACCGACCTCGAGGACGGCGTGATCGCCGCCCTGGCGAACCTTTGTCCCAAGAGGAGAACCTCGGATCTCGTGGAGACGACCTCCCCGGCAAAGCGCAGCGGGCTCTTCGGCGGCCTGCTGGGACGGGGCCGCGAAGCCCCGGAGCCGGGCGACGGACGGCCCGTGGTGCTGCTGGGCGGCGCCCTCTCGCCGGGGGCCGCGCAGGGTCTTGCCACCGAGCTCACAAGGTCCGGGGTGGAGGTCGCGGGAGCCGTGCCGGGGGCCGAGATAGCCGGGCTTCCGCCGCTCGGGGAGGGTACGGTCGTGGCCGTCATGGACCCGAATCTGACGGCGGCGGCAGCGGTCGCGGAGAGGCGCGGGGCGACGGTGGTCAGAACCCTCATGCCCGTCGGCGTGGACGGCACGGCACGCTTCGTGCAGGACGTGGCAGAGGAAGCCGGGAGCCGAACCAGCGAGGTCGTAAGGGCGAGGTCGGCGTGGGAGGGCCTGGGGGCCCTCAGGAACCGCATCAGGGGCAAGAGGGTCTTCTTCGCCGGCGACACGGGCTTCGAGATACCGCTCGCCCGCTTCCTCGCCGACGCGGGGGCCGTGGTGCTCGAGGTCGGGGCGCCGCGGCTCGACCGCAGGTTTCTGTCCGCCGAGCTGCAGGCCTTAGGACCGGACGTCGACGTCGTCGTCTCCCCGGATTACAGGGGGCAGGCGAACCGGATCGACGAGGCCAGGCCGGACGTGGTGATCTGTAGCCCTGGTCTTCACCTGCCGCTCGTCGCCCGCGGCCATCTGTGTCGCTCGCCCCAGGACTTCCTTCGGGCCGGTCTGTACGGTTACGGCGGCGCCCGTCGCATCCTGGAGCTCCTTGCACGTACCCTGAAACGCGCAGAGACCCTGGACTCGCTGAAGTTGTGAGGCTGGTGCGCGGCGTCTACGAGGGACCGCAGAGCTACGGCATCCTGCGTACCGCCACCAGCATCAGGGGCGTACACACCTTGCTCAGGGCACTACCAGGCGAAACGTACTTCCCGACGCTCTATGGGACCCGCGAGCGGACGGGGGAGTTGGTGCCCCTCACGCTCAGCCTACTGCGCGAGCAGCCCGAGGACTCGATGGCGCCGGGGAACCTTGTTCGCGACCTCTCCGGGGTCCTCAGGCGCCACCCCAGGGCGGAGACCATAGTCCTGGCCCGCTCGGAGGCGTCCCTGCTCTCGGGGGAGAAGATCCAGGTCGACCCTTTCCCCGAGCGAGGCGCGAGAAACCCCAATCTGGTGACGTTCTCCTGGGAGGGGGCAGGCATAAAAGAAACGGAGGCCGCGGAGCTCACGTTGGAGGATCTGATCCGTGCCCACACGCAGGTCGCGTTCGAGAGGAGTCCTTATCCCACGGTCAACCTCTTCGGGCCGCCCATCTTCGGGCCTGGTGCGGCGGCCGAGTACGCCGAGGCCGAGCGAATGCTCGACCTGATCGGGGTCGAGGTAAACGCCAGGGTGCCGCTGGTGGCGGACACGAGGGACCTGAGCCGCCTCACCCGCGCGTGGGCCAACCTGCTCCTGTACAGGGAGATCGGGGAGTCCGCGACCCTCTACCTGCAGGACGAGCACGGCATTCCGCGGGTGACGACCCCGATGATCGGCGCGGCGGGGACAGGCGCAGCCCTGCGGGCCGTCGGCGAGCTGTGCCAGCTCGACCCGAAGTCGGTGCAGCGAACGATCTGGGCCGAGCTCGCCCACACGGCGAAGCTCCCCTGGTACGCGCGCCTCGAACCGCCGGAGACCTTCGAGAACCGCAGGGTCGCCATCTTCGGGGACTTCACCTACCCTTTAGGCCTCGGATACGCCCTCGCCCACGAGGTCGGGTTGGAGATCATCACCTGCGGCACCTACCTCACGCACCTCGAGAGAGACTTCCTCTTCCACGCGCACACCTTCACCGAAGGTGCCTTCGTCGAAGAAGATCCAGAAGCGGTGGCGGCCCGCATCGAGGCAGAGGAGCCGGACCTGATCATCGGAACGCACCTGGAAGAGGGCGTGGCCGAATCCCTCGAAGTACCATTCCTCCCCCTCTGTCCCCCCAGCGCCGACAGGCCATTCGTCGAGCGACCACTCATGGGCTATGCCGGCTCGAGCGTCCTCGCCGACGCCCTCGATAACGCCCTCCGCTGGAAAAAGTCGGAGCCCATCAGCGAGAGCGCCATCCAGTGGACAGATGGGGCGCTGCAGGAGGTCGCCGGGGTGCCGCCGTTTTTGCGAGGTAGGGCGAGGCGGCTCGCCGAGGATCACGCCCGCAGGCGGGGCTCGGGCGAGGTGACGCGTAAGATCTTCCTGGAGTCCCGGCCCTGAACCGATATAATCCCGCCCCGTGGGTATCAGGGACTTTATACAGTACCTCAAAGAGCACCAGGAACGGCTGAAGGCCGGTTCCTCGCTCTCGCATGCGGAGCGCGAAGAGATTTTGAGGGAGGCCGAGA
>JBKPOM010000164.1:0-6190 GCA_046733115.1 Actinomycetota bacterium | reverse complement strand
CTACCTCCAGATAAAGGACGACGGGTCCACCACGTGCGGGTGCTGGATCTACTGCGGCGTCTACGCCGAAGAGCAAAACCAGGCCAACCGCCGCAAGCCCTGGACCGAGCAGTCCTACGTCGCCCCCGAGTGGGGCTGGGCGTGGCCGATGAACCGCCGCATCATCTACAATCGCGCCTCCGCGGACCCCGACGGCAAACCTTGGTCCGAGCGCAAGAAGTACGTCTGGTGGGACGAGGACGAGGGCAGCTGGGTCGGCGAGGACGTCCCCGACTTCTCCCCGACCAAGCGCCCCGACTACGTGCCCCCCAACGACGCCCGGGCCGAGGACGCCATCCGCGGGGACAGGCCGTTCATCATGCAGGCCGACGGGAGGGGCTGGCTGTACGTGCCGGCCGGGCTGACGGACGGGCCGCTCCCCACCCACTACGAGCCCGAGGAGTCGCCTTTCGAGAACGCCCTATACGGGCAAAGGGCGAACCCCGCTCGCGAGCGGTTCCCGAGAAACGACAACCCCTACAACCCGTCGGGTAGCGCGACGGGGTCCGAAGCTTTCCCCTACGTACTCTCGACCTACCGCCTCACCGAGCACCACACCGCCGGCGGCATGAGCCGCACGACCGGGCACCTCTCGGAGCTCATGCCCGAGATGTTCTGCGAGGTCTCGCCGGAGCTCGCCGAGAAGGTCGGCCTGACGAACGGCGGCTGGGCCACCGTCGTCACGATGCGCTCGGCGATAGAGGCGCGGGTGCTCGTCACCGACCGGCTGGCCCCGCTCCTGGTGCAGGGCAGGAAAACTTACCTCGTGGGCATGCCCTACCACTGGGGCAAGAAGGGCCTGGTAAAGGGCGACTCGGCGAACGACCTGCTGGGGCTGGCCCTCGACCCCAACGTACACATCGGCGAGTACAAGGTTGCAACCTGCGACATCCGGCCCGGCAGGAGGCCGCGCGGGCCCGCCCTCGCCGGGTTTGTCGAGGGCTACAGGCGTCGCGTCGGCTCGGCGCGCGTCGGGGGGTTCGCCGACCGTCTGGACGAGAACGGAGGGGGTGGAGCGTGAGCGAGGCGACGGAACAGCCTAACGTCATCCCGGGCTCAGGGACGACCGACGCGTACAACATCGAGGGGGTAGAGACACCCGAGACGCGGCCCGTGATCCCGCTCGGGCAGAAGACCTACGACGGCGACGGAAAACCGCGCATGGGCTTCTTTACGGACACCACCGTCTGCATCGGCTGCAAGGCGTGCGAGGTGGCATGCAAGGAATGGAACCAGGTCCCGACGACCCTCATGGAGCTGACCGGCAACTCCTACGACAACACCGGCGACCTCGGCGCCGACGCCTGGCGCCACGTCGCCTTTATAGAGCAGCGAAAGCCCGTGTACGTACAGCAGGAGACGGGCCTCGGCACCCCGGCCGTCGAGGGCGACCCCGACTTCAGGTGGCTCATGTCCTCGGACGTGTGCAAGCACTGCACCAACGCTCCCTGCCTCGACGTGTGCCCCACGGGATCGCTGTTCCGCACCGAGTTCGGCACGGTCGTGGTGCAGGAGGACATCTGCAACGGCTGCGGCTACTGCGTGCCGGCGTGCCCCTTCGGCGTCCTCGATCAGCGCGAGGGTGACGGGAGGGTGTGGAAGTGCACCCTCTGTTACGACCGGCAAAAAGACGGCCTGGAGCCGGCCTGCGCCCAGGCTTGTCCGACCGACTCGATCCAGTACGGTCCGCTGGAGGAACTTAGGGAGAAGGCCAACGGGCGCTTGGAGATGGTCGTCGAGGCCGGCGCGGAAGGCGCTCGCCTCTACGGGGCGGACGAGGAAGGATACGGTATGGGCGCCTTCTTCCTCCTGCTCGACGAGCCGGAGGTCTACGGGCTGCCGCCGGATCCCGAGGTGGTCAGCCGCAAGTTCGGCAGCCTGTGGGGATCTGCGGCCGTCGCGGCGGGGGCCCTCGCCGCTGGCATAGCCGCGGCTTTCATCGGGGGCGGGCGATGAGCGAGGCGCGGCCCCGGGAGCGTTCGGTCTCCGAGGAGGTCCGCGGGCACGGTCAGGGAGAGACGCGCTCGTACTACGGGCAGCCCGTTATCAAAGAGCCCACGTGGGAGTGGGAGATCCCTGCCTACTTCTTTACCGGAGGGCTGGCCGGGGCCTCCTCGGGGCTCGGTCTCTTGGCCGGCCTCCTCGGCAACGAGCGGCTGGCTCGGACGGCGCGGCTTACCGCGCTCGCCGGGGCGACGGCGAGCCCGGTGTTCCTGATCCTGGACCTCGGCATGCCGTCGCGTTTCTACAACATGCTCAGGGTCTTCAAGCCGACCTCGCCGATGAGCGTGGGGACCTGGATCCTCTCGGCCTTCGGGACCTACTCCGGTGTCGTTGCGGCGACCGACGTGCTCGGAATATTTCCGCGCCTCGGCAAGGCCGCCGAGACGGTGGCGGCTCTTCTCGGTCCCGCTCTCTCCACCTACACGGCTGTGCTGATCGCAGACACCTCGGTACCCGTGTGGCACGAAGCCCAACGCGAGCTTCCGCTCGTGTTCGCCGCCTCCTCGGCGGCCAGCGCGGGAGCGGCGGCGACGATCTTCACGCCGCCCGAAGCCGCCGGACCGGCCCGGAGGCTCCTCATCGGCGGGTCAGCCCTGGAGATAGCCGTCTCGGAGGCGATGAAGCGGCGTCTCGGAGGGCTGGCCGAACCCTACGAGAAGGAAGAAGCCGGACGCTACGAGACGCTCTCGACGGCCCTCACCGCCTCGGGGGCTACGCTCACGGCCATCCTCGGACGCAAGCGGCGTTGGGCCGCGGTCTTGGGCGGAGTCCTAGCGCTCGGCGGAGCGGCGACCAAACGGTGGTCCGTCTTCAAAGCCGGCTTCCAGTCGGCGCGCGACCCCAAGTACACCGTGCAATCCCAACGCGAGCGGTTGGAGGGCCGTTCGCCGGATCAGAGGCGCACGGAAACCTTCGGAGGCGGTGGAAATGCTGCGTGAGTTGGTGGGCAAAACGAGCGGAGAATGCCTCCCACATAGTGTGGCACAATGTATGAGGGAAAGTGCCCAAGTTGTGCGGGGAAGGTGGATCTTGCTCTCACGGATTAGGCGCCACCACTTTGAGTGAGCCACTAGGTGTTCTCTCCGAGAGAGAGCACGGCTACACGGTGGTCGGCGTCCTGGAAGACGGCGTTGGGCTAAACCAGGCCGTCTCGGACCTCAGAGAGTTGGGGATAACCGGCGACGACCTCACGGTGATCTTGAAGCGCGGGGATCCCGACGTACCGGAGCCTTTCCCTGAGGGCACGCGCTACATCGTCGTCCCCGACGACCTCCGGGGACTCGAGATTCCCATAGGGTTCGCCGCGATCTTCGTCGTCGCGTCGCTCCTCTTCGCGTTCACAGCCCCCGGCATCGGCACGATGGTCTTCGTGTTCTTTAGCGTCGTGGCCGCGATTTTGGCCGCCGGGACGTTCACCAGCGTCGGGGTAGACCCGATCCTCATGGAGATGGAGGCGCCCTCCGAAGACTTAGGTGCCTGGAACGACGCGTTCGAGAGGGGCAAGGTCCTCCTCTTCGCCAGCACGGCCGACCGCCGGGCCCTCAGGCCCATCTGGGAGGTCCTGCAAAGGCAAGGGGCCGACTTTTACATAGTCGAGCGGCGCCTGGAGCCCCAGCCCACGAGCGGGGCCACGCTGCGCCGGGCGGGAGGGGCTGAGGAGGGCCAGGAACACGTGGCGGGCGCGCGGGAAACCTAGAGAGCCATGATGGATTTTCCGGCTATAAGTCTCTCTATTCTGGTCCTTCAGGGGCTCAAGCTTCCGAGCATCGAGTTCCCTTACCTGGGGGCCCGAGCGCTCGTGGGCATAGTGGTGCTCATCCACATGTTCTTCGCCCAGCTGTTCGTGGGGTACGCTATAGGCTCCCCGCTGCTGCAGGCCTGGTCGGTGCGCACGGGGAGCCCCCGATTCGAGCGCCTCGCCCACTCGATGGCCCGCTTCAACATCCTGACCTTCAGCCTCGGTACCACGTGGGCGGTCATGTTCCTGGTGGTCCTCGTGGGGCTCTATCCCACGGTCACGGCGGCGCTGTTCACCCACTTCTTCTGGTTCTTCCCGGTGATGGCCATGGCCTCCATGCTGCTCACCATCTGGCTCTTCTACTTCCACTACTACAGGGCG
This sequence comes from Actinomycetota bacterium, assembly GCA_046733115.1. Lineage (GTDB taxonomy): Bacteria > Actinomycetota > Rubrobacteria > Rubrobacterales > Rubrobacteraceae > Rubrobacter_D. Next base: position 2,028 of record JBKPOM010000164.1, on the reverse strand, counting down.
AAGAACAGGGCGCTCCCCAAGAACATAGCGGCCGGGCTCGCCGCCGCGTTCTTCATCTGGATATGGCAGACGATCCTGACCGGGATGGACACTTTCATGGTGACGGGCGGCGGGGCCGGCAACCCGGCCGTCTCGGACGGCACCGGCGTGGGCGACATCGGCTCGTCCCTCGACAGCCTCATCAGCCCGATGTGGCTAACGTTGGACATACATCGCACCTTCGGCAACCTCTCCTGGCCCGCCTTCGCCGTCGCCGCGTGGGCCGCCTTCATGTACGCCCGCTCCAAGAAGGCCGAGGACAGGGCATTCTACGACTGGGCCGGTTCGATGGGCTTGATCTGGGGCACGGTCTTTCTGCTGTTCCAACCGTTCGCCGGCTTCTTCATCGCCCTGACCCTGAAGAACCTGGACTACCAGGCGGGGGAGCTGTCGGCCCCGGGCGCGTCCGGCCCCTACGACCGGCTCGTGGGCGCCGGGCCCGAGAGCACCTTCACCTCGCACCTGCTCTGGATCAACCTGCTCATGGTCGTCGGGCTCTTCGTCCTGTCCAACGTGGCGATGTACCTGGGGGCCGAACGGCACCCTGAGAGGGCCGGGCGCGTCTCGATCCGCTTCTTCGGGCTGATCGCGGCGCTGGCCGGACTGTACTCGATCTCGCCGATAGCCGCCTGGCCGTTCTTGTACATGCGCTACATCATGATCGGCATCATGGTCCTGGCGACCGTGGGGACACTTGTCGCCTACGTCCGGGGCCGCGGGCGGTTCAGGTACGGGAGCCCGAGCGGCCGGCACCGCTCGGCCCTCCTGGCCCTGGGAATCCTGGCCGCCGTCGTGACGCTGAACATGGGCTTCATGAAGTCCAATTCGCGGGTACCCTACACGATATACGGCGACGGCTCATATCGGGTGGAGAGCGAGAACCCCGTAAATCCCGGTGAGCTTCGACCGGAGAACCCACAGGAGCCCTAGGAGGAGCGTCAAGGTTGGCCGAGCTACAGAGAGATCCGATAAGCCGGGGCCAGTTCCTGGCGATGGGCATAGTGGGGTCGCTGGTCGGGGCCGCGCTGACCATCCCCCCCGCGGTCTACGTCCTGAGCCCCACGATCCAGACCAACTTTCAGGGGCGATCGGACATCCCCGACGAGTGGGTAGAGGCCGGATCGGTCTGGGAGATCCCCTCGGGCGCGCCGATAGAGTATAGGGTAGAGTTCCCCCAGAAGCAGACCTACGATTCCGGCCAGCCCGGAGCCGAAGAGGAGCCGACCCCCAAAGGGGTGTCGCCCAACGTGGGGACCGCGATCGACGCCGTTCTGGTCTCCTGGCGGGACGGCAAGCTCCCCGGTATCCTGGAGGATACAAGGGGTACACGGACGCTTTCGGCGTCCGAGGTCGAGGAGTTGAGCCGGCGGATAAACGTCTTGAGCAACCACTGCGCTCACCTTGGGTGTCCCACGAGGTGGCAGGCGGAGAAGGGCCTGATCGTATGCCCGTGCCACGGGGGCGAGTACGACATAAACGGGCGCTATCGCGCGGGACCGCCCCCGCACGGTCTCTTCCGTTTCGCCCACGAGATCCGCGAGGACGGAAGCCTTTACGTAAAGCACGACTTCACCAACGGCAGGCCGTGGGTGGTCTAGACAGGGAGCCTGGGGAGCGATGATAGCCAGGATCAAATCGAGGACGCGCGAAGTGGGCCGGAACCTCGCGGACTGGATGGAGGAGCGAACCGGCATCGTGTCGATGACGGAGACGTTCCTCTACGAGCCGGTCCCGAGCAAAGGGAAGTGGCTCTACACTTTAGGCAGCGCGACGCTCTTCCTCATAACGTTGCAGTTCCTCACAGGCATCCTCTTGCTCTTCTACTACGCCCCGACCGCGGACGAGGCCTGGGACTCCATCTACTACATAATGACCGAGGCGTACTTCGGGCAGTTCATCCGGGGCATTCATTTCTGGTCGGCCAACGTCCTGATCGTCGTGATCGGTTTGCACATGGTGCGCACCTTCTTCTCCGGGGCGTACAAGGCC
>JBKPOM010000163.1:0-18882 GCA_046733115.1 Actinomycetota bacterium | reverse complement strand
CCGAGAAGCCCGTGATCATGCCGCCCGGACCGTTCTGCGGCAATATGGACACGAGACACATCACCAAAGGCTCAATCTTGTACCTGCCGGTGCAGCACGCCGGTGCGCTCTTTTCCTGTGGTGATGCGCACGCGGCCCAGGGCGACGGCGAGGTCTGCGTCACTGGCATCGAGAGCCCCATGTACGCCGTGTTGCGCTTCGACCTGATCAAGGGCAAGAGCATCCCCGCTCCCCAGTTCAGGACCCCCGCACCGCTCACGCCCCTGGTCGAGGAGCGCGGCTGGTACGCTACGATGGGCGTGAACGAGGATCTCATGCAGGCTGCGAAGGACTCCCCGAGGGCGATGGTCGAGCACGTAAGCACGACCTACGGTCTCGAGCCCGTCGAGGCGTACGTGCTCGCGAGCCTCGTGGTCGACCTCAAGATATCCGAGATAGTCGACCAGCCGAACTGGATCGTCTCCTCCTACCTACCGCTCGCCATCTTCGGGTAGCCAGAGTCGAGGCGCACCGAGCTTCAGAGGATCATGATCCCGTAACGCCGTCCGTAACGTTTGGCAGACGATCGTCCGGTATAGTGGGATCGTGACAGAAAGTATAAAGGAACACGCTTCGGGGGCCGGTGGGACGAACGCCCGTGCCGCCGCATGGCTGGTGTGGTCGCTGGCCGCGCTCTCGGTGGCCATGTTCGTCGCCGCCAGCGTGCTTTCCGTCCTCGCCAATCCGTGCAATCCCAGGACAAGTCGACCCTTGTCGGCGCAATCAGCGAGACGGTGGGTTTCGTGCTCTTTCTGGCCTTTCCCATCGTGGGCGCGCTCGTCGCGTCCGGGCGTCCGCAGAACCCTATAGGTTGGATCCTTTTGGCGGACGGCTTGCTGTGGATGCTCCTCGCGGTTACCGACAGCTACGACCTCTACGGCGTTTCCAGTCCTGGCTCGGTTCCTTTTCCCGTGACGGTCGGCGCGCTGGGCAACACGTGGCTGTGGGTGCCCACCGTGAGGCTGCTCGGACCCTACCTGATCTTGCTGTTCCCGGATGGGAAGCTTCCCTCGAAAAGATGGCGTCCTCTAGCCGTATTCTCGGGGGTCGTTATAGTTTTGTTCAGCGTTGCGGAGGGGCTCGCTCCGGAGCTGCTTGAGAACCAGGGAGGGGTACAGTACCGTTAGGGCTCGAGGCGCTCCCCTGGCTGGTGGGTGCGACGTACATCATCATCCCGCTGTTGCCTCTTTGCATCCATGCTTCGGCGGTGAGCCTGGGGTTGCGTTACCGGCGTTCAGGGGGGAAGACCGCTAGCAGATCAAATGGGTCGCTTTCGTCGCCTCTCTCGCTGGCCTGGTGTACCTGTGCGCCATGATCCTCAGCCCGTTGCTCGTAGCAACGTGGGACGGTGGTGGCTTGCCTCCGAAGCCCTGGTGGTTCGACCTTCTTTTCTCGGTCGCCGTGCTTGGCTTCGCCGGAGTCCCGGTGGCATAGGCTTCGCGATCCTGAAATATCGCCTCTATGACTTAGACATCGTCATCAACCGCGCCCTCGTCTACGGCTCGCTCACGGCCACGCTCCTCGCGCTCTGTTTCGGGGGCATCACGGCGACCCAGGTCGTCTTCCGCGCCCTCACGGGCTAGGAGCAGCAACCGCAACTGGCGGTCGTAATCTCTACCCTAGCAATCGCCGCGCTCTTCAACCCGTTGAGGCGCCGCATCCAATCGTTCATAGATCGCCGCTTCTACAGACGCAAGTACGACGCGCGGAAGACCCTGGAAGAGTTCTCGGCCAGGCTGCGTGAAGAGACGGATCTGGAGACCCTGAACAAAGATCTTGTGGGGGTTATCGAGGAGACGCTGCGGCCCGCCCACGGCTCGCTGTGGTTGCGCCCCGACGGACACCCGAAGCAAAAGCAGGCGAACCGGTAGCGTCTCGTCCGACAAGGCATCCGGTAAGCCGATGCTCCGAGGCCGGATCACCATTGCGCGCCAGGGCTATTGCTACAATAATGTCCGATGGCGCACGCGCCGCAGGAGAGGCGGTCCTGCATCGAAGCGAAGGACCGCCAGCTTCCAACAAACCGAGTGGACGGATGATCGGATGGGATACTTTGACCACCGGTAGGTCGCAACAGCTCTCTACAGCACCACGGCACAACCTGCCTGCTGCTCGTAGCAGCTTCGTTGGCTGTGAGCACGAGCTCGGGGAGACGAAACGGGAGTTGGAGACGACGCGGCTCCTCACCCTCACCGGCGCTGGGGGCTCGAGCAAGACGTGCCTCGCCTGAAGGTGGCCCGCGCCTCGTCGAGGCCTACCCCGACGGGGTGTGGCTGGTGGAGCTGGCTACGCTCTCCGAGGGGCCGCTCGTGCCCAAGGAGGTAGCTGAGGCCCTCGGGGTGCCCGAGCGTCCCGCCCAGCCGCTCGACGACACGCTGGCAGAGGTCCTGCGCGACAGGCAGTTGCTCCTTCTCGTGGACAACTGCGAGCACCTCCTCAAGGCCACCGCCCGGCTCGTGGACAGGCTGCTCGACTCTTGCCCGCACCTGCGCATCCTGACCACGAGCCGCGAGGCCATCGGAGTGGAAGGGGAGGTGAGGTGGCTCGTGCCCCCGCTCTCGGTGCCCGAGGACGGGCTCGCGTCCCCGTCGGAGGAGCTGGAGGGCTACGAGTCGGTGCGGCTCTTCGTCGAGCGGGCCAGGGGGCGAGACCCCTCTTTCTCCCTGGGCTAGCACAACGTCGCCCTCACCGAAATTTGCGGCAGGCTCGAAGGCATCCCGCTGGCCATAGAATTGGCCGCCGCCAGGGTGGGCACGCTCTCACTGGAGCAGATCTCCGAGAGGCTCGGGGGCTCTCTGGACCTTCTGACGCGTGGTAGCCGGACGGCGGAGCCGAGGCGGCGGACGCTTAAAGGCGCACGCGACTGGAGCCACGATCTGCTCTCCGAGCCGGAGAAGGTCCTGTTCCGGAGGCTCTCGGTCTTCGCGGGCGGATGGACCCTCAAGACCGCGGAGACGGTGGCATCTGACGACGGCGTCGAGGAAGGCGAGATACTTGACTTGCTCTCCGGGCTGGTCGAGAAGTCCCTGGTGCTGGCCGAAGAGCACGAGGGGAGCGGGCTCCGCTACAGGATGCTCGAGCCAGTAAAACAGTACGCCCGAGAGAAGCTTGAGGATGCAGGTGAAGGCGAGACGGTCCGGCGCCGGCATGCCGATTACTTTCTCGCCCTGGCCGAAAAGCCCAGCCGAAGTTGCGGGGGGCCGGGGACAAGAAGTGGTTAGAACGGCTCGAAGCGGAGCACGACAACATGGGGGCCGCTCTGTCCTTTGCACTGGAGGTGAGTGAGATCGAGCTGACCTTGCGGCTTGCTGGGGTTCTCGGAACCTTCTGGCACATACACAGCCACTCGGACGAAGGAAGGAAGTGGCTGGAGGTGGCGCTTGCCAGGGACGAAGGGGCACCTGCGGCGGTGAGGATAAGAGCCCTGGAGGCGCTGTACTGGTTGGCCTTCGACCAGTGGGACCACGACCGCACTGAGACGATAGCCGGGGAGGCCATAGAGCTCAGCGCCGAAGCGGAGATCGAAACCAGCCTCGCCGCCTCCTTGAAGATCATGTCGGCGGGACCCGCGTGGGTGCGGGGAGATTACGAACGGGGCAAAGAGCTGCTCGAAGAGAGTCTCGAGATCAGCCGCAAGGCCGGCGACAGGATCATGATCGCGGAGGCGCTCATCCAGCTTGCGGCCACCGCGTGGGGGCTGGGAGACACCAAGCGGGGAATGGAGATCTACGAAGAAGGCGCCGACCTGTGCCGGGAGGCGGGCTACACTTTCCGACACCCCGATTTCTTGTTCAGCCTGGGCTACCAACTGCTACTCGAAGGGGACTACGAGAGGGGGCGGCGCTGAACGAGGAGGCCGTCGTGATCTGCCGAGAGCACGGATACAAGAGAAACCTCAACTTCGCCCTGGACAACCTGGGATGGGCGACGCTGTTGCAGGGGTACCACGATCGGGCCAGTACCTTCTACAGGGAAAGCCTCGCGGTGTCCAAAGAGCTTGGCGACAAGGCTTGCGCCTCGGAGAGCCTGGACGGTCTGGCGTGTATCGCCGGGGCCGAGGGGGACGCTGGTCGGGCGGCCAGGCACTTCGGGGCGGCCGAAGCGATGCGCGAGACGCTGAGCGAAGCGGTGGCATTCCAGCACACACCGGAAGAGGTTGCCTGGCGCGAGCCTTCACTCGTCAGGGCCCGCTCTCGGCTCGGGGAGCAGGGGTGAGAGGAGGCGTTGAGGCGGGGGCGGGCCATGCGGCTGAAAGAAGCGATCGAGTACGCCCTCTCGCCCGAGGAGCCGTCAGCAACGACCCCTGCCCCGGAGCAGCCGCCCACCAGTTCCGAGCCCCCGGCCGGGCTCACGTCCCGGGAGGTCGAGGTCCTGAAACTGGTGGCCACCGGTATGACGAACGCCCAGGTCGCAGAAACGCTCTTCCTCAGCCCACGCACCGTCCAGAGGCATCTCAACTCCGTCTACCACAAGATCAGGGTCGGCTCCCGCACCGCGGCCACCCGCTTCGCCCTGGAACACGGCCTGGCCTGACAGCGGTCAGCACTCAGCGATCGGCTGTCAGCTACTTGTTTTTGGCCGAAAGCTGATTGCTGACAGCGCGGTTTTCGGAAAGGCTGAGTCTTCCCGAAAACCGCTGTGGGCATTTATGCTCATGTGCTCTTGCTTGCAATATGGGCATCGCTAATGGGCCGATTGACCGATCCTTCACTAACCCTCCAGCGCCATAGTTGTGTGCGTAACATCGGTTCGAGCGAAGGGAGAGAAGATGAACGAGGTGATACGCACCCGCAATCCCTGGAGGTCGGTGGCGATGGTGCTGCTCGGGGTGCTGGTCCTGCTGGTGGTGGCGCTGGCAGCCATACTGCAGCCGGCTGCACCGATTGGCGCGGGCGGGCGCGCCGTTCACCCGGGCATCCACGCAACGAGCACCGGCGGGCCTGGCGTCACCGAAGATCCGTACATCGACCGCCACGCCGAAGTGGTTGCCGCATACTAATAGGGCACCCCTCGCTAATTTCTCACGACGAGGGATAGTAGAGCGTGGGAGCCGGGCGAGTTGCCGGCTCCCACGTTGTCTTCCGAAACGTCGCCCGAAACACAAGGAGAACCCGATGACGATATCCCTTGCCAACAGCCCGAACGAGCTGAGGCTCATCTGCGAGTTCCCCGCGGATCGGCCCTGCCGCAGGCCGCCCGCTTCCTGGCCGACCTCGTGAAGGAACCGGCCTTCCTGGGCTCACAGATCCTTCCCCTGCTCAGAAAGGCTAGGTACGCCGAAGGCTGGTACGCGGCCCGCTGCTACGACGCCCACGATGGCACATACTCGCTGCAGATCTTCGTGTGGCCCGCGGGGACGGGGACCAGCCACGACCACCCCTCCTGGGGCGCCTACGCCTGCGCCGCCGGTATGGTACTCGAAGAGCGCTACGACCGCCTCGACGACGGCTCCCAAACAGGGTACGACCACCTGCAGAAAGCTTGGCAACTCTGCTGGAGCCCCGAGGACGGCGCCTCGACGGTGCTGCCCAGAGAAGGCGGCATCCACAGAGTCGGCAACCCCGGCGCAAGCCCTGCCGTCTCGGTCCACCTCTACGGCCCTCGCACGGAAGAGGTGGACAGCCGCGACTACGACCCCTCCCGCGATTACGTCTGCGACAGGAGTTAGAGCACTTCAGCATTTCAGCCTCTCGTGCTCGCTGAAGGCTGCTCGTGGTCGAATGCGGGTACATGGTAGCTTGGCGCCCTTGCGAACCGCTTTACGGCGTCGCGCGTAGGGCTCACGCAAGACGAGCCGCCAGCCTCGGCAACCAAAAAGCTGAAGTACTGACTTGCTGACCTGCGCGGTTGGGGGAGGACAGGCCCCTTCCCCCAACCGCTAAACGCCGAGTTGTCCTGCGAGCTCTCCCGGGTCCGTGGTGGGAGCCTGGCAGGCGTATTGGACGCAGACGTAGGCCGTTGCTTTGCCTTCGCGGGGGGTGCGCTGGGCGAGGAGGGGGATCAAACCTCCAGCCTCGTCGTCATCGGGGCCGCGGCCCGCTACGACCTTGTTCGGTAGATAGGTGGAGTAGACCGTGTTCAGGAGGGCGCCGGTATCCGCTGCTCCTGGGTCGCCGATTATGGCGACCTCGCGGGGGTCTGAGGTCGAGAAGTCGAGGGCGCAGAGGAGGCGCCCGAAGGCGCCGGGGATCTTCTCCATGCCGCCGGCGAGTTCCTCGAGTACGTCCTCCGCCCGCTGGCGGTAGTCGGCCCGGTCGAGTAAGAGGGAGAGTTTGAGCAGAACCTCGGTGGCGACCGATGTCCCCGAGGGCGCGGCACTATCGTAGACGTCGCGCGGTCGGGTCACGAGCTCTTCGTGGTCGGCAGGGGTGTCGTAGAAGGCGCGCTTCTCCTCGTCCCAGAAGAGCTCGGAGACGGCGTCCATGAGGGCGTCGGCCTCGACGAGCCAGCGCGTCTCGAAGGTGGCCTCGTAGACGGCGACCAGTCCATCCGCGACCATCGCGTAGTCCTCCAGGTAGCCGTTGAACCTCGCCCTCCCGTCCTTGTACGAGCGGTGGATGCGGCCGTCTTCCTTCATCTTTTCCACGATGAAGGTCGCGTTTTTTACGGCGGCCTCGCGGTAGTCCTCGCGGCCGGTGACGCGCGCAGCGAAGGCGAAGGAGCGGAGCATAAGGCCGTTCCAGGCGGCGAGGATCTTCTCGTCGCGCCCCGGCCTGGTGCGTTTTTCCCTGACGGCGAAGAGCTTTCCCCGGTTCTCCACGAGGCGTTCCCGTAACTCCTCGGACGTGAGCCCGAACTCCCCTGCGACGGCTTCTGGCGGGAGGGGGACGTGCAGTATGTTTCTGCCCTCGAAGTTGCCCCGCTCCGTCACGTCCCAGTAGCGCGCCGCGAGGCTAGCTTCGTCGGGACCTAGGGCGGACTCCAGTTCCTCGGGCGTCCAGACGTAGAACTTGCCCTCGACGCCTTCGGAGTCGGCGTCCTCGGCCGAGTAGAAACCGCCGTCCTCGCTCGTCATGTCGCGCAGGACGTAGTCGAGGGTCTCCTCGGCGATACGGCGGTAGAAGGCGTCCTCCGTGGCCTGGTACGTCTCCAGATAGAGGAGGGAGAGGAGGGCGTTGTCGTAGAGCATCTTCTCGAAGTGCGGGACGAGCCAGTAGGCGTCTACCGAGTAGCGGGCGAAGCCGCCGCCCAGCTGGTCGTATATGCCACCGTTCGCCATCTGCCTGAGCGTTAGCTCCACACCGTCGAGTGCGGAACGGTCTCCGGTGCGGTGGTGGTGGCGAAGCAAGACCTCCAGGTTCATGGCCTGCGGGAACTTGGGGGCGGCCCCGAACCCTCCGAAGCGCCTGTCGAGCTGAGAGAGCAAGGCGTCGGCCGCACGGTCAAGCAACTCTGTGCCAGCGGCCTCGGCCTCGGGCATGGCGGCCGCGGTCGAGGCCCGAAGGAAGTTGCGGACGGACTCGGCGCTTTGCAGCACCTCAGCGCGGCGGTTCTCGTAGGCGTCAGCGACGCTGAGGAGCAGCTGCTGGAAGGAGGGCATGCCGCGCGAGGGGACGGCCGGGAAGTAGGTGCCGCCGTAGAAGGGCGCCCCGTCGGGGGTGAGGAAGACCGTCATCGGCCAGCCGCCGTGGCGGGTGAGGGCCTGGACGGCGGCCATGTAGATGGAATCTATGTCGGGCCTCTCCTCGCGGTCCACTTTGATGTTCACGAAGTGCTCGTTCATCATGCGCGCGGTCTCGCCGTCCTCGAAGGACTCGCGTTCCATCACGTGGCACCAGTGGCACGCGCTGTAGCCGACGGAGAGCAGGATGGGTCTGTCCTCATCGCGCGCCCTCCGAAGGGCCTCCTCGCCCCACGGGTACCAGTCCACAGGGTTGTCCTTGTGCTGGAGCAGGTACGGGCTCGTCTCGTTCGCCAGCCTGTTAGTCACGGCCTCTCTCACCTTCCGCCGCCAGGGACGGCATATAGCTGCGAACACTAACGTATAGCACGGCGCTTCGCTTGAAGCACGCTTCGGCCTTTGGCCTCCGCTTTCAGCACGCTCGGCCCTTCGGGCTTCGCTTGTCGGGGGTTCGGGCACGAAGCGGCCTGGATAGTCGTGTCGTTGTTTCGGTCGATGTTTAGGTGGACGAGGTGCGGGTAGACAGAACTTGGACGGGAAAACGCGAGCAAGGAGGTTGTACCGTGTGCTATTCCTACAGAGACCGCAAGATGGAAGAGGAAGCTCGCAGGAAGGCTTTTGAGGAGGAAGAACGCAGGCAACGTGAAGAGCGCGTGAAGAAGGTCGAAAAGGAGCGCGTGTCGGAGAAGGATCGGGAGCTCGTAAAGGTCTGAAGGAGGAAAGGCCCTTCAAAACGCTATGATCATGGGGCCTCGGACCGCGGTCCGGGGCCTCTGTCGCAAGGTTCGATGAGAGGAGATCTGTGATGGATGTTCGGGTGCTGGAGGAGACGGCGCGCGAGCTGGTGGCCCCTGGTAAGGGTATTCTTGCTGCGGACGAGAGCTTCGGGACCATAGGCAAGCGGTTCGATGCTATGGGCATAGAGTCTAGCGAGGACAGCCGTCGCGCCTACAGGGAGATGCTGTTTACGACCGAGGGCATCGGAGAGTTCCTATCGGGTGTGATCCTCTTCGACGAGACCATCCGCCAGGAGACCTCGGACGGCACCCCGATGCCGGAAGTACTCAAGAACGCCGGCGTCATACCAGGCATCAAGGTGGACAAGAGCACGGTGGATCTGCCTCTCTCCAAAGGCGAAAAGTTCACCCAGGGCCTCGACGGCCTTGGCGAGAGGCTGGCCGAATACAAGGAGCTCGGGGCGCGCTTCACCAAGTGGCGGGCGGTCATCACCATAGGGGAAGGCATCCCCACCGAGAGCTGCATAGACGCCAACGCGGAGGCATTGGCCCTCTACGCCGCTTTCGCCCAGGAGTACGACCTCGTCCCCATAGTCGAGCCCGAGGTCCTTATAGACGGCGGCCACTCCATCGAGCAGTGCTATGACGCCACCGATTGGATGCTGCACAGAACCTTCGACGAGCTCCACGACCATGGCGTCGAGCTCTCGGGGATCCTCCTGAAACCGAACATGGTTATCTCCGGCAAGGACGCCCCGCAGCAGGCTGGCGTTGAAGAGGTGGCGAGCGCCACGGTCGAATGCCTCCTCAGGAACGTGCCGGCGGCCGTGCCAGGCATCGTCTTCCTCTCAGGCGGACAGACGGACCTTCAGGCGACGGCCCACCTCAACGCCATGAACTCCACGTACGAGGGTCTGCCGTGGGAGCTTTCCTTCTCCTACGCGCGGGCGCTGCAGGGCCAGCCCATGGAGATCTGGGGCGGAGACGTGGACAAGGTCGAAGCGGCCCAGAAGGCCTTCCACCACAGGGCAAAGATGAACAGCGCTGCGCGCGACGGCGATTACTCGGACGAGATGGAAGAACAGGCAGCGTAGATAGCTTGTCAGCACGCTCCCTTCGGTCGCTTGTCAGCATGCTTCGGCCTTCGGCCTCCACTTTCAGCACGCCGCCTGCGGCGGCTTTCAGGAAGTCGTCTCGGAGCGCCGCCATGGGCGTCGAACGCGGCCGTCGCGAACAGCGATCCCTAGTGCGCAGCGAAGCGACGCCGTTCGAGGAAAACTGACAAGCCTGCTTAGCAGGCGTGCTGACAAGCGAAGCTCGTAGGGCGCAGCGTGCTGACAAGGTGCGTAACGCCGTGCTGACAAGCGTAGGCTGCAGGCCGAAGCGTGCTGACTAGCTTCTTTCGGCTCGGACGATGAAACGGTTCTGAAGGGTCGGTATCGGCGTGCACGTCTGCAGCGTCAAAAGGTCGCGGCCCTTTACCCTGCCCGTTACTCAGTTGTCCTGGGGTCCCACAATGAAGCTCTCCAGCACCCTGTAGTCGTACCTCTTGCCGTTTGGGCCGCGAAGGCTGACCTTTTCCCCGCCCGTCAGCTCGTTGAGGCGGTAGAAGACGAGGTGGCTTCCTGTGCCTAGCCGTCCGAGACGGTGGCCTGCGAGGTAGACGTTCCTCTCCGGTGTCAGACCAGGGCAGGGAGGTGTCCGGAAGGTGGACCACGCCCCTGTCGAGGGCGCTCGTCGTGACCGAGTCTATGACGGGGGCGTTCTCGAGGCCTACGGAGGGGATGGTGAGGGACATGATGGCGCCCGGATGAAGATGGTAATGCCGGGCATGGCTCGCCGGATGGGTCTGCTCTCTTGTTTGCAAGGGGTCGTTATCCCCGGTTGACGTAGTTGCTTTCTGTTGTTCCGGTTGGGGCTTCGGTTGTTTGGCGGGTATCGGGACGGATGCCGGTTGCGGGTCGACGGCCGGTCCCGACGGGGAGGCTAGGCGCAGCCTGCGGTTCGGCCGAGACTTTCGGCTTGGGTGGGGGTATGTCCCTCTCCACCCACGGGTTGATGCCGGAGTCGGTGCAGAGGAGCGGCCTGTGGCGGGCTTCGGTCCCGACGTCGCCGCGTTCGCTGCCGCGACCTCCATCGGCCGTTCGAGGGAGGCGCCGACGGCCACCACGATGGCGAACCCGAGCGCGACGACCATCGCCCACGCCCCGACCTTCAGGAAAAGGTCTCGCTCCAAGTCGCGGGCGATATCTCGGAGCCGCACGTCGGAACCGCGCTACCGGCCGCGCCGGAGGATCGCCCCCGCCATGAGACGTCTGGAGATGACATCGGCAAGGCTGCGCATACCGGGTCTATCTGTCGGCGTTTTGCCTTCTAGTCTGCGTTCTATGTCGACCAAGGTCTCCACCCATCCCCTCTCGCCGTGCTCCGAGGACGACTTGCGGTGTCATGCTCGGGAAACTCCGGGGCCCCGTGACGCACGCTGCATCATATACTGCCAGGGGGTTTCGCTTTACGTCCTCGACGGCGAAACGTAGAGAAAACGTGTTCCCGCCTCCGGCCCGCGTGGCCCGGAGGACGGCGGAGAAGACCCGCGGCCGGTGCGCGGCGGGACGTTCGTCCAGCCTTCGAGTCCGAGGGCTTTCATGGTGGCCATGACCTGCGGCAAGGGGTCGATGAAGGTCGTGCGGTGTGCATGGAGCATCGAGCGGACGGCGAGCTCGCGGGCAGAGCGCAGGTCAAAGAAGGTGATCCCCGACAGGTCGACGAGCACCGGCCCCCGGCGCGACGAGGCGTCGTTCAGGGTCCTCTTCAATTCTCCGATGCAGAAGGCGAGAAGACGTCGGACTCTCCCCAAAGCTCGACCAGTGATCCGGGCTCGCGCACTTCGATCGCGTACAATGCCTCTCACTTCCCCTGGTCTGGAAAATTTGCGCCGCTACAGGTAGGACTCACCGCAACTTGATAGGGTTACGCGGGCACCGGGACCTCGCCGAACGGCGGCGAGAACCCCTCGTATCTCGTGAGAATGGCGTCTGATATTTTACGCTGGTATGGGCTCGAGCAAAGGCCATCTGTATCTAATCGTCGCATCAAAAGCTCTAACTAATGAGTAGCGCTCGGGATCAGGCCCTGGCCATCCGCGCCTCCAGGGGTGACGCGGGGGCGTTTAGGCATCTGGTTCGGGAGCATTCCGGGCTCGTATACCGGGTGGCGTTCCGCATTCTGGGGGTCCAGGACGCCCAGGACGCGAGCCAGGAGGCCTGGCTCCGGGCCTGGAGAAACATTGAAAATTTTAGAGGAGATAGCGCCTTCAGCACCTGGCTCTACAGGATCACCGTGAACACCTGCCTCTCCGCCCGTCGCAAAGAATCGCGACGCAAAGAGAGGGAATACAGCGGCGAGGAGCTGCCGTTCCTGCCCGAACCGACCGGCGGCGACGCCGACCCGGAGGCGGCAGCCCTGAGCGCCCAGCGGCGGGAGGAGCTGCTGGCCGCCCTCGGTCATGTACGCGCCGAACACAGGGCCGCGCTGGTCCTCAGGCACATGGAGGGGCTCTCTTACGCGGAGATAGCCCAGATCCTCGACGTCCCCGACGGGACGGCCAAGGGCTGGGTCTCCCGCGGGCGCGCGGCCATGCTCGTGGCCCTCGCCGCCAACGAAAACGACAGCAGCGAGACCGCGAAATGATGCCCTCAGGCGAACAGCGCTGGGAGATTCTCGAGAAGGTCGGGTCCTACGCCGCGGGCGAGCTGGAGGGCGAGGAGGCCCGCGAGGTCGAGTGGCTCATGTTCGAGCGCCCCGACTACAGGCGCCTCGCGGAGTCCTACACCAGGATGCTCGTGATGCTTAACACTTTAGGCAACGAGTCCGTCGAGGTGCCCGAGGACGCGGTCGGCTACGCCGTCAGGAGGGCCTACGTCTCCGCTTTCATGCGCAGCGCGGAAACGTTCATCGGCGCCCTCGGCCGCTCTTACCTCGACGCGTTGGTCTATTATCTTGGGCTGCGGCGGGAGAGCTACGGAGGAGGGACCTGATGCCACAAACCACCGGTGACCTCGTGGGCACGCTGGGCGAGTTCGTACCGTGCCTACTCGGCGCCGTCCGTGGTCGTTCTCCTGGCAGCGCTCGTCGTCGCGCTGCTCCTGCAGCGTCTCGTGGCCCGTTTCCTAGCGAGCCTGGGGCTAGACGACCTCTTCAGGAGAACGGGTGCCGCCGACTCCCTCTGGCGGCTCGGCTACGGGGACGGGCCCTCGCGCCTCATCAGCACTGTCCTGTTCTGGGGCGTACTGCTCACCGGGGTGGCGGGCGCCCTGAGCGTCTTAGGGCTATCGTCCTTGCAGACCACGACGGAGGAGATCGTCAACCTTTCGGGCCGCGCCCCGGTGGCGTTCGTGATCCTGATGGCGGGAACGATGAGCGCGGGGTGGCTCGCCGAGCTTGTGGCACGCGAGGCCGGGCGCGCCGAACTGCGCGGCGCGAACGCCTTCCGCCGCATCGTCCTCGCAACCGTCGCCGTCATCGCCGCCCTGCTCGCCGCCGCCCTGCTCGGCCTGAAAACCTACGTCCTCATCATCCTGGCCGTCATAGTGCTCTCCTCTATAGACCTCGTCCCGGCGTTCGCCTTCGGCCAGGGCCTCGCCCTACTCTCAGGCAACATCGCCGCCGGACGCTACGTTCAAGACGGAACTGCGTTGGGAGACGTAATCTCCGTAGACGGCATCGATGGCACCGTCGAAGAACTAGGCTACGCCTCGGTCACCCTCCGCTCCGAAAACGGATACCTCTACCGCATCCCGAACCGCACGCTCTTGGAGAAAATAGCCCGCAAGCGGCCTACGTAGGCTTCAGCTACAGGTTTCAGGCTTCAGGTCAAGAAGGCATGCCTACGCCCGTAGGCGGGTTCACGACCCTTCTCAACCTGTGGTGTTAAAAAAACGAGCGCGCGAGACATACAGTCGGAGACCCGGCGAAAGAGAGGCGGGGTTTTTCCCTTGTGGTCTCTACGGCAGCAAGAGTAGCTGAAACCCGATGCCTGAAACCCGTAGCCTGGGAGCGACCGAAGGGAGCGACCATGAAACGTTCTAAGAGCGCGGACCCCGCCCACGACGTTCTGGGTTACGAGCGGCAGCAGTTGGACGCTATTTTTTGTCCCGAAACGGTGGCCATCATAGGGGCGACCGACCGGCCGGGGAGCGTGGGGCGTACGATCATGTGGAACCTCGTGAGTAGCCCGTTCGGCGGGACGGTTTTCCCGGTCAACTCGCGCCGCCCGAACGTGCTCGGCATCAAGGCTTATCCCAGCGTCTCCGAAGTACCCGCAAAGGTGGACCTCGCGGTCGTCGTGGCGCCCGCGCCCGCGGTGCCCGAGATCATCGGCGAGTGCGTGGAGGCCGGTGTGGAGTGCGCCATCATCATCTCGGCTGGTTTCAGGGAGACGGGGCCGGAGGGTGTAGAGCTCGAAGAGCGGGTCCTCGAAGAAGCCAGGCGAGGCAGGATGAGGATCGTCGGCCCCAACTGCCTCGGCGTGATGAAGCCGCCAACCGGTTTCAACGCCACTTTTGCCGGTGCGATCGCCCGTCCTGGCAACGTGGCGCTTTTGAGCCAGAGCGGGGCCTTGCTCACGGCTATTTTGGACCAGAGCTTCATGGAGAACGTGGGGTTCTCGGCGCTCGTCAGCGTCGGGTCGATGATGGACGTGGGATGGGGAGATTTGATCTACTACCTCGGCGACGATCCCCAGACGAATAGCATCGTGATCTACATGGAGTCGGTCGGCGACGCCCGCTCGTTCCTCTCGGCGGCCCGCGAGGTCGCCCTGACCAAGCCGATCATAGTAATAAAAGCGGGACGCACCGAGGCCGCCGGCAAGGCGGCCGCCTCCCACACCGGCACTCTGACAGGCTCCGACGAGGTGCTAGACGCCGCCTTCTCCCGCAGCGGCGTCCTTCGGGTGGACGAGATCTCCGAACTGTTCGAAATGGCCGAGGTCCTCGGCAAGCAACCGCGCCCCAGAGGTCCGCGCCTGACGATACTGACCAACGCCGGCGGCCCCGCAGTGCTTGCCACGGACGCTCTGATCGGCAACGGCGGCGAGCTGGCCGAGATCTCCGAAGAGACGATGGACGCCCTGAACGAGTCCCTCCCCGCCCCCTGGAGTCACGGCAACCCCGTGGACGTTCTTGGCGACGCCGACCCCGAGCGTTACGCCAAGACGCTCGAAACGGCGGCGGGCGACGCGCAGAGCGACGGCCTGCTCGTCATCCTCACGCCCCAGGACATGACCGACCCGACGGCGACCGCCGAAAGTCTCGCGCCGTACGCACAAAGCACGCGCAAGCCCGTGCTCGCGAGCTGGATGGGTGGCCCCGCCGTCGCCGCGGGTGACTCCATCCTGAACGGCGCGGGCATTCCGACCTTCGACTACCCCGACGCGGCGGCCCGCGCGTTCACGAACATGTGGAAGTACACCTACAACCTGCGCAGCATCTACGAAACGCCCGAGCCCGCCGAAGATGAAGGGACGGAACACGGGCGGGTGGAGGAGATCATCGGCCGCGTCCGCGACTCCGGACGCACCATCCTCACCGAGTTCGAGGCGAAAGAAATCCTCGCCGCCTACGGCATCCCGAGCGTAGAGACGGAGGTGGCCCGCAGCCCGGACGAAGCCGTACACCTTGCTGACCGCCTCGGCTACCCCGTCGTCCTCAAGCTCGACTCCGAGACGATCACCCACAAGACCGACGTGGGCGGCGTGCGCCTGAACCTGCAGAACTCAGGCGAGGTGAGGCGAGCATACGAAGAGATGGAGTCGTCGATATCCAAGAACTACGGCCCCGAGGACTTCGGCGGTGCTGCGGTGCAGGAGATGGTCAGCCTCGACGGCTACGAGTTGATCGTCGGTAGCAGCCTCGACCCGCAATTCGGGCCTGTCCTGCTCTTCGGCTCTGGCGGCTCGCTGGTCGAGGTTTACAGGGACCGTGCCCTCGCCCTGCCGCCGCTGACGACCACGCTCGCGAGGCGGATGGTGGAACGAACGCGCATCTTCGAGGCCCTTGGCGGCGTCAGGGGCAGGGCATCCGTCGATATCGGCTCGCTAGAGAAACTGCTCGTGCGCGTAAGCCAGCTCGTTGTCGAACAACCCTGGATCAAAGAGCTAGACATCAACCCGCTCCTCTCCTCGCCCGAGCGCCTTATAGCCCTCGATGCCCGCGTCGTACTGCACGACCTCGAGACGAGGGAAGAGGATCTCCCGCGCACCGCGATCCGTCCCTATCCCAAACAGTACGTTTCGCACGAAGAGCTACGCGACGGCACGCCGGTGACGATACGCCCGATCCGGCCCGAAGACGAGCCCCTGATGGTGAAGTTCCACGAGACCCTCTCCGAGGAGAGCGTCTACATGCGCTACTTCCACATGATGAACCTCGACCAGCGCACGGCACACGACCGCCTGACCCGCATTTGCTTTATAGACTACGATCGCGAGATGGCGCTGATCGCAGAGCACACCGACCCCGAGACGGCAGAACGCGATATCCTGGGTGTCTCCCGCCTGAGCCGTCGCGGCGCCGTACCCGACGAAGCCGAGTTCTCGGTCCTGGTCAGCGACCGCTTTCAGCGACGGGGCGTCGGCACACTGCTCGTGAGCCGGATCCTCGAAGTGGGCCGCGCCGAGGACCTCAGACGCATCACCGCAGAGATCCTCTTCGACAACCGCCCCATGCAAAGCATCTCCAAAAAGCTGGGCTTCCACCTGCGCCGCGATACCGAGGAGATGGTCGTAAAAGCGGACCTCGATCTCTTCCAGCACGTCAGCTAGTCAGCACTTCAGCTGGTCAGCTTCTCGTTTGCTCTCGGCTGTGAGGCGGACGGCTCTCTATCGCTAATGGCTCTCATTAGTCAATAACAAGAATCGTTCTTGTTTTTTTTCCGGGTGCGGATAAAATGCTGAGATGGATTACGCGTCTCTCATTCCGGGGGTGTCGCTTTGTCGGCCTGGCTAGAGCGGCTAGGGCTTGGGGGCCGTGAGATGACGGCTTCGGGGCACAGCAAGAACTTCGTATTGCGGGTTGTTCAGCCGGCGCTGATAGGCTTGATGGATGGGTCGGTCTCGACGCTGGCGCCGCTCTTTGCGACGGCGTTTGCGACCAGGGACCCTGGCGTCACGTTTCTCGTCGGGCTTGCGGCTGCGGTGGGAGCGGGGATCAGCATGGGCTTCTCGGAGGGGCTTTCGGACGATGGGTCGCTCACCGGGCGCGGAAATCCTGTGTTGCGGGGCGCGATCACGGGCTTCGCCACCTTCGTCGGGGGCATACTGCACACCCTGCCGTTCCTAATACCGCACGTCAACCTGGCGCTCTACCTGGCTTTCGGGGTCGTCGGCTTCGAGCTACTCGCCATCTCCTTCATCCGATACCGCTACTTCGACATGAGCTTCCTCATGTCCGCACTGCAGGTCATCCTCGGCGGCGTGCTGGTCTTCGCCGCCGGCATCCTCATCGGAAGCGCGTAAAGCGGCCTTCTTCGAAGGCCGCGCTGGTCAGCACTTCAGCTTGTCAGCCAGGGTTTGGGCAGACGAGAGCTGAAATGCTGGCCAGCTGAAATGCTGAAAGCTACCTTGGTGGCTCGTAGAGTTGTACGTCGTTGCCTTCGGAGTCTTTGAAGGTGGAAGTTCTAAAGGACAAAAAGCGCCCCTCACCTCGTACCCTTCCGGGGAGGGAGTGACCTCTAGGCGAAGCAGCCGGTAGAGCTTGTTTCTCTCATTCCCGGTGAGAGCGTCCAACGCTTCCGGCACTGTATCCGCCATGAAACCTAGTAGGTCGTTCCGGTCGCTTTCCAATGCCTCCACGCGCTCCTGACGCGCTCCGATGCTCCCAAGTTCGGCTTGTGCCAACCTGCGAGTCTCTTCGAGATCCCTGAGCATCGCCCCGAGTTCTTCCAACGTCATGAGGCCTGCGGCTTGTTGCTGTTGGTAAGCTTTCCTCAACCGATCGCATTCCGCTAATTTTTCTGCCCACACCCTCGACTCTCGTTCGGGGTCCCCGCGACCGGCGTCCCTCTCCTCGTCTATGAGCCTCTCCATCCCTGCCCTTATCCGCTCGGGATTCTTGAGTAGGTCGGCGATGAAATGCCATACGAGTGGTTCTACTGCGCTGGCCCTGATGGCGCCTTGCTTGCACAAACCCGCGCGGCCCAGGGGGCTGCGTCCCCTGCACTTGTAATAGTGGTAGACGCGGCCTCCGTGCGGCTGCGTCGTGTGGGTTCCCATCTTCGAGCCGCACGGGCAGCGCACCAAGCCTCGGATTTCCCACTCTCGCGCCAGATACTTACGCTCTGAACCCCGATTGCTGTCCATGGTGGTGCGGGCCCGGTCCACCAGGGCCCTCGGCAAGCGGGCCGGTACCGGCACGGCGATCCATTCCTCTTTCGGTCTGATCTCAATCGTCTTGCGTTTCTTGTAGCGCCGCCCGCCGTTCCCGTCCGGCTCCGATATGGTGCGAGTGCTGGTCTTCTGCCGGTTGAGCCAACATATACCGTACTCTTCATCAGGATCGAGCCGCGCTGCCACCTCGGGCGTAACCAATCCGGCGAGTTCGTCGTGGGAGTGGGGTCGATAGATATCACTGGCCACCATGAGCCGCAGCAGCCGAGTATCCCACACCTTCCCTCCCTTGGGGGACGGGATGCCTTCCTGGCGTAGACGAGTCCGCATCGAATGTACGCCGAGCCCTTCTGCGGCCATCAGGAACACCTTCTCGACCACTTCCATCTCCGCCTCGTGGACGATCAAGCCGGTTCTCGCCTCGTTGTACCGAAACCCGTACTTGGGCGTGGCTAAGCTAAGGTGTCCCTCACGCGCCTTCCTCATCTTTCCGCGGCGGCTGCGCTCTGCCAGCTTCGCCCTCTCGTACTTGGCGAGCTGGTCGAGGATGCCGTCGGTTAGCTCTCCCTCCGGTGAATCGTCCTCGCGGTCGTTCAGGGCACGGATCTTGGTTCCGTACCCTTCGAACTCTTTCCTGAGGAGGTAGTGGTAGGCCGGCTCCCTCGCGAAACGGTCCCGGTCCTGGGCCAGTACCACAGAGATGCCGCCGGCGGCTACGAGATCGCGTACTTGATCCATGCCGGGTCGCTCCAAGCTTGCTCCGCTCTGGCCAGGGTCCTGCACCACTTCGAAGACCTCGTATCCCTCTCGTGCGGCGTACTCTCCCAGAGCTTCTATCTGTTGGGCCAGAGAGTAGCCGCTCCTGGCTTGCTCGTCGGTGGAGACGTGGGCGTAGAGGATAGCCCGCTTGGGGCCGTCGATGCTGGGCATATTACCTACTCTCCTCCTTGGTCATTATCTTGTCCACCCTTGCTTCCGGATTGTCCGTTTGGCCCACATACATCGTCTTCTGCCTACCTCCTTCTCGGTAATGGAAGTACCAGTAAGGTCCTCGCTGCGTTAGCTGTCCGTCCTTGCGCCTGTAGGCACGCCTTTCGAGC
>JBKPOM010000162.1:0-27112 GCA_046733115.1 Actinomycetota bacterium | reverse complement strand
ACGCGACAACCTCGGGGCGCTGGACATCGAGCTGTCGGAGGACGACCTCGCGCGCCTGGAGGAGGCCAGCCGGATCGAGCCCGGCTTCCCCTACGACTTCGGGGGCGCCAGGTTAGCCTACGGCAAGACCTTCGACCTCATCGACGACCACCGCGGCTTGGTGGACCCCCTCGTGTGAACGTCGGAAGTCGACGACCCGAACAGCGTCCCGAAAAGGAGCAAAGCGATGACCGAACCCGCGGTAAGGCCGGTCCCCGAAGGTATCCACACCCTCACCCCGCACATCGTCGTGAGGGGCGCCGCGCGCCGCCGAATGGTACGCCGAGGCGCTGGGCGCCGAGGAGCAGAGCCGTATACCCGTCCCCGGCGGCAAGCTCATGAGCGTGGAACTACGGTTCGGAGCTTCGACTGTCATGGTGGCCGACGAGTTCCCCGAGATGGGCGTCCTCTCGCCCGAGAGCGTGGGCGGCGCCTACGGCACCCTGCATCTCGCCACGGAAGACGTGGACGCCTTGTGGGAGCGCGCCGTGGGCGCCGGCGCGGAGGTGCTCCACCCGCTCGGGGATACGTTCTGGGGCGACCGTTTCGGACAAATCGTCGACCCCTTCGGTCACCGCTGGGGGGTCGCCCAGCGCGTGCGCGAGGTCCCGCACGAGGAGGTCGTGCGCGCCGCCGCCGAGGCGTTCGGCGGTTAGGTGTCGGCGAGGAGACCGGCGCTCCGGACCGACCGTGGGGCGATCCACCGCCGCCCGTAGGTTCCCGCGGCCGAAAGGCGGTGGTGTTTCATGGACCTCGAAGACCTGCTCGTGTCCCTTTACGTGCTGGTCGACGAGTGGTGGCAGCGCAAATGTCCTCCGACCCCGAGGAAGCCAGGGCGTCCGCTTTCTCTCTCCCATAGCGAGGTCCTCACCCTCGCCATCCTCGCGCAGTGGCCCCGCTTTCGTAGCGAGCGCGACTTCTTCCGGTTCGCCGATGCCCACCTTCGCCCTTACTTTCCCAACCTCCTCTCCCACGGCCAACTCAACCGTCGCATCCGCGCCTTGGAGCCTGAACTGAAGGCTTTACAGCGTGACCTGGCCGAAACCCTCGCCGAACCCTCCGGGGTCTACCAGGCCCTCGACACCACACTCGTTCCGGCTGTGGTTAGGGTTCGAGCTGGTCATAAGGGCCTCTTCGCCGGCCAAGCGGCCTTCGGCAGGAGCGTTTCCAAGACGGAGGAGTGGGTGTACGGCTTCAAGGTGGCACTCTCGGTGAGCCCCGAAGGCGTAGTTACCGCCTTCGGGCTGGCCCCGGCCAACTGCGACGACCGGCCCATCGGGGAGTTCCTGCTCATTTCCGACGGCCACCACGCCTACCTCGCAGACAAGGGTTTTTCCTCAGTGGATTGGGAGCGGCGATGGCTGGAGGAATACGGTGCGCTGGTCGCGACTACCCCGCAAAAGAGCGCCCGGCGGGCGTGGCCGGAGGCGGCATGCCGGTGGGCGGCAGGTCGGAGGCAGCTCATCGAGGGGGTGATCTGGCAACTGAAGGATTACTTCGGTTTGGAACGCCACCGGGCCAACACCCTCGGAGGACTATTGACCCGCCTGGCTGCCAAAGTGGCTGCCTACACCTGCGGGCAATTGCTCAACGATCGCCTCGGACGACCGCTACGTCATCTTGCCGATCTCATGATCTGAGCAATTGCACAGCAAGCGTCTCAGGGCTTCGCCCTGCAGAGGGTCTACACCGAGGACTGTTCGCTAGATAAGACGGTGACCGTGGTAGACGGCGACACCGTGCTCGTTCCTCACGGCTACCACGCCGTCTCGGCGCCGCTGGGCTACGATCTGTACTACCTGAACGTCATGGCGGGCCCGGTGCGTGAATGGAAGTTCAAGAACGACCCCGACCACGAGTGGGTCTTTTAGCTACGCGAGTAAACGAGGAGCGAAGGGATGCACAAGACGCGCAAGGAGGCCCGCAGCTTCATCGGGGGAGAGTGGGTGCTCGGCAACGGCCATGACGCCGAGCCAGTCTATGACCGTGCCATGGGCGAGGTCATAGCCGAGACGCCCTCTCGACGAAGGAAGACGTCGACCGGGCTGTTCAGGCAGCCGGTGCGGCCTTCGGGGAGTGGTCGAAGACCCCGGTGGTGTAGCGTATCCAGGTTCTCTTTTGCTTCAAAGCGCTCAGGGACCTCGTCACCCTGGAGACCGGCAAGGACGCGAGGGACGCGGGCGGCGAGGTCAGGCGCAGGATAGAGGTGGTCGAGTTCGCCTGCGGGATGCCGACCCTGCTATGGGCGAGACCGTCAGGGACGTGGCGAGGGTGATAGACAACGTCTCCTACCGTTACCCTCTCGGGGTCGTGGCGGCCATCGTGCCGTTCAACTTCCCCTGCATGATACCGCTCTGGACGATGCCGGTCGCCATCGGGGCCGGAAACACCTACATCCTCAAGCCTTCCCAGCGCACCCCTCTGACCTCGCAACGGCTTGTAGAACTCTTGATCGAGGGCGGCATCCGCGAGGGCGTGGTGAACATAGTCAACGGGGCGCATGCCGCCGTAAACGGGATCCTCGAGCATTCCGGCATAGAGGTCGTCTCCTTCGTCGGAAGCCAGCCGGTGGCCGAGCACGTCTACCGTCACGGGGCAGCCCACGGCAAGCGGGTGCAGGCTTTGGCCGGGGCAAAGAACTCCATGATCATGCTGCCGGACGCCGTGCTGGAGAAGGCGGTGCCGAATATCATATCCTCGGCCTACGGCAACGCGGGCGAGCGGTGCCTCGCCGGCAGCGTGCTCGTGGCCGTCGGCGAGGCCGGGGACCGGGTGGTCGTTACGGTCAAGGAGGCGGCGGAGAACAGGAAGGTCGGGCCCGGCTACGAGGGCGGCGAGCTAACGCCGCTTATCCGCGACTCCCACCGCGAGAGGGTCCGCTCCTACGTCGATCTCGGCGAAGAAGAGGGTGCCACGGTCGCCCTCGACGGTCGCGAGCCACTGCTGGAGGAGGGCTTCTTCTTCGGGCCGACCATCCTGGACGGCGTCACGCGCGACATGGGTATCGCCAGGGAGGAGATCTTCGGTCCCGTCCTCTCGGCCGTAAGGGTGGATAGCCTCGAAGAAGCTGTTGAGTTCACCAACGGCTCCCCGTTCGGGAACGCCTGCTCGATCTACACCGAGAACGGCGCGGCGGTGCGCTACTGGCGCGAGGACGTCGAGGCCGGGATGCTCGGCGTCAACGTCGGGGTGGCGGCGCCGATGGCGTTCTTCCCATTCAACGGGGTGAAGAACTCCTTCTACGGTGACCTGCACGCCACGGGCAAGGACGGGGTACGCTTCTTCACCGAGAACAAGGTCGAGATCGTACGCTACCTCTCGGATCCGGCTTCGGGTCCCACCGTCAGGATGCCCGAGGAGGCGGGCCCGTGACGAAAAGGTGGGCATAGCGAGAAATCTTGCGGCGTCCGCGCCGCGGACGGCGATGGACCTGGCAGCACCACGCGAAGGGGGGCTGCCGCAGGACGGCTATCGGGTTCGACTGTCCGTCCGGTCCAGCTTCGCTGCGGCGGCGGCGAGGTCGTGGGCGAGGCCCAGGCTGGCGCGTCCCTTTAGCCGGGAAGATGTCGTGGCGCGGACGGAGAGCAGCCGCTCGATGGGGATGTTCTGCTCGCGGAGGACCTGTTCGAGGCGTTCGTCTTCGAGCGTCGCCCTGGGTTCGAGCCCGCCAACTCGTGCGTAGGTCTCGGCCGTCAAGGCAAGGGACGCGCCGCTGAACTGCCAGTGCTCCGCGGCCCCGAGCCTGTCGAGGTCGGCCAGGATCTTCTGGTGGCGCCTCCTTCCTCGCTCGGAGTGCCAGCGAACGACGGCCTCCGGAAGCGAGGTTATGCCGAGTTCGATGCGACCGCCGATGGCCCGCGCGCCTCGTTCGGCGGCGCCGAGCTGGGCGGAGAGCCAGTCGTGAGCAACGACCGTGTCGGCGTCGGTAGAGGCTACGAGTCCTTTCGGCCGATCCAGGCCCATCAGCCTCTCGCAGGCGGCGTCCATGCCGGCCCTGCGCGCGTGGCCAGATCCCAGCCCCGGCCCGCCGAGGAAATGGAGCCGGAGCCACGGATGCGCGTCGGCGGCCTCCACCGCCCGGTTCCGGGTACCGTCCATGCAGCGGTCGAGGACGAGCAACACTTCGTACTCGTGGGGTTCGACGCCGGCCTGCGTTGCCAGCGCCCAAAGGCACGCTGCTATGAGATCCTCCTCGTTGCGGGCCGGCACGACCACGCAGGCCCTCAAGGCCGGGTTGGGAGGCGGTAGCGTCACCGGGAGAAGGGCTCTCCCCGTTCGATGAGCTCGCGTCCCCGCTGGTAGTCGTCGTCCGCGTTGTGGGAGAGCACGCCTACCAGCGTGCCTTCTTTGCCGTACCAGACCGTGAAGGCTTCGCCTTCATCCTCAAAAGATTGTCTGTCCCAGCCCTCGCCCCATGCCCAGTATTTCAGCGTCTTGTCGCCGATCGTGGACCAGAAGCCGGGAGCCATGCCCCACGCGGCTTCACCTCCGGAGATCACGGTCCCCGCGACGTGCCCGTGCTCCAGCGCGTCCCCCCAATGCTCGACGCTCAAGTGGCGACCTGCGGACTCGTTGTACGCCCTGGCGATGTCCCCGACCGCGAAGATGCCAGGCGCGCTGGTTCGCATCGACGAGTCCGTGACGACCCCGCCGTCCACCTCCAGGCCCGCCTCCTCGGCGAGCCCGGTGCGAGGCACGACGCCAGTACCGAAGAGGACGGTGCCGGCGGACACGGTGTCTCCGCCTGCGAGGGACAACTTGTAACCAACGTCCGAGCGTTGGATGCTCTCCAGGCTCGCGCCCAAGCACAGGTGCACGCCGTAGCCCTCTAGCCAACCTTCGATGCGTTCCCCGACCTCCTGGCCGAGACGCTCCCGCTGCGGAGATTCTTCCAGGCTGATCAAGGTTACGTCCGCGCCGCGCAAAGAGAGGGAGGCCGCGGCCTCGCACCCGATGAAGCCGCTACCTACAACGACGGCTTTGTCTCCTTCTCCGACGCGGTCCTGGAGACGTGTCGAGTTCTCGACGGTCCTCATCACGAAGATCTCGGGGTCATCGGCACCGGGAATGGGTAGACGAATAGGCTCGGAGCCCGTGGCGAGCACGCAGGCGTCGTATGCAAGCTCCTCACCGTCGTCCAGCTCTACGACCTGAGCGTCCCTGTTCAACCCGGCTACGACGGTGCCGAGCCTGAGGTCGACGCCGTTCTCCTCGTACCAGCCGTCATTCTCGATAGGCAAGTCTTCGCGCGAGGCCTCGCCCCTTAGGTATTCCTTGGTGAGCGGGGGACGGTTGTAGGGGGCATACGTTTCGGAGCTCAGGATCGTGACGCTGGCTTCTCCGCCCGCGTGCCTGTAGGCGCGGGCCGTCGCGAGGCCGGCGGGACCGCCGCCCACGATCACCAGGTGTTCCCCCGCGTTCACTCCACGTCCTCGAAGAGGTCGAGGCGGTAATCCGGCTCGATGATGGTCTCTTTGTTTTGAAGTCGCGTGGTCTGCGCGAGCAACTCGTGCACCTCGTCCCCCTGCATCGGGTATGTCTTTGTCTCCCTGCGCCAGTGGACGGCGAGCAGGCTGCCTCCCCTGGCCAGTTCGCGCTCGAAGCCCCGCAGGACCGCTAGCATTTCTTCCCTGGGAAAGTAGTACAAAACCTCGGAGGCGACGATCAGGTCGAAAGGTCCCTCCGGCATCTCCTCGGGAAGGGTACGCCGCTCGACCCTGACGTGCCCGAGTTCCGAGAGACGCCTACGTGCCGCCGCGACGGCCCGCTCCGACACGTCCACCGCGAGAAGCTCCTCGCAACGGTCCGCGAGCATCTCCGTAAAGACGCCGATAGACGCGCCCGCTTCCAGGGCCCTTCGGAAAGTGCGTTCACCCAACACGGACAGGGTCCTTGCGTACTTGTGCTGCTCGTACTCGCTCGTCTCGAAATCCCAGGGATCGCCAGACTCGGCATAGAGACCTTCGAAATAATCCCGTCCCAGCCGCTCGTTCAAGAACCGCTCTGCGAGATGGCCCGCCGCCCGCAGCGTACCAGGGCTGGTTCCAGGCGGTGTTGGAGGAGGAACAGCTCCAAATCGCGCCTCGCGCGGTCAAGCGGGCCCGAGACGGCGAACGGGTGGGAACCCACCGCCCTCGCCGCCTCGTCCAAGATCTCCCGAGAGGAAGATGCGACGGCCTGGCGTAACTGGGTCGAGACTTCGGGCAGAGAGGCCGGATTCCGGTCCGCAAGTTCCGCGGCGTATGCGAGCCAGCGATCGATGGTGCCCCTGGCCGTAAGCATCCTGCCGGCAGCCAGAGAGACCACGTCGTCTGGTTCTTTGCTGCCGGCCTTGGCGGCCAGAACGTCGAGCGCGGCATCGAGGGCTGTGTCGGAGATACCGGCCCATGTGACGGCAGTACGGATCGCGTCGCGGCTGAAGTACGGCTCCCGAACCAGTTCACCCGGCTCCCCGAGCACCGCAAGTACGGGAGCCCCGTCGAAGACGACGCGATGGCTCTCGGAGGCCCGCATTCCAG
The DNA here is from genome assembly GCA_046733115.1 of Actinomycetota bacterium. Lineage (GTDB taxonomy): Bacteria > Actinomycetota > Rubrobacteria > Rubrobacterales > Rubrobacteraceae > Rubrobacter_D. Next base: position 20,555 of record JBKPOM010000162.1, on the reverse strand, counting down.
CGCCTCGGAACCAACTCGTGTCGATCTCGACGCCGCTTGAGAGGTCTATGTAGGCCAGGAGCGGCGGTCCCGGATCATCCTCGCGTACCAGGACGAGCGCCCGGTCCAGCCCGGTCGAGCCGGAACAGAAGGTCTTGACGCCGGAGAGAGTTACTCCTTCCGGCCTATCCACGAGCCGCGCTGGCTCTCCTTCCCCTGGAATAGGGTCGGCGCCCCAAACCCCGAGGCGTAGTTCGCCGGCGGCCACCGCTCCGAGCTCGGCCGAGCGCAGGGGCTCGGGTGCGAGGAGCGAGAGGCGTTCCACGCCGTTGAAGTGGCCGTCGAGGATGCGGCCTACCGAGCCGTCGGCGTGGGCGACGGCCCGCAGCACGCGCCACTCCTCGGCGAAAGAGGCGCGGCGCCCGTGCCCGTCGACGGGATCGGGAGCCGGGATCGCGAGCATGCCGCAGAGCGCGAACTTGCGGAACGCAGCTTCGGGGAACGAGGGATGGGCGTCCCTTTCGGCCGCGCCGGCGGAGATCCCGGCCACGACGGTCTGGAGGGTGCGATCCACCCCCACGACTGCCTCCTTGTTGTCCAGACGCGATGTGCTCATGGCCCGGATACTCTATCCGAGCTCTTTACCCAGGAGAAGAGAACTCTCACACAATACGGAGACGTTCCAGGCTGCTCCTCGAGAGCGGATAGTCGAGGTTCCTGTCGGGCAAGGGACGGCGCGGTTCGTGCAGCGGACCGGGCTCCAGGCCGCGAGAACGTGCCAGGGAGACGAGGGGTTGTACGAGGGCCACTGTCTCGGCGCAGCCGTCGCGTCTGGCACCTGGACCAACCCCGTCGTGCATCAGTACGATGGTATTAGACCGGAGACCTCCTTCCACCCTGGCGAGCATTTCGTCCCGCGGGGTTCCCCGCCAGTCCTGGGTGTCCGCGGTCCAGCCGCCGAGGCTCAGCCGGTGTTTGCGGGCGATGCCTTCGGTCGCCGCGTCACGATGCCCCATGGGGTACGCCAGAGGCGTACGGAGTCCACAAGCGCCGGCAGCCCCGTTTCCACGTCGGCTTCGATCTCCGCGGCCGTCATGGCGTCGTGGCGCACGTGCTCCGTGCAGTGAAATCCTACGCCGTGTCCTTCCTCCCGCATTCGGGCCAGGAGGGTAGGGCAGCGCCTGGCCTGCGGTGCGACGACGAAGAACGTGGCGCGGGCACGGGATCTCGCCAGGGCGTCGAGCACGAGCGGGGTCAACACCGGGTCGGGCCCGTCGTCGAAGGTGAGGGCGAACCGGGCAGCGGAGTTAGCTCCGGTTTGCATCTTCCTAGTTGTTGCCCTCGCTTGGGCGAGATGCAGGATCGGAGCCGCGTTCGCCTTCGGGGCGGCGGCGTAGCGAGATGTGAAGTTCCTTCAGTTGCTCTTCGGAGACCGGGCCAGGCGCGTCCATCATCTCGTCGCGGGCGGCCTGGGTCTTCGGGAACGCCATAACCTCGCGGATGTTCTGCTGGTCGGTTAGGAGCATCACCAGGCGGTCGACGCCGGGCGCGATCCCCCCGTGCGGCGGCGCGCCGTAGCGGAAGGCCGTCAGGAGCGTTCCGAACCTCCTGTTGGCCTCCTCGGGGCCGATGCCGATCACGTCGAACACCTTCTGCTGCAGATCCGGGCGGTGGATCCTGATGCTCCCCGATGCGAGCTCGGTGCCGTTGGCGACCAGGTCGTAGAGCTGCCCGATAACCCGCAAAGGTTCCGAGTCGAGCAGCCCTAAATCTTCCTCGCGCGGCATCGTAAACATGTGGTGCATCGGTTCGATCCTACCCTCCTCCTCGTTCCACTTGAAGAGCGGGAAGTCCGTCACCCAACACATGGCGAGCACATCCGGATCGGCGAGTCCCAGACGGTCCCTGAAATAGAGCCGCAATCTGTTCAGGCTCTCGAACACGACGGGATTCTTGTCCGCGACGAAGAACATCCAATCGCCCTCTTCGGCCCGTAGCGCCGTGCGAAGATCCGCTTGCTGCGCTTCGGAGAAGAATTTGGCTATCGGGCTCTTCAGGCCGTTCTCCTGAACGCGGAAGTGGGCGAGGCCCCTCGCGCCCCCTAAGGCAGCGATCGCGGTGAGGTCGTCGATCTCGTGGCGTGTTATATCCCCGAGCCCGCCTACGGCAATGCCGCGTACGGAGCCGCCCGAGTCTACGGCCCCCTTGAAAACCTTGAACTCGGAGGTTGCGGCGATCCCGGACACGTCCTTGATCTCCAGGCCGAAGCGGATGTCCGGCTTATCCGTGCCGAAACGGTCCATCACCTCGGCATAGGTGAGGCGGGGGAAGGGCTTGGCGAGGAGTTTTTTCTCGGTAAGCCCTTCCACGATCTCCGTGTAGAGGCCTTCCACGAGGTCGAGGACTTCGCCCTGGGTCGTGTAGCTCATCTCCAGGTCGAGCTGGGTGTGTTCCGGCTGCCTGTCGCCGCGCTGGTCCTCGTCGCGCAGGGCGCGGGCTATCTGGAAGTAGCGTTCGAAGCCCGCGACCATCAGAAGCTGCTTGAACTGCTGCGGGGACTGCGGGAGCGCGTAGAACTGCCCCGGGTACAGGCGGGCAGGGACCACGTAGTCTCGTGCGCCTTCCGGCGTTGAGGCGGTCAGGAGTGGGGTTTCGATCTCGACGAAGTCCCGCGCGTCGAGGTAATCGCGCATGAGCTTCACTACGCGGTGCCTGAGAAGGATCTTCTCCTTCATCCTCACCCTGCGCAGGTCGAGGTAACGGTACTTCAGGCGCAGCGTCTCGTCGACCGGTCTGTCGCGTTCGATCTCGAACGGGGGCGTCTCCGAGGGGTTGAGGATCTCTAGATCCGTAACCTCGACCTCTATCGCGCCGGTGGGAAGGTCGGGGTTCTCGTTGCCTTCGGGGCGGCGCACTACCTCGCCTTCCACCGAGATCGACCACTCTGGCCTCAGTTGCTCGGCGCGGGAGAAGATCTCTCCTCGACCCGGGTGGAAGGTGGTCTGGATGATGCCCCAGCGGTCGCGCAGGTCGATGAAGATCAGCCCCCCGTGGTCCCTGCGCCTGTGTACCCAGCCCGCGAGCCTGATATCCTCTCCAACGTTGGACTTGCGTAGCTCGCCGGCGCTGTGGGTTCTGTACGGGTTGTTCCTGTCCTGAAGGTGCAACTCTGTTCTCCTTGTGTTCTCCGGCAGACCCGTCTGGGGCCAATTCAGGAATGTTAGCCGATAATGCCACGGACTGAAGCCAGTGCGTTGCGGTGTTTTCGCTACCGTGCTAACTTAGCGCAGATCCGGCCCGTGGCCCGGGGAGAAGCGACTGGGCTGCGGAGAGCTGTCAGGAGAGAGGCCCATCCGAGAAAACGGCAAGGTAGGAGCGCCCGCCGGGATTTGGGTGTATCCGGTGCTCGTTGTTGCCTGCCTGTTCGCTCTGGCGGGATGCGGGGGCGGCGGAGGCGAGGCCACGCCGTCGCCGACCCCGACCCCTGTCCCTGAAGCCTCTAGCCCCGCCAGCGGCGCGGCCGTCGACGCGGGGCTGGGCCAGGGACAGGCGGAGAGCACCAAGGACGTACCCTTCACGCTCAACACGGACCAGCCCGTGCCGCCCGCCTTCGAAGAGGCGTACGGGAGGGGTGCCAGGATCGTGGTCCAGTTCTACAAGCTGAACGAGGATAGCCTCTCCTACCCGCAGGGCCTCGACGTTGACCGCCAAGTGAACCGTTCTATGGAGCGCCTTAGCAGGCGCTACCCGACCATCGAGTTCTTCTCCTACGAGATCAACAACCCGGGGAAGGTCGACGAGAAGAGCCTGCAGGACGACCAGTACGGCACGCTGGCGGCTCAACTGGGCGTCGGGATCACACCGTTCGTCGCCATGCTCGCGCCGAGCGGAGACGAGTACGTGATCACCAACCTCTACCAGGGCTACGTGCCGGAGCCGGTGCTGAGCCAGGCGCTCTTCGATCTCGCGGCGGTGCAGGTTAATGACAACACCAGCGACGCGAGCGTGACCCTCGACCAGGTCCAGACCACGAAGAAGGGCGACGGCATCGCGTACTTTACGGTGACCAACCGTGGCTCGAAGCCGGTGAACCTGCAGAACTTTTACCTGAGCGTCCTCGATCCCGAGACCGGGGAGGTCACCTCCGGCGCGCCTAGCGTGACGGTCAACAGCGATGTCGAGATCCAGCCGAACGAGAGCGTCTCCATCGGCCGCGTCCCCGATGTCGTGGACGACGAGGGCGAGCGCGTGGACGGCACGTTCGAAGGGGGAACGGACCTAAACCTCGCGCCGGGAGACCAGATCGCACTGCTCGATCCCGGCGGCGCGGTCGCGTCGAGGATCACGGTGTGAGGTAGCACTTCAACTTCCCTGTTTTAGCTGAAGCGCTGACCTGCTGACATTTTGGGTTGTTGGGATAAACTAGAATGCGCCATGATCAAATCGGTTTACCTGGACAATGCCGCGACCACGCCGCTCGATCCGCGGGTACTGGGGTCGATGCTTGGGCATCTCCGCGGACGCCGCGGCAACCCTTCCGCGCTGCACGCTCTCGGCAACGCAGCGCGTGATGCCGTGGAAGTGGCCCGCGCTTCCGTGGCCGCCCTGATCGGGGCTTCGCCGGAGGAGGTTTTCTTCACCAGCGGTGGGACCGAGTCCGACGCGATCGCCGTCCTCGGACTCGCGAGGTCGGCTCGCCCGGAGAAGCGCCACTTAGTTGTCTCCAGCGTGGAGCACGCGGCGGTGCGGGAGGACGCGAAGCGCCTGCAGAAGGAAGGATTCGAGGTGTCCTGGATCGGGGTCGACGCCGACGGGCTAATCGACCCCGACGAGTTCGCCGTAGTGCTGCGCCCCGACACGGCGCTGGCCGCCGTCATCTGGGCGAACAACGAGGTCGGTACCGTCGAGCCAATACGCGAGCTCGCCGAGCTGTGCGCAGAGAGGGGCATACCGTTCCACTCCGACGCCGTCCAGGCCGTGGGCCGGGTCCCGATCAACGTCTCCGATGTGCCGGCCTCGACGCTGGCGCTCTCGGGGCACAAGCTCTACGGACCGCAGGGAATCGGCGCCCTCTACGTGCGCGACGGCGTCTCGCCCGAACCCGTAGTCTACGGGGGAGGCCAGGAGAACGGCCTCAGGAGCGGCACCCAGAACGTCGCCGGCATCGTCGGGCTCGGCACGGCCGCGGTGCTCGCCAGCGAGGAGATGGACGAGCGGGTCGCCCACGAAAGGGCGCTCCGCGACCGCATCCTGGCCGGGGAAGAGGCGATACCGAACGTGACGGTCAACGGGCATCGCGAGCGCCGGCTGTCCAACAACGTCCACCTTACGGTCTCAGGCGTCGAGGCCGAGAGCCTGGTCCTCTTCCTGGACTCGCTTGGTTACGCCGTCGGGAGCGGGTCGGCCTGCTCTTCCGGTGGGCACAAGGCTTCGCCGGTCCTGATCGCCATGGGCCGCTCGGAGCGGGAAGCCTTCTCGGTCGTGAGGATCACGGTCGGCAAGGACAACACAGCGGAAGAGGTCGATAGCTTCCTCGAAGCCTTCGCGGCCGCGGTCGCGCAACTACGAGAACTCTCCCCGCTGTACGCGGGCTGAAAGCGGGTCGTTCGTGCCAGATCGCTATACACCTCAGGTAGTAGACCACCTCGTCCGGCCGCGAAACGCTGGTGAGATCTCCGACCCCTCCGGAAGGGGCGAGTCCGGCCACGCGGCCTGCGGCGACATCGCCAGCTTCACGGTCGGTATCTCCGAGAACGTCCTCGAAGAGATCCGCTACAAGGTCTACGGCTGCGCGGCGTGCATCGCCGCAGGTTCCGCCTTGTCGGAGCTGGTCGATGGAAAACACCTGCTCGAGGCTGCCCGCGTCTCGAAGACAGACATCGAAGGCGCTTTGGGCGGACCCCTGCCCGCCGGCAAGGAACACGCGCTCACGCTCGTGCTCGACGCGCTGCACAAGGCCTTCGAAGACCACTGGAATCGCACGGCGGGCGAGATGCTGTTGAACGGCGAGAAGAAACAGGGGAACGGAGGCAGGAGCGTCGTCGCCGCGATGAGTGGTGGCGTCGACTCGGCGGTCACGGCCCTGCTTCTCAAGGAAGCCGGCTACGACGTCGCCACGGTGACGTTCCGGTTGCACGACGGCGAGAAGGGCAGTCGCTCTTGCTGTTCGCCGGACACGGTGCTGTTCGCCCGCGACACGGCGCACAGGATGGGCCTGGCACACTTCACGCTCAACCTCAAGGAGCTTTTCGACAGGCGCGTCATGCAGGACTTCGTCGGCTCCTACAAGCAGGGCAGGACGCCGAACCCCTGCGTCGCGTGCAACGCCCACGTCAAGTTCCACGCCTCCGCCTTCCTCGCGGACGAGCTCGGGCACCACCACGTCGCGACGGGGCATTACGCCAGGGTAGAAGAAGGCCCGACGCTCGCGCGTCCCGTGGACGAGAGCAAGGACCAGACCTACGTGCTGTGGCCTGTGCCCAGGGATCTGCTGTCACGTACGATCTTCCCCCTTGGCGAGTACCGTAAGACGGAGGTGCGCGCCATCGCCCAGGAGCGGGGTCTCGCCGTCGCCTACACCCCCGAGAGCCAGGACATATGCTTTATCCCCGACGGGAACTACCGTGGGTTCGTGCGTAAGAAAGTGTCGGCGGAGCCTGGTGACGTCATCGACCGCGAGGGGCAGGTGCTCGGTCGTCACGGCGGCGTCGTTGACTTCACGGTCGGGCAGCGGCGTGGGATCGGGGTCTCCGCGCCGACACCGCTCTACGTGACCGAGGTACGTCCTACTTCTGGCCAGATCGTCGTGGGCCGGAAGCAAGACCTGGAGGTGCGCGAGGTCGCGGTTAGGGACCTGAACCTTTTCCTCGATCCCGACGAGGTTGCATGCGTCCAGGTCCGCTACAACGGCCGGCCCGTTGCGTGCACCGTCGAGGAGACGACGGACGGGGAGTGGATAGCGTATCTCGACGAGCCCGTCGTGGGTGTGGCGCCCGGGCAGTCGGCAGTTTTCTACACCGAGGATGGGACCCGGGTCGTTGGGGGCGGTGTCGTGGCGCGCAGGGCCGCCTGAGGGCAGTATATTTTCGCGATCGCAGTTATAATCCGGGTTACAGGGGACCCGGACCGAGGAGCGGCAAGGTTTGGAACTATTCGTAGAGTTGATGAAGGGGTTGCTATTCGCGGGTATCGCCGTCGCTTTCTTTGTTCTCGCGTGGATGTTCTTGAGGCTGGCCAGCATATTCTCGACGACCGAGCAGACGATCAAGGACGTCTCCGGAGAGGTCGTCCCGCTCCTCGGGAAAACGCACGTCACGGTGGACCACATTAACAGCCAGCTCTCGCAGCTCGACGGGGCCGTTGGTGACGTGGCAGGCATGACGGGCGAGCTCGACCAGACCACCGCCGTTATAACCCGCGGCGTGAGGGGAGGCGTGATCAAGGTCTCCTCCGCGACGGCCGGCCTGTCGCGTGGGATCAGCACCTTCCTCGGAGGCGAGAAGCGTCCGGAGGGGGAGGAATAGTGGCGAGCTGGGGCAGGGTCGTTGCCGGCGTCGTGATCGGGGCGGCTGGCACGATCTACGCCACGAACGAGGACGTGCGCAAGCATTTACCCAAAGCGGCGCGCGACTTCCCGGACAACATCCGTCGCCGTTACAAGACGGCGGTGTCGGCGGGTCGCGAGGCCTCCGCGCAGCGGCGGCAGGAGATCCTGCATGACCTCGAAGAACACGGCGGTGAACACCACACCGCGCGCGGCGCCCCGCCCGCCCCCGACGCCGGGGAAGTCGCGGAGGCCGAGTCGGAACCCGCAACGGACGAAGATGTCATGGAAGCATCCACACAAGCAGCCGAGCAAAAAAGCTGAGAGAGGGATTGGGTTGACAGAGGATCATCGGCAGGAAGAGTACGCGTACCTGAAGCTCCCGCCGCACGAAGAGATGAGATCCTGCGTCGGCCTCGTGCTCACGGGGGTGGTGGCGCGGGCCAGGGTCGGCGTCGGGAATCTGGAGGAGGCCGTAGAGGTGCTAGAGAGCTTTCACGCCGACGACGCGCCAACCCGCTTCCGCTTCTCTCTGGCCGGCGAGGTCGTGCTCGCCGAGGTCGAGGAACGGTCCGGCGAGGGGAGCGAAGAGACGCGCTGGCGCACCGTGGTGGAGATGGTCTCGTGAGCCGGCGCTATCGGAGACCGGACAAGGCGCGCACGCGGCGCCTGCTCGTCCGCTACCACAAGCACGACGATGTAAACGCCAGGGAGCGCGTGATCCAGGAACAGCTTCCCCTGGCCGAGTTTCTCGCCCGCAAGTTCGCGGGCCGCGGGGAGCCGCTGGACGACCTCGTCCAGGTCGCCTCCGTCGGTCTCATCAAAGCCGTCGACCGCTTCGATGTGGACCGAAACATAGAGTTCTCGACCTACGCGACTCCGAACATCCTTGGTGAGATCAAGCGCTACTTCCGCGACAAGGGCTGGGCGATGCGCGTACCGCGTGGCCTGCAAGAACTACGCCAGTCGGCGAAAGAGGTGATCCGGGACGAGACCGTGAGGACGGGAAGGTCGCCTTCTTTGCAAGAGCTCGCTGACACCCTCGACGCCGACGTGGAAGGCGTCGCCGAGGCTTTGACCCTCGGGAGGGCCTACAACACGGCGAGCCTCGACGCACCCGTAAGCCAGGACGAGCCGGAGGGGGACACTATCATCGACCTGCAGGCGGATGACAGGTCCCAGATAGAGGACCTGGAGGACAAGCTGCTGTTGCAGGAGGCCATCGACAGCCTCAAGCGACAGCAGCAGCAGATCCTGCGTCTCCGCTTCAACGAGGGCAAGACGCAGACCGAGATTGCGGACCACATAGGCGTGAGCCAGATGCACGTCTCCCGCCTGCTCCGTCGGGCAATCGAAGACCTGCGCGTCGAACTCAGACACCTCGAACACGACTGCGAGGCCAACACGCTAACCCCGGACGGCGCACATGCAGAGTAAGGAGATCCGACGCCGGTTTTTGGACTTTTTCGAGGAACGGGGCCACAGGCTCTACCCGAGCGCGTCGCTGATTCCTCACAACGACCCCACGGTTCTCCTAACGACGGCCGGGATGCAGCAGTTCATAACCTACTTCACCGGCCAGGACAGGCCGCCCACCCCGCGGGCCACCAGCGCCCAGAAGTGCTTCCGCACCCAGGACATCGAAGAGGTCGGCGACGAGAGCCACCTTACGTTCTTCGAGATGCTCGGAAACTTCTCCTTCGGCGACTACTTTAAGAAGGAGGCCATAGACTGGGCCTGGGAGTTCCTCACGCAGGACCTGGGCATTCCGCCGGAGCGGCTCTGGATTACGATTTTCGAGGGCGACGAGGACGCGGCCGAGGACCTGGAAGCGAAAGACCTCTGGGTGACCGCCGGCGTACCTGAGCACAAGATCTTCGGCCTACCCAAGAGCGAGAACTGGTGGGGACCACCCGGAGAGTCCGGCCCGTGCGGCCCGTGCTCGGAGATCTACTACGACTACGGCGAAGAGTACGCCAACGGTGACCCCGCCGAAGACCCGAAGTACGGCCCCGGAGGCGAAGAAGGTGACCCGCGCTTCCTGGAGATCTGGAACCTGGTTTTCAACCAGTACGAGCAACGCACGGACGGGAGCCTGATCCCGCTCGCGAAAACCGGCATCGATACAGGCATGGGGCTGGAACGGACCACCGCCGCGGTCCAAAACGTCCTCTACGTCTACGACACGGACGTCTACGCAACCATCTTCGAAAAGATAGGCGAGTACACCGGCATCAAACTGGGCACCGACGAGGTAACCGACCGCCCCATGCGCATCGTCGCCGACCACGCCAGGAGCATGGCCTTCCTCATCGCCGACGGCGTCAGGCCCGGCAACCAGCGTCGCGAGTACGTACTTCGCCGCATAATACGCCGGGCGATGTTGCAGGCACACTCGCGGCTTGCCATGAGCCCCGAGCAGCTCGCCAGGCTCGCCGAGGTCGAGGTCGACTACAGGGGCGATTTCTACAAGGAGTTGCGCGCGGCGAGGGAGGACATCCGGCGCGTGGTCACGGGCGAGGCGGCGAGGTTCGTGGAGATCTACGAGTCCGGGAAGTCACTGCTCGTCTCCGAGATAGAGGGCCTGGGCGACGGTAACTTCCCCGGTGATGTCGCGTTCATGTTGCACGACACGTACGGGTTCCCGGTCGAGGTCACGCGGGAGGTGCTCGCCGAGAGGGGCCTGTCGCTCGACGAGGCCGGCTTCGAGGCGGCGATGGACGCGCAGAGGGATCGCGCCAGGGAGGCCATGCAGGGCTACGAGCGGGTGGTTGCGGCGTTCAGGGACCAGGACATCAGGAGCCGCTTTGTCGGCTACGAGCGCGATCAGGTCGAGACCAAGATAATCGCGATAGAGCCGGTCCCCGACGCCGACGATGAGGTGTATGTCGTGCTCGCGGAGAACCCGTTCTACGCCACCGGCGGTGGGCAGGTGGCGGACGAGGGTTGGATCTCCTCGGACGAAGGACAGCTCGAGGTCTTCGACGCGATCCCGGCAGGCGACTATCAGGTCCTGAGGGCCAGGGTCGAGCGGAACTCCTTCGAGGCTGGCGACGCGGTAACGGCGTCCATAAACCGGGTGCGCCGCCAGCAGATAGAGGCGAACCATACGGCCACGCACATATTGCACTGGGCCCTCAGGGCCGTTCTTGGGCAGGATGTCGTTCAGGCGGGGAGCTACGTCGGGCCCGACCGGCTTCGGTTCGATTACCGTTATGGCGGGAAGGTGACAGAGGAGGAGATCCGGCGCGTACAGGAGATCTCGCTGCAGAAGATCACCGAGAACCAGCCGGTCCGGTACTTTACGACGACTCTGGAGGAGGCACGCAACCTCGGCGCTATGATGCTCTTCGGCGAGAAGTACGCCGACCTCGTCCGGGTGGTCGAGGTGGACGGTTTCTCGCGCGAGCTGTGCGGCGGCACGCACGTGCGCGGCAGCGCCGAGATCGGGGCCTTCAAGATCCTCTCCAACCGCAAGCACGGCGCCGACCTGTACCGCATCGAGGTGATAACGGGCCGCGAGGCGCTGAACTACCTGACCGCCGCGACCGAGACGGCCGAGGAGGTCTCGGGCGCGTTGAAGGTGGAGATTGAAGACCTACCCGAAGCCGTGCGACGCCTTCGCAGGGAGGTGCAGGATTCCCGCGAGGCGGCCAGGGAGCAGACCCTCAAGCGGGGTCTCGAGGAGGTCGGTGAGCTCGTGGAAGGTGCCCAGCAGGTCAACGGCACCAGGGTCGTGACCGGCCAGGTCGTCGCCGCGGACGTCAGGGGCTTGCGCCAGATCTCCGACGACATCAAGAACCGTCTTGCCGGTCCTTCGGCCGTGGTGCTCGCCGCCGCGCTGGGTGGCAAGGCCGTCCTTGTCGCCAACCTCCATCCGGAGGTCTCCCGGAAGGTGGAGGCCGGGGAAATCGTGCGCGAGGTTTCCGGCGTGCTCGGGGGCGGCGGGGGCGGAGGCGCGACGATGGCCCAGGCCGGCGGCGGCAACCTCGGAGCCATCCCCGACGCCCTCGCCAGGGTGCGCGAGATCCTCGACCGGCGTCTCGCCGGCGGGGAGTAGCTCCTGCCGCAGGCAAACCGTGGGCGCGTCGCCGCCCTCGACCTCGGGGAGGTGCGTACCGGCGTCGCCATTGCCGACGTCGGGCGCGTGATCGCAAGCCCCCTCGAAGTGGTGCCCAGCGGGGATCTTCCGTCTTACCTGCGCCGTCTCGTGGACGAACGGGACGTGCGCGAGGTCGTCGTCGGGGTGCCGAGCACGCTCGGGGGGGAGGTCGGTTTCCAGGCGCGCAGAATTTTAGCTACACTAGACGCCCTGAAACGGGACTTTCCCGGCGTACGGTTCGTGGAGTGGGACGAGAGGCTCACGACCCGTATCGCCGCATCGGGAAGCCGAAGCAGGAGGGGTAGTGGCAAAAAGAGGCCGGCGAGGTTGGACCACCTGGCGGCCGCCAGGATGTTGCAGGAGTACCTCGAAGCGGGAAGGAACGCGTGAGGCGCTACGACAAGAGCAAGCGATGCGACAGGGAGGAGGTGGATGCCAGACTCGACGCCCTCGGGCGCCCCCGATCGACCAGGATCCGTCGCAAACGTCGGTCGAATGCGGGACCGACCCTGCTCGGCGTCCTCCTCGTACTCGCCGTTCTCGGGACCATCTACCTCATCTACTCGGCCGCGGTTCGGGGCGACGACGTGCGGGCCCAGGAAGGGCCGGTCAAGGTCGAGGTGGTAAGGGGAGACACGCTCTCCGACGTCGCCGACAAGCTCGAAGCGGCCAGGGTCATAAAGAGCGCCTTAGTCTTCAAGCTGCAGGCCCGTTACGAGGGGTACGGGACACAGATACAAACCGGGCGCTACACTTTCGAGCAGGGCCAGGATACGGATATGATCTTCCGCAAACTCGCCGCCGGCAAGCCCGTACCCACAATCGCGGTCACGATCCCCGAGGGTCTGACGCTAGAAGAGACCGCGAAGATCGTCGCGAATGACAGCGGGGTCCCCGCTCCCGAGTTCCAGCAGGCCGCGCACAGAACGGATTACGACTATGCCTTCCTCGAACACCCCGGGATAAAGACCACGGAAGGGTACCTGTTTCCCGCCAAATACGACTACGAGAAGGGTGTAACTGCACCTCAGATAGTCGACAGGCTGCTTGGCCAGTACCTGATCGAGACCCAGAGCCTCGATGTTGCCGATGCTAAAGATCGTCTCGGCCTGCCGGAGCACGAGCTCGTGACGGTCGCCTCGCTCATCGAGAAAGAGGCCGCAAGCCCCGAAGAAAAGCCGCTCGTGGCGTCGGTGATCTACAACCGCCTGGACCGCGACATGCCGCTCCAGGTAGACGCGACGATCCAGTACGCCCTCAAGAGACCGAAAGTGAACCTGTCGCTCCACGACCTGAAGGTAGCCTCGCCGTACAACACGTACAAAAACAAGGGCCTCCCACCGGGCCCCATCTGCAGCCCGAGCCGCGAATCCCTAGAGGCTGCCCTGAACCCCGAACAGACGACCTACCTCTACTACGTCCTGAAAGGCCAACGGCCAGAGCCACTTCTTTACCGGCGACTACAAAGATTTTTTGTGGGCGAAGGCGAAGGCGGGACGCTAGAGCGCTTCGCGAAGCGAACCGCGGCTTCAGGTTTGCGGCATCAGGCTTCAGTAGGTTTCGAGGACCGGCCCGCGGGCCGACTACGGAGCGCTGGACTCGAAGCATAAGTACCAGGATCCTTCTGCGGCGCACGCTCAAGTTTCGGACGGGTATACGTCGATAATCTTTTCGTGCATGGCGTATGCCACGACATAGCGTTGGTGTCATAACGAGTCCGTTTGCAAGGGAGGGTATTCGGGCTGGGGGTGAGCCGAGGCACCCTCCTTCGCGTCATTCCCGCGAAAGCGGGAATCCACGACGGGGGCAATATGCTAGAGTGCGATGGTCGGCTCCGGCGCGGCGGCGGTATACACCCGGACTCGAATCATTTATGCGTTCACGTAGCGAGGAGGCGCCGTTTCATGGGGCGTCGCGCGATCGGGAAGATTCTGGTGTCCGAGGGCGTGATCACGAGCCCGCAGCTGGAGGAGGCGTACCGGCTCGGGAGGCAGCAGCGTCAGGGGGTGGGCCGAACCCTCCTCTCACTGGGCTACGTGGGACAGTCCAACCTCGCGAAAGCCCTGGCGCGCAGGGTGCGCCTGGAGTTTGTGGAGTTGAGCGTGGACGACGTGAACCACGACGTAGCCGGTCTGGTGGACAAAAGCTTTTGCGGCGGTACGGGATGCTGCCGCTTCGCGTGGAGGACGGGCGGCTCGTGGTTGCGATGAAAGACCCGGCCAACCTGCACGCGCTCGAGGACCTGAGAATGCTCTCCGGATACACCATAAGCTCCGTGGTCGTGGCCGCGAGCGACCTGCGGCGGGTCTTCGGGCGGCTGTTCGGCGAGGGCGAAGAGGTGGCAGAGCTCCTGGAGGAGGCATCAGCCGAAACTCCCAAGGAACATCGCGAAGACGTGGAGTTGCGCGAGCACCAGGGCGCCTCGGATGCGCCGACGGTCAGGCTGGTCGGTTCCATCCTGCGAAGGGCGGCCGGCGCCGGCGCCTCCGACATCCAGGAGGCGCCTCCGACATCCACCTCGAGCCCCGTGGTGCGGAGCTGACGGTGCGTTTCAGGGTGGACGGGGTGTTGCGGGAGGTCCTGAGCGTCCCGTCTGCATTGCAGGGCGGCGTCGTGGCGCGTCTCAAGGTCCTCGCTAGCCTGGACATCGCCGAACGGCCTCTGCCGCATGACGGCCGTTTCTCGGCGACGCTGAACGACGGCAAGATGGACCTTAGGGTTTCTACCCTGCCGACCACCTTCGGGGAGGAGGTCGTGCTGCGTCTGCTCGACAACGCGGACCTCCTCACGGATTTGCGGGGGCTCGGGTTCTCCCGGAAGATGCTGCGGAGCTACGAGGCGGTCTTCCGGCACCCCTACGGTACGATACTCGTGACCGGTCCAACGGGCTCGGGCAAGTCCACCACGCTCTACGCTACCCTCGGCGAGCTCAACGCTACCGAGAGGAACATAGTCACGGTCGAGGCCCCGGTGGAGTACAGGATGCGCGGTATCAACCAGGTCCAGGTCAACCCCAGGATCGGTCTTACGTTCATTCTGGGCTCAGGAGCATCCTGCGCTCCGACCCGGACGTGGTGATGATCGGGGAGATTAGGACCGCGAGACCGCCAAGACGAGTGTCGAGGCGGCGCTCACGGGACACCTCGTCCTGGCCACCCTCCACGCCAACAACGCCCCGGCCGCCGTTACGCGCTTGACCGGCATGGGAGTCGAACCCTTTCTCACGGCCTCGGCCGTGGACTGCGTCATCGCCCAGAGGCTCGCCAGAAGGCTCTGCGAGCGCCGCAAACGGCCAGCCGACATGGACGAGAAGACCCTTCTCGAGCTCGGCCTGCATGGGCCGCGCTTCGCCGGCGTGAAAAAGTACTTTCACGCGGCGGTGGGTTGCGAGCGTTGCGCCGGTACCGGTTATGCGGGGCGGATCGGGGATCTACTAGATCATGCTGGTCGACGAGGCGCTGCAACGCTTGATCCTACAGGGCGCCTCCGCCGACGAGATCGACGCGGCCGCAAGGAAGGCCGGCATGATACCGCTCAAAGAAGACGGCCTCGCCAAGGCGTCCCAGGGCATCACCACGGTCGAAGAGATCCTGCTGACAGTCCTCTGATCAAGCTGGTAAGCACTTCAGTATGTCACCTTGCTGGTTGGCCGGAGGCGTAGGATACCGAATCGGTTTGAACGTGACCCCGATTGGGCTCTGTGGGCACGCGGAAGCCCTTGCGCGCTCGTCATTCCCGCGAAAGCGGAAACCTACGGAGACTGCAGGATCACGCGGGCGATGGGGGCTTACGTCGCGAACTCCGCCTTACTTTGGACCTGGTAGGATCTTGCAAAACCGCTTGTTTTCGTGGAAGATCACGGGGTTGCTCGGGACTGCCGGGTCGCCCGACGGAGCGACTCTGGTTGGAGAACGGAGAATTTTGGGGCTTGTTGTCGCGTGCGGCGACGCCAGGCAGACGAGAGGACGTATTTGGCGGCGAAGTGCGCCAGGAGCGAGAGGCGTGGAGGGAGGATCACGCGCCGATGGTTTCTCGGGGCGCTCTCGGCCGCCTGGCTCGCGTTGACGGGCGCGCTCGGTTGTGAGCCGACCTCGCGCACCCGGGCCTCCGCTTCGCTCGAGGGGCCAGGGCAGGCTAGGGCGTTCCGCACGCGCCCGGACCTCCGTCCGCCCGTAATCAAGGTGAACGCCAGCTCCCCTGACGCGGCGCCCGGATACATCTTCGTCTCCCCCAAAAAGGAGCCGGGGGGGCGGGTTCCGAGCCAGGACGCACCCCTGATAATCGACGGGAGCGGCGAGCCGGTCTGGTTCCATCCGCTTCGGGATTCGAAGGTAGACGCTTTCAACTTCGAGGTGCAGCAGTACAGGGGAGAGACGGTGCTCACCTGGTCGGTCGGCCAGCACGGCGGGTACGGCCAGGGCGAGTACGTCATAGCCGACCACGCTTACAACGAAATAGCCAGGGTCAAAGCCGGCAACGGTCATGAGGGAGACCACCACGAGTCCCTCATCACCCCCGAGGACACCGCGCTCTTCACCGTCTACAGCCAAGTACCGATGGATCTCTCCCTCTATAACGGCCCGGTGGGCGCGATGGTCCTGGACGGTCTAGCCCAGGAGGTAGACATCGAGACCGGCGAGGTCCTCTTCGAGTGGCACAGCCTCGATCACCTCGGCGTCGAGGAGTCCTACTACCATCCGCCGCCAGACCGCAAGAGGGGGTCCGACTACTTCCACATCAACTCCATAGATCCCTATCCCGACAGGTACCTGCCCATCTCGACCCGCAGGACTTCCACCGTCTACAAGATCGACCGCGAGAGCGGCGGGGTCGTGTGGCGCCTCGGTGGCAAGAACAGCGACCTCGAGATGGGAGAAGGCACCCAGACCGCCTTCCAGCACGACGCCCGCGGCCACCCCGACAACGTCATCACGATCTTCGACAACGGCGGAGCCAGGGACGCGAAGGCGCGCGGCATCGCGGTGAAAGTCGACGAAGACGCCATGAAGGCCACCCTGGTCGCCGAGTACACCCGTCCGGATAAGACGCTGGCCGACACCCAGGGCAACGTGCAGGTCCTGCCCGGAGGGAACGTGTTCGTCGGATGGGGCAGCGAGCTGTTATTCTCCGAGTTCTCCTGCCAGGGAGGGCTGCTGTTCGATGTTAGCTTCTCCCCGGTGGTGGAGTCCTACAGGGCCTTCCGCTTCCCCTGGAAGGGCGAGCCGCAAACCAGGCCCGCGGTCGTCGCCGATTCCGGAGAGGGACACGAAGTCGAGCTGTACGTTAGTTGGAACGGCGCCACGGAGGTTGCCACCTGGCCGGTGCTCGCCGGCCCCGGACCGGACGGACCGGACGAGCTGAAGCGCGAGGCCTCCGTCCCACGCAAAGGCTTCGAGGCCGCCGTGACGCTGCAAACGGACGAGCCGGACCTCCCCGTAAAGGCCGAGGACGGCTCGGGCAACGAACTCGCTACCTCCCGGGCCGTCAAATCGCAAGAGCAGTCTTCCGTCCCGACAGGCCGGAAGCGGGCTTAGGGAACCTTGATCGCGAAACAGCTCATGATCGGCGGGGTGCGCAGCAGCGAGCGAGCCTGCCGTACCTCGAGGGCGGGATAGTGGGCAAAGGACGCCTCAAAGTACAGCGGTACGAGGCCGGAGTCGTGGTCGCGAGCATCCTAGCTTTCGTCGCTCTTATTCCGTTGAGGGGCACCCTCGCGACCGCGCCCGGGGTCTTGCTGCTGGCCACGCTGGTGCTGTTCTCGGCGCCCGGCGTCCTGGTGGTGCGCTGGTTCCTACGCGAGTATTTCTCGGGCGTCGCGCTCGCCCCGGCGGCTTTCGTAACGAGCGTCGGGCTCTTCGCGCTCTCGGCCATGCCCATGCTCGTCGCCGAGACTACGCTCTTCGCCTATCTGTGGGTCTGCGGCACTATCGTCGTGGGGTTCTTGCTGGCTGCGGTGGTTATGACCTTCCGTCGCGAGCGTGAGGTTGACGAGGAGACGGGGTTTGCGATCTCGGATCGCGGGGGGATCATGTGGGCGCCGTTCGCTCCGCTCGTCGCGGCGATGGCGTACATCGCGAGGACGACGGCGCCGAGCGTCTTCGGCGACATCTGGATCTACCTCTCCTGGGTCAGGGAATACCTCGGCGGGGACAAGCTCGCCTCCGTGGAGCCATTCTTCAGCAGCGACGTCGGCCTCTCGCGCGCCAAGATCAACGGCTGGCTGCTGGAGCAGGCCGCAGTCTCGAGGGTCTCCGGGATCGACCCCATCCATCTGGTCTTCTCCTACCTGAACCCCGCGCTCGTAGTCGTGGCCTTCCTGGTCTTCTTCGCTCTCGCGCGCATCCTGTTCGGGAGCGAGAAGGCGGCGCTGTTTTCGGGCTGTCTCTACGCGCTGTTCTTCCTCGTTCACCTGAGCCAGTCACGCGTAACGTGGGGGGGAGAGTTCGTCCAGCGTTTGCCCGAGGACAAGCTGGTCGCCAAGTTCCTGTTCTTCCCTCTCACCCTCGCCTGCGCCTGCGCCTTCCTCGAAAGCGGAAGGAAGAGGTACTTCTTCGGCTTCGCGTTCCTGTGCTCCGCCGTCATGGCCGTACACCCGATAGGGCTCGCGATCATCGGGGTTTCCATGGCTGGTTTCGCCGTCTTGCACCTTGCGGCCGACCCGCGCAGCCGCCCCGCGTGGACCAGGATCTCCGCCATGGGCCTTGCCGGCGTCACGATCATCGCCGTTCCCGCGGCCATCGTCTCGCTCTTCACGGACGAACCGCTCTCCAACGTGCTGGCCGACTCTGACATCAACTCCGGCGACCCCGACGTGCTCAGGAACATGATCTTCGTGAGCCCCGAGAGGAATCGTATCCACGAGCTGGCGGACGGCTCGTACATCATGCATCCCTCGCTCCTGCTCGACCCCGTGATCGCCACCGCGTTCCTGATCGGGGTTCCTTTCTTGCTCTGGCGCCTGAGCAGTAGCCTCGCGGCACGATTGCTACTAGGCATGCTCTACGTCACGATGGTGGTGGTCTACGTGCCCCTGATCACGACGTTCCTCGGCGACAACGTCGTCCTCCCGGGCCAGATCTGGCGCCTCGCGTGGCCGATTCAGCTCGCCGCGGTGCTGACACTGGGCTGGCTCCTCTGGACGGCGACAGAGTACGCGTCAGGGTGTTTGCAGCGTTTCCTCCCGGCACGCCTAACCGCCGGTGCGTTGCCGGTTCTGCTGGTGGTCGCGTTGACGGTCGCCGCCGTGCCGCAGGCGCGTCCGGGCATGGAGTCGATACAGAAGCACAAGGAGGCGAGCCGGGAGGCCGGGTACTATCCTTCGGACCCCATTTTTCCCTGGTTCCGCGACGAGATCCGCTCGCCCGTGGTGGTGCTGGCGCCCGACCTCCAGAGCGCCCGCATCCCCGCGTACTCAGCCGAGGCGAACGTCGTCAGCCGCAGGGGCAGCCTGGTGTTGCGGGTTCTCCCCGAGTTGGAAAAGCGGATTCAGGGCCGGATCGAGATACCCCAGGGTTCGCTCGACGTCAGGAACTTCTTCTACGACTCCACGCTGCAGAAACGGATGGAGATCCTGCGCCGCAACAAGGTGGACTACGTAATGTTCCCCGAGAACTCACCGCTGGTCGACTCGCTGAAGCGGCTGCCAGGTTTCACCACGGTCGACACGCCCGGCGAGAGGTACGTCCTGTTGGCGGTGGACCGCGAGAAGCTGCCCGGATAGTCGCGCCTCGCCGGCACGAAGCCAGGGCCATTCAGCCGGCCCTTTTTGTACAATGCTCTTTTCTAGACTTGTGCTTTAGGAGGGAACGCTCGTGACGTACTTCGGAGAGTTGGGTGGGCGGGTGGTCGGTGCGCCTTCCATACTCGCGGCCGATTTCGCGAACCTCGCGGAGGAGGTGCGGCGGGCCGAGAGGGGCGGTGCCGACCTCGTCCACTTCGACGTGATGGACAACCACTTCGTCCCCAACCTGACCGTCGGCCCCGCGGTCGCGGCTTCGCTCGCCGCGGCCATAGATCTCCCCATCGACGCCCACCTGCAGATGACCAACCCTGACAACCTGATCCCATCCTTCGTCGAGGCCGGCGTCGCAAGCATCTCCGTCCAACCTGAGGTCGTCACGCACCTTCACCGCACCCTCGAAATTATCCGGACAGGGGGCTGCGAGGCGGGCGTCGCCCTGAACCCGACGAGCCCGCCAGAACTCATCCAATGGGCACTGCCCTTCGTCGACTACATAAACGTGATGAGCGTCAACCCCGGCTTCGGAGGCCAAAACTTCATCCCCGAGATGGTCGAGAAGGTCAGACGGCTCAAAGACATGACCGACGTCCCAATCGAAGTCGACGGGGGCATCACCGTCGACACAGCACCCCTCATGGTCGAAGCAGGCGCCCAAGTCCTAATCGCCGGCTCCGCCGTCTTCAAAGGCGACCCCGCAACCGAGATGCGGCGAATTATAGAGGCTGGCGAGGCGGCCAGTCAGCGTTTCAGCTAGTCAACCGGTCAGCATTTCAGCATTCTCGTTCTCGATAGTTAACCGGGTAACTATCTCGGTGTGGCGTCTTGCAAGGCAGGCGCGTGGTTGTCGGCGGGGGCGCTACGGACATTCTTGCGGACCGGCTGAAGTCCTGACTAGCTGAAACGCGAAGCGTTTCCTTGTTGAAATCGAGCCGGTGTGATAGCGTCTCATTGCTAACTTTCGGGGGCGGGTGGAATTCCCGCACCGGCGGTGAGCCTGGGTGTAGGGGCGGTTCGCGAACCGCCCCTACACCCAGGGAGCCCGCGAGCCCTTTTTGGGGTTGAGCCGGTGAAGGTTCGCTTTCGAGCCGTAGTCCGGCGCCGACGGTCAGAGTCCGGATGGGAGAAAGGAAAACGTGCTGCGGGATTCGATGATGGATCTTGCCCGCTGCCTCGCCGAGCGCGGGCGCTAT
>JBKPOM010000161.1:0-5732 GCA_046733115.1 Actinomycetota bacterium | reverse complement strand
CGCCGCTCGGAGCTATTCGGCGCGACCACCGCAAGCTGCTTGCGGTGGACGGAGAATACGCCTCGACGGGCGGTGTGTGCATCGCCGACGGCTGGATGGTCCGCTCCAAGGAGACGGGGCTGCCCTACCGCGACACCGCCGTCGGCGTGAGGGGACCTGTGGTGGCCGACATCAACCGCGCCTTCACCGGCCTGTGGGGCGAGCTGGTGGAGGAGTTGCCCGAGAGCGAGCGCCCGGATCCGGAGGAGATCGAGGCGTCGGGAGGGACTACCGCACGTCTGGTCGTTCAGGAACCGCGCAGGATGCGCACGCTCAGGATGCTGGAGCTGCTCACGGCCGGAGTGCAAGAACGCCTCTGGGTGACCGACCCGTACTTCCTCTCCCTGCCGATACTCACCCAGTCGCTGATGGCCACGGCGCGCGACGGCGTGGACGTGAGGGTCCTAAATCCTGCCACCGTCGACATAGCCTGGATCGGAAGGGCCTCGCGCGCTGGCTACCGGCAGTTCCTGGAGGCGGGGGTCAGGATTTTCGAGTACGGCGGACCCATGATCCACGCCAAGACCCTGGTGGCCGACGGCTGGTTGTCGAAGGTGGGCTCGACGAACCTGAACTTCAGCAGCCTGATGGCCAACTGGGAGATAGACCTGGTCGCCGAAGACACGGACTTCGCCCGGCAGATGGAAGAGCTCTTCGAGGACGACATCTCCAACAGCCGGGAGGTCCGCCTGGAAGGGTCGGGGCGACGCCCGAGGGTGAGACCCCAAGGCCGGGTGGACACCACAGACAGCGGTGCGCGCGCGGGCGTCGTGGGCAGCGGCACGGGGTCGGGCGCGACCCTATCGAGGGTTGGCACCACCGTCTTCCAGAAGGGTACCGCTCCCATCCAGACCCACGAGCACGCCATCGCCGCAGCTGCGAGCGGCGCCCTGCTCGGGGCGTCGTTGCTAGGGGCTCGCTTTCCGCGCCTGGTCGCCTGGCCGTTGACGGCGGTGGGCACATTTCTCGGGGGCCTTGGCGTCCTGCGCGCTGTCCAATCTACGCTCTCCGACCGCGAGCCGGACCGGACAGAGTAGGGCACCACGTGGCGAAGGATGGACACATGGAAGAAGACGAAGAACGAAGCCCGGCGACCGAGAAAGGGATGGTGGCCCCTCCAACCGAAGCGTCGTTGCGGTTGCAGGTAACCGACCTGCTCCTGGGTGGACCGCGCGACGCAAGGGTGGACCGGTCAACCCGAGAGCAGAGCGATGTCCTGCAACGGATCGAAGCGGAGCTGGAAACGTACGGGAGCTACTTCTACCCGCCCGAGCATCGCTAACGAGGCGGTCACCGTACCGCACGCCACTCTCCGGTCGGACGAGGAACTCATGCCCGTAGCGCGTAAGACTTCAGAGCTGTGAAGGAGGAATCCATGAAAGTCGAGCAAGGCCCGAACCTCTCGCCTGCGGCGGCGCAGGCGGCCGCGAGCTACCAGCAACGTCACGAGCGCGGGCGAGCCTTGCGTCGGGTGGTCCCCAGGGGTGGCTACGCGGAGTGGGCGCCGACGCCAGATCGGCCGGACCCGGTCGACCTCCTCGAGGCGCAGGCCAAAGACCGGATTCCGGAGCTCGTCCCCATCCGCTACGCCCGCATGATGGCTTCGCCCTTCGCCTTCATGCGGGGGTCGGCCATCGTCATGGCCCAAGACCTCGCCGGCACCCCGAAGAGCGGCATCCACGCACAGCTTTGCGGCGACGCCCACCTCTCGAACTTCGGGGCGTACGCCTCCCCGGAGCGCGCCCTGCTCTTCGACCTCAACGACTTCGACGAGACCCTACCCGGGCCGTGGGAGTGGGACCTAAAACGCCTCGCCGCGAGCTTCGCGGTGGCCGGCCGCGACAACGGCTTCGACGCGGCCGATTGCCGCGAGGCCGCCCAGGCGTCCGTGGCCTCCTACCGCCAGAGGATGGCCGAGTTCTCCGAGATGGGAGAGCTCGAGGTCTGGTACTCGCGGGTAAGCGAGGAGGAGGTGCGCGGTCTGCTCACAGATGCCAGGACCGGCAAGAAGACCGAAAAGAAACTGAGCAAGAACGTGCGAAAAGCGCGCGGCCGCGACAGCCTGCAGGCCCTCTCCAAGCTGACCACCGTAGTCGACGGGCGCCGGACGATAATCGACGACCCGCCGCTCCTGGTCCGCATCCCGGAAGGTGAGGAGGTCAGGGTCCAGGTCTACGCGATTCTGGAGAGCTACAAGCGCACCCTGCAAGACGATCGGCGCCATCTGCTCGACCGTTACCGCTTTGTGGACGCGGCGAGGAAGGTAGTGGGTGTCGGCAGCGTGGGCACGCGGGCCTACGTCGTATTGCTCGAAGGCCGCGACGAAAACGACCCCCTGTTCCTGCAGGTCAAGGAGGCGGGAGCCTCGGTACTGGAGGGCTACGTCAAGTCAAACACCTACGAGCACCAGGGGCACCGCGTCGTGGCTGGGCAGCGGCTGATGCAGGCCGCGAGCGACATCTTCCTCGGCTGGTTTCGCGGCACGAGCGGGCGCGACTTCTACTGGCGGCAGTTGAAGGACATGAAAGGCTCGGCGGTGGTCGAGACCATGTCGCCAGATGAACTGGTCATCTATGCGGGCCTCTGCGGCTGGGCGCTGGCCCGGGCGCACGCCCGCTCCGGCGACCGCGTTCAGATCGCAGCCTACCTCGGCAAGAGCGAACGCTTCGATGGGGCGATCGCCGACTTCGCCGAATCCTACGCCGACCAGACGGAAAGGGACCACGCCGCCCTCTGCGCCGCCGTGAAGTCCGGTAGGATCGCAGCCGATGCAGACGCTTGAGAGGATGGACCACTTCTCAGGCGAGGTCCGCTAAGCATCGCAGTACGAGAACACTGAAGGTCGGGCCGCTTTTGCGTGCTCGCGAACGAACCGAGGAGGGACGAACATGGAACCACCGCGACCTTCGATTCTGGAGGGCTACCGCTCGGGACTGCGGGGCGTGGTGGGGGCGAGCGCGACCGCCTACAGTTATACGCTCACCGTTGGCCCGACAAGCATGCTGCTGACCCACGCCTACGGGCCACCGGAGCCATTCGAGGTACTTCTTTTCTGCTGCGGGGCGATACTGGCCTTTGCGTTTATCGGAGCACTGGCCTTCGGGGGCGTGAGGGGGCATTTTGGGGATCCTCCCAAAAGGAACCAGCTGTGGGGCAGTTTTCACTTCCTCTCTGTGGGACTGGCCGTGGGGATGGCTTACCTGGTAGGCGCCCACGCGCCGGACGCCTTGGGTTGGCCGGTAGGAGCGTTCGCGGCAACGGCCACGTACTTGATCGTTGTGGGATTCGAGAACGCTGCAGCCGATCTGGAGCGTATGAGGGTATAGCGCGTGGTAGCCACCCCCTCCCTGCGCGAGATCCCCTTCTAGGGAATATTGCCTTCCGGGCGATGTCTGGGTACACCCGCGTACGTATCCTCAGGGGTGCAATGAAGACCGAGGGAGACAGTATGGAAGATACTCGCCGTCTAATCTGCCCGCAATGTGGAAGGTACGAACTGCAGCCCTTCGGCCGCGACTCCACCTGCTGTGGCCGCTTTGGTGGAGTTTTCCTGAAGGCCTCCTCGAGATACGCGCCCTGACGGACTCGGTTGGTACGCACACCCGCGAGTGCGGACACCCGGAGATGCAACGCCTCCCCGACGGGGTGTACCGATGCCCGGCCTGCGGTTCGGAAGTCCTTCCTATCTCGCTACCACGACCTGGTAGAGGTCGGCAACCGTAGCACCGATCACCGGGTTGCAGCGAAGAGCTATTCTGTAGAAGTTGCCTTCAAAACGATGTACGGAAGGATCGGCTTTCCGCACGATGCCGCTTAAGCCATCAGGACTTTGTTGGTTCTATCGAGCCGGAAAGCGCTGTAGGAAGATCTCGGCGTTGTGCCCATACGTCGGTTTCGAGAGCCTCCCTAAGGCTGCTGTAAATTCTATACTTCGTCTACATGGAAGAGTTCTACCCTTTGATCGAGAGCTACGGGTACCTAATCGTCTTCTTCGGCGTGCTGCTCGGGACCGCAGGCATCCCTTTCCCGAGCGCGGCCATACTGCTAACCGCCGGCGTCCTGGGTCAGCAGGGCCACCTGGACCTCAAGGGCGCCATAGTGTTCGGCATCCTCGGTGCCATCGTCGGCAACCAGATCGGCTACTGGGTGGGCTACCAGGCGGGACGACCGTTCGTCTTGAAGTGGGGGCGCCACGTGAAGCTCACGCCAGAGCGCCTGGAGTGGGTGGAACGGCTCTTCGCACGACACGGTGGCAAGGCCGTCTTCGCTGGCCGCTTCTTCTCGGTCTCGCGCGTGCTCGAAGCGCTGGTGGCGGGCACGAGCCGTATGAACTGGGGCACGTTCGTTTTCTACAGCGTCCTTGGTGGGGCGGTGTGGGCCACGGCGGTCGTCCTTTTGGGATATTTCTTCGGTCAAAGCTGGGGCGCGACGCAGCACTGGTCGGAACGCTCTCCTTTGCTGCTGCTCCTTCTACTCCTGGTGGCGCCAGGTGTCTACTTCGCCTACCGGTGGGCGACCTCCCACAGAAGTCGATAGTTCGGGCACGCAGCGCGAGACGCCTGGCTGAATGCTCTTATCCCTCCGGTTGCCCGGCGCCGGTCAGCCTCTTGATCGCCTCCGCGGTCTCAGGCATGGAAACCGTCTTGGATTGCGCACCCTGCGCGCCCGCTTCTAACGCACGGGCGACAACGGAGTGGTCCAGTCCCGCCGTCAACACTCGCGTCGGGATGCGGACGGTTGCACCGTCGTTGATCGCTCACACGAGGTCCAGTCCATTCCCGTCGGGCAGCGTCACGTCGATCAGCGCGGCGTCCAGCCCACCCTGCCGCAGCCGCGCGCGTGCCTCGGCCAGAGAGCCCGACTCCCCGAACGTAACGTCAAGCTGCTCGGGGGCCAACGCCAGCCTCAGCGCGCGTGAAGGCCTCCCTGAACCGGGCGTCGTCTTCGACCAACAGGATCGCTTTTCCATCCCGAATACTCCGCGTAGTGGTTTTCGCGTAGTCGACCACCATTCCAACGCACCGGGCCATACCCCGGACGGTGGCCGCCCGTTAGGCCGGCGGAGCGGGGGAGATTGCCGGTTTGTCTATGTCTACCAGCATGTGAGTAAAGGACGATTAGTCATCGAGGATACACGGCGATGGGGTCTACAGGCACACAGGAGACATGAAGGTCGAAAGGTCCTACAACAAGAAAATACACAACAACCGATAAACGAGGGAGAGGACGATGCGAAAAACGACGAAGGTTCGGGCGTTGCTAGGGGTGCTGGCCGTGATGGTGCTCGTGGTGTCCCCAGCGGGATGCGGAATCGTTTCCGACCAGACCAAGCAGGATGCGAAAAGAAGGTTGAGTCCAAAGTCAAGCAGGCCAAGCAAGAAGCGAAGAAGAAAGTCGAAGCCAAAGGGCAGCAGGTCGAGCAAAAGGTGAAGAAGGTCGAGACCGGACAAGAGGATCTGGAGAAGAAGGTAGACGATCTGAAGAAGAAGGTGGAGATCGGCCAGGACGACCTGAAGCAGAAGGTGGACGACGTGCACAAAGATGTAAACGACCTCTACAGCGTTATGCAGTGATATTGGACCTCGGGCTGATCGCCTGCCTTGTGTGCCGTCTTGCCGGGTATTGCGGTACCCTTCTCGTCCTTATTGAGCGTAGGTGCAGCAGAGGTGGCCCAACTGCACTGACTACCGCTA
>JBKPOM010000160.1:0-4470 GCA_046733115.1 Actinomycetota bacterium | reverse complement strand
GACCAGAGGTGTTTCTGGATGCGCTCGTTGGCGAGGTGGACGACCTGGGCGACGGCGACGCGCAGGAGGTCGAAGGCCACGGCGAGGGCGACGACGTCGAAGTTGCCGACGGAGATTATGGACTGATCGTCGAGCAAGACGAGCGGGTTGTCGCTCGCCGAGTTGAGCTCGACCTCCATGGTGCCGCGGGAGTAGGCGTGGGCGTCGTAGCAGGCGCCGTGGGTCTGGGGTACGCACCGGAAGGAGAGCGGATCCTGTAGGTTGCGCGCCGCGCCGGGCCGCCACAGGTAGCTCCCCTCGAGCAGCTCCCGCAGCCTGTCCGCCGCCCTCGACTGCCCCGGGTGGGGCCGCATCCTGGTCGCCTCAGGGTGGATGGTCGACAGGTTCGCCCCGTAGGCTTCCAGAGAGAGCGCCGCCGTCACGTCGAAGGCGTCGAGAAGGTCGGCGACGTCGGCGAGGACCAGCGAGCCGTGGCCCATCGTGACCCCGTTGGCGCTTATGAGGGCCAGTCCTTCTTTGGCTTTCAGACGCACGGGCTGAAGTCCTGCTGCCCTCAAGGCTTCGGCGCCGGGCAGCCTGCGGCCTTCGTAGTCGGCCTCTCCGCGGCCGATCAGGACCTGCCCGATCTCCGCCATCTCGGCAAGGTCGGCCTGCCCCACGGAACCTCCGGTGCGAACTATGGGATGGACCCCCGAGTTCAAAGCGCCGAGGAAGGCCTGTATGAGCTCGGCCCTCACCCCCACGCCGCCCTTGGCCATGCCGTTCGCCCTCGTGGCCATCATCGCCCGCACGACGCTGGTGTCCAGTTCCGCACCCTGGTGCGTGGTGTGGCGGGTGACCAGGCGCACGG
Source organism: Actinomycetota bacterium (assembly GCA_046733115.1). Classification (GTDB taxonomy): domain Bacteria; phylum Actinomycetota; class Rubrobacteria; order Rubrobacterales; family Rubrobacteraceae; genus Rubrobacter_D. The sequence goes on along the minus strand of JBKPOM010000160.1, from coordinate 3,620 downwards.
AGAACTGCTCCAGGTTCTCGAAAGGGATGCGGTAGCGGGAGAGCGAGCCCACGCCCGTGTTCATGCCGTAGACGAGGTCACCACGCTCCAGGACCCTGTCCACCACGTCCCGCGCGCGCCTTACGCGGTCGAGCGCCTCGCGGGAGATCTCGACGCGGGCGCCGCGGCGGGCGACCTGGACAACCTCCTCGATGGAGAGGTCGTTGCCCGTGAGCGTTACGGTTCCTGTTGTCGGGTGGGAGAGTGTCAAGGGGTCCTCCGTCTTCTACCATACTACTCCCCCCATGCTGGACTTTTGGAAGGCCCGGTGCCAGACTGAATCCGGATTTAATGGAAGGAGATCCCATGACCGACACCAGAGAAGCTCCCACCATCAGGGCGCCTCGGGGGCGGGATCTCTCGTGCAAGGGCTGGCACCAGGAGGCGGCCCTGCGCATGCTGATGAACAACCTCGACCCCGAGGTGGCCGAACGCCCCGAAGACCTCGTCGTCTACGGCGGGACGGGGAAAGCAGCCCGCAACTGGGAGAGCTTCTGGGCCATCGTGAGTACGTTGCAAGGCCTTGGCGACGACGAGACCCTGCTCGTGCAGTCGGGCAAGCCGGTCGCCGTTTTCAAGACGCATCCCTGGGCCCCCCGCGTCCTGATCGCCAACTCACTGTTGGTTCCCGAGTGGGCCGATTGGAAGACGTTCAGGGAGCTCGAGCGGACCGGGCTCACGATGTACGGCCAGATGACCGCCGGGTCCTGGATCTACATCGGCACCCAGGGCATCCTCCAGGGCACCTACGAGACGTTCGCCGCCGTAGCAGAACAACGCTTCGGCGGAACCCTGCGCGGCCGCGTCTGCCTCACCGCCGGCCTCGGCGGCATGGGCGGCGCCCAACCACTCGCCATCACCATGAACGAGGGCGTCGCACTCTGCGTCGACGTCGACTCCGACAGGATCGAACGCCGTATCGCCCACCGTTACCTTAACGAACGCATCGACGACCTCGACGCGGCCGTCGAACGCGCGGAAGAGGCGAAGCAGGCGGGAGAGCCTCTCTCCATAGGCATCCTCGGCAACGCGGCGGAGATCTTTCCGGCGCTGCTGGAGCGTGGCTACGTCCCCGACGCTGTTACGGATCAGACCTCGGCCCACGACCCGCTCGTGGGCTACGTCCCCGCGGGCTACGACCTCGACGCGGCCGCCGAGATGCGCGAGGCCGACCCGGAACGCTACATCGCGGAAGCCCGCGCTTCGATGGCCCGCCACTGCGCCGCGATGGTCGGTTTCAAGGAGCGTGGCGCCGAGGTCTTCGATTACGGCAATTCGTTGCGCGGGGAGGCCAAGCTCGGCGGATTCGTGGGCGCATATGGCTATCCGGGTTTCGTCCCGGCTTACATCAGGCCGCTCTTCTGCGAGGGCAAAGGGCCCTTCCGGTGGGCCGCGCTCTCGGGTGAGGAGTCGGACATAGCGGCGACCGACGATGCAATCCTCGATCTGTTCCCCCATGACGAGCGTCTGGGGCGTTGGATCTCCGAAGCAAGGGAGAAGGTCCAGTTCCAAGGTCTCCCCGCGCGCATCTGCTGGCTCGGGGCCGGCGAACGGCACAGGGCAGGCCTCCGCTTCAATGAACTCGTCACAGACGGGACCATATCTGCCCCCATCGTCATCGGGCGGGACCACCTTGATACGGGCAGCGTCGCGTCGCCTTACCGCGAGACCGAGGCGATGAAGGACGGCTCCGACGCCATCGCGGATTGGCCGATCCTGAACGCCATGCTGAACGTCGCCGGAGGGGCGAGCTGGGTCGCCGTACATCACGGCGGAGGGGTTGGGATCGGGCGCTCCATCCACGCCGGCGCCCAGGTCCTCGCCGACGGCACGGAGGACGGCGCGGCGCGTCTCGAGCGCCTGCTCTTCAACGATCCCGGCATAGGCGTCGTTCGCCACGCCGATGCGGGCTACGAGGCGGCGAGGAGGGCGGCCGGGCGGTTGGGGATCCAGATGCCGATGGTGGATGGGTAAGGCTTCAGGCTTCAGGCTTCAGGTTTCAGGTGGGTGCGGTAGCGGTTTACCGCCGGTTCGCGCGGCTTCGCGCCGTGCGTCTTGAAGCGCACCCTGATCCCGGATCTTGTCCTCGACGCCTACGGCGCGTGGGGTGGCATCGGTGTGACGATCGAAGACGGGCGGATCTTGGAGGTAGGACCCGCCACGGAGGGCGAACGTCTACCGGGACGGGCGCTCGCTCCCGGCTTCGCCAACGATCATAGCCACGCTTTCCAGCGGGGGTTGCGGGGCGTGGTCGAGCGGATCGAACCTTCACGCCCCCACGATGATTTCTGGACCTGGCGCGAGCGGATGTACGTCCTTGCCGAAGGGCTGAGTCCCGACTCCGTACGCGAAGCCACCCGTCGCTGCTACGAGGAGATGCTCTCCGCCGGGTTCACGAGCGTCACCGAGTTCCACTACGTACACCATCGTCCTGACGGAACCTCCTACGAGGATCCCAACGCCCTAGCCAAAGCCGTGGCCCTGGCAGCCGAAGGGACCGGCATTCGGCTGCTGTTGCTACCCGTCGCCTACGCGCGGGGTGGCCTCCCGCGCTTCCGTGACACATCTGTGCCATCGTTTCTACGTCGGATCGATGATCTCAGGGAGTGGGCGGAGGGACGACCGCTGGTCGAGGTCGGCGTCGCGGCCCACAGCGTCAGGGCCGTTGGGCGAGCGTGGCTGCAGGAGCTCGCGGAGTACGCTTACCGGTATGATCTTCCTTTACACGTCCACGCCGACGAGCAGAGGCGTGAGATCGAAGAGTGCCTGTCCGAGCACGGCGTGCGGCCCGTCGAACTGCTCGCGCATACCGGTTTCCTCGGAGCAAACACCACGATAGTCCACGCCACACACGCCGACGCGCGGGAGCTGGACTTGCTTTCGGAGTGCGGCGCTTCTGTGTGCGCGTGCCCCACCACGGAGGGGAACCTCGGCGATGGGTTCTTGCCGGCCGCGGAGATCCTGGATCGAGGCATCCCGCTCTCCGTCGGCTCCGACTCGCATGTCCGCATAGACCCCTTCGAGGAGCTGCGGGAGATCGAAACTAACGCCCGCAGGCTCTCTGGACGCAGGAACGTGCTCCTCGCCGAAAGCGAGACCTCCTCCACGCCGTATCTGCTGCGGGCTGGCTGGGGCAACACGGGTCCGAAACCAGGCGACCCCGCCGACCTGATCGAGATAAACCTCTCACACCCCGTGCTTGCAGACACAGAAGCCGAAAACCTCCCCTCAGCACTCGTCTTCGGCTCGGGGAGCGGGGTCATCGTAGGGGCTTGGGTGGACGGACAGAACGTATGCGCACCGGATGACAAAGGTGGCTGAGCTCACGCTAGTCCTCCAGGATCTCACGGCCGCGGGTACGCCGGAGAAGAGTCTCGGTTCGTCTACTGGTTCTGCTGGTCTTTGGCGTCTACCTTCTTCAGCAGCTGGTCTACCTTCTCCTATAGCGGTAGTCAGTGCAGTTGGGCCACCTCTGCTGCACCTACGCTCAATAAGGACGAGAAGGGTACCGCAATACCCGGCAAGACGGCACACAAGGCAGGCGATCAGCCCGAGGTCCAATATCACTGCATAACGCTGTA
>JBKPOM010000159.1:0-7046 GCA_046733115.1 Actinomycetota bacterium | reverse complement strand
CCCACCAGTTCGTGCCCGAGCCCGAGTCCGCGGTGAGGATGCAGCCGTCGGGCAACCTCTTGCTGAGCTCGTGGAAGACCCTCTGCGGGTTCATGGGGTCGGCGCTCTCCATCGCCCGGCCCTCGACGATCTCCCACCATTGCGCGACGTTCTGCTCGATCTCTTCGCGCCAGGAGCGGTCTTCCTTGCGCTTAAGATGCGGGATGAGCGCCTGCAGCGTCTCCTTGGCGTCGCCTACGAGGTTTACCTCCATCGGGTAGCGGAGGCCAATCAGGGTGCCGTTTATGTCTATCTGCACGCCCCTGGCCTGCCCCGGCTGCGGCAGCCACTCCGAGTACGGGAAGCTCGAACCAACCATGAGGAGCGTGTCGCAGTTCTCGATCATGTCGTCGGTCGGCTGGGAACCCAGAAGCCCTATGGCCCCGGTGACGTAGGGCAGCTCGTCGGAGAGCACCGCCCGGCCGTTGAGGGCCTTGGCCACGCCGCACCCCAGGAGGTCGGCGACCTCCTTGACCTCATCGACGGCGTTCTTCGCCCCCTGGCCTATGAGCATCGCGACCTTCTGTCCTTCGTTTAGGACCTCGGCGGCGCGGCGCACGTCCTCGTCCCTCGGGATGATCCGCGGCATCGTGATCCCTCCGCCGGAGTAGGTCACGCCGTGCATGCGCGGGGGGTCCTGATGCTCGGCCTCGCCCACGTCGTCGGGCACGATGATCGCGCACACCGTACGCCTCGTTATTGCCGTGCGGACGGCCTGGTCTACCAGGTGCGCCGCCTGCGCCGGGGCCATACAGGTTTGGACGAACTCGCTCGCCACGTCCTTATAGAGGACCTGGGTGTCGAGCTCCTGCTGGAAGTGGCCGCCCAAAGACATCCGCTTCTGCTGGCCGACGATCGCCACGACCGGCTGGTGGTCGAGCTTCGCGTCGTAGAGGCCGTTTATGAGATGGTTGGCGCCGCCGCCCGAGGTGGCCATGCACACCCCCACCTCGCCGGTGAACTTCGCGTGCGCGCTCGCCGCGAAGGCCGCTATCTCCTCGTGCCGGGTCTGCAGGAACTCGATCTCGTGCTCGGTGCCCTGGATCTCGTTGAAGGCGCCGAGGAAGCTGTTGATGCCGTCGCCGGGGTAGGCGAAGATCTTGCGCACCCCCCAATCGTGCAACCGCTCCAAGATGAACCGCGATGTGTTCTTGGCCATTAGCGAGGTCTCCTTTCGTCGTGTACCCCTCCGAAGCTGTACGCCCGTACGGATTCGCCTACTCGAAAGGGGGGCGTCCTCCTTACTCATTGCTCGCGTAGCTCGCGTACGCGATCGTGCTCAGAAGCGCGTTTTCGGCCTGGCGCGAGTCGAGGCGGGTGTGCTGCACGACGATGGGCACGTCCGACTCGATCACGCTCGCGTAGTCCGTGTCCGTGGGGACCGGCTCGGGATCGTCGAGCTCGTTGAAGCGCACGTGCAGGGTACGCCTGGCCGGCACCGTCATCCTGTAAGGCCCCGCAGGCTCCCTGTCCTCGAAGTAGACGGTGATCTCGACGTTGGCCTCCTCATCGGAGGTGTTTAGCAAGCACGCGGTCTCGTGGCTTGTGAACTGCGGCTCCGGGCCGTTGGACCAGCCTGGGATGTAACCCTCGGCGATGGCCCACCTCTTGTGTCCGATTGACACGCTCACCGCGATCTCTCCCCGTCCGTGTTGCTCAAGTCTCGATCCTCCTTTTCGGTCCGCCTCACCGGGCGGGGTTCGCCTGCCACGACAAAATCCACCCCGAGCTGATCCGCCAGGGCCACGACCTCGGCCGCGCTAAACCTCGATTACTCTAACTTTGTTTTGGCTTGCCTCATCCTCACTCCATGCTATTACGGCTGTCTCCAGTTTCGGTAAAGAGCTTGTAAAGGTTCGGTAAGCGTCCTGCAGGGAGCCCAACCCGCACCAGAGGATCGCGCGAAAGCGCAGACCCCGATAGATCGTGCTTCGGCTGCGGGACCTAGAAGAAGATGAGGGGAGCGAGGGAGATTAGGCAGAAGAGCAGAATCATTATCAAAATGACCATCAGCAAGAACGTGTTGCCGCTCACTTCGCCCACTCCTTTCCGAGCCGGGCGAGACCCCAGCCATCTTTCGGGGACCCGCAGCCGACCGGCTTTCTTTTACGCGACCCTTCCTTATATTACCGGACCACCCGAGCCATCGGGGGATCGGTTCGATCTAGTAGAATGACTACCGCTGACGTCTGCAACAAGGAGGGCGACATGCGGGAGCGTATGGCGTACCTGATCCTGATCGGCATGCTGCTCATAGTGGCCACCTTCGTGCTCGCCGTGGTCGGCAAGGGCGATTACCAGCCGCCGCCACCCGAAAAGCAGGAGCAAGGGAGCATCTCGTTCGGAGAGACGCATCCGGGAGCGCCCATAGTAGCCTTCACCGGCCCCAAGGAGAGGCAGGAAAGGCCGTGCTGAGAAATGCCGCCGGCGTGTTGGGACTCATCGGGCTGTTCGCTGCCATAGTGCTCGGGATGCTCGCGACCTTCGGATTCTTTGGCCCGAAAGCCTCCGAGCGAGCCAGCGTCTCCGCGGAGCAAGAGGCCCCAGCAGAGACCCACAACCCGCGAGCCGAGCAAGCGACCGCCGTCGGGGAGACCGTGAGAGCCGGGGGCTTGTCCTGGACCGTCATTGACGCCTATCCGAAGGACGAGGTGAGCAAGTACACTTTCCCTCCAGAGACCATACGCGACAGCTTCGTGCGTCTGGATTTCACCGTCAAGAACGTCTCCGATCGGCCCGTCACGCTTACCGACGAGACGATCGTCCTCTACGACGCGGCGGGGACCGAGTACCTGCCCGAGGCGGATCGCAACTCCTCCTTCGTGCTGCCCAAGTACAACATACTGTTCAACGAGTTAGGCCTTCTCCAGCCCGGCGAGACCAGAGAAGGAAAAGTCAACTTCGGTGTCCTGCCCAACGCCGAGGGCTTCGTAGCCCAGCTTGGGGACACGGACCCGACCTTGCACGAAGAAAAGTACGTGGACCTGGGGGTTTAGCTTTCAGCAGTCAGCAATCAGCCGTCAGCCCTGTTGTCGGGTGTAGGAGGTGAGTTTGTGAAGGCCAGGCTCGTCGTCCTCTTGAGTTGTATGCTGCTGGCTTCCCTGATCGGTGCCGGCTGTGGCGGCTACACCGAAGTGGGGTATCGCAAACCCCTGGACACCATCGAGGTGCACTTGGCCGGCGCACGCAGGCTGGAGCCAAGCGAGATCACCCTGGACCGGCCCGGAACCTACGCCTTTCGGGTCAAGAACGTCAGCGACGACGTCGCGCACGCCTTCGAGATCAGGAGCACGGGCGGCGCGAAGCTCGATTACGGGGAGGGATCGGTGAGGACCGAAGACCTGCCTCCCGGCGAGAGCGCCCCAGAGTTCAAGGTGCATCTCGGACCGGGTACCTACGAGATCTTCTGCCCGGTGGGACACCACGAAGAGGAGGGAATGAAGGGCACGCTCACGGTTAAAGAGGATTAGAGAAACGCCTCTTTACCTTGTCTATCAACCCTTCGGGTTCGGGCTGCTCCGCCCGCATGGCTTTCAGGAGCAGTTCCGCGGCGCTTTGCTCGGCCGTGCGAGCGGTCTCTTCCTCTTGCCGGAGATTCGTCTGGAGCAGGTCATCGACGGCTACGGATCGCCCCATCATCAGCCGCGCCCTGGTGATCAGGCCCCGGTAGCTCCCCATCTCCAGGTGCTCGACCTTGATGACAGCGGCGTTGATCACGCAATCGCGTAGAGCGTCGCTCCTTGCCTCTTCGAGGCCCTGCCGGGCTTCGCTCACCAGCCCTCTTGCCGCCTCGTTCGTCTCTCGCCGGGGTTCCTGGCCGAGTTCCCCGAAGAACTGCCCCAGGTTTTGGATGTGCCGCCGGGTCTGGTAGATGTGGTCCTCGATGGACCTCTGGAGCTCGGAGTCCGTGGCCCTGTGAACCATCTGCACCTGACCCTCAAGAAAGCGGTGCTCGGCATCGTAGAGCTCGCGCACCTCGTGCAGGAGCAACTCCCGCGTATCGGCGATAGGCATTACTTCTCCTCCCGTCAGCCGCCTGGACCTCTGCTGCTCGTTACCCCCGAAGCCGAGAAACCGACCAAGGGCGTGGCGCCCTCCTGCGTCACCTCATTTCCCCGACGAAGGCCGTTCCGCCCCGTGTGTAGGCTGGTCGTAGGAGCCAGGTAGCGCGGCCGGACCCACCAAGAGCCCGATGAGGAGCGTGGCGATGGAGAGCACGATCACCATGGTCCCGAGGCTACGCGCTCCCAGGAAGTACCCCACCATCCCAAGTACCAGGCCCAGGACATCGGTCGCTACGGAGACGAAGAACGCCCCCACCACGGCGAAGCTCATCCCGACCACACAGAGCGCCCTCGCCGGGAACAGGCTCCTCTCTCGGCCTCCACCGCCGCCGTAACCCGGGCTCGGTGCCGTCCTGGCGCTGAATACGGCCACGACGAGCAGACCACCGCCGAGCACGGCGAAGAAGAGTATGACCAGGACGGCTGTCAGCCCAACGCTGATAGCTATTCACTCTTCCTTACCGTAGTACCTCGTATATATGAAGAGGGCGAAGAGCGCCTCGCTGGACACGATGCCCACGACCAGGAGGACCCCGATAAAGAACCTCGCCAGGGGAGGAAACAGCAGGACCATCTCCCACACCGCCATCAGAAGGTGCCCCTTTCGATAGATTTCTCGGGGGCCGTGGGGCAACCCGCGGCGACTATTTTCTGCTCCAGCGTTATGCAGCCGTTGATCAGGTACCCTGGTTCGGCGCCCCTGCGGGCCGTCTCCCTAACGTAGCCCATCGTGGCCATGGTGGCGAGCACCGTCACGGCGGTGGCGATCAGCGCGTACTGGCTCCACCGGCTGGCCCGCCCCCAATGGAAGCCTCCGGCGGTGGCCTTGAGGTACAGCGCCAGCGCGAAGACGCCCACCAGCATCAGCCCTATGAGCCCGACGTACTTCCAGGGGTACATGGCCCCGAGCGGTATCTTCGTCTCATCCCCGCCGAAGAACACCCACCCGATATTGGGCACCAGGTTCATATTGGCCGGGATCACGTTCAGGAAGCTGAACAGGCCCATAAACCACAAAGAGCCCATCGTCATGTTCCGCAAAGTGGGCGTGGGCTTCGCCGCGAACCGGAGCTTGTGCAGGCAGTAGGCGACGGAGGCCACGCCCATTATCGCCAGCTCGATCGCGAGCAAATTGAAGAGCCAGGACTTGTCCCCCAGCATGATGTATTCGAAGGCCGGCGTGTTCTGCTCCCGGATGCTCTTCATGTACCCGAAGCCTATTATCGGCTGCAGGAGCAAGAACCCGAATCCCCAGACCAACGCCCAGTGGCCCATCCAGTCGAAGAACTCCCTGTCCTCCTCGCGCGTGCTCCTGAGGTAGCGCACGCCCGCGAATCCGGCCACCACGAAGCCCGCGAAGGATATATTGCCGACGAAACGGTGCATGTTGAGCGGCACGAAGGTCGGGTTCATGTAGGTCGCCGCCACATCGGTCGCCACGGCCCCGACCGATGGGGTCAGCATGTATGTGGCCACCACGTCTATCAGGGTGAACTGGAGGATCACCAGCATCGCGGCCATGAAGCCGAGGACCACGTGCAGCTTCTTGCGGAAGGCCAGCTTCTCCCAAGTGGCGTACCAGGCGTAGATGAGGACGATCTGGCCCACGAAAGCCCACGCCTCCGCGAAGAGTACCCAGAAGAAGATGTTCTGCAGGTGCGACCAGAAGACCGGAAACAGGCTTATCAGCGCCAGGATGCCGAATATAGGTATGAAAGAGCCCGTCGCGAAGATCAAGACCAGGGCCGTGGCCCCGCCCTTCGCGAACCGGTCGTATCGGGGCTGTTTGGTGAGCACCCCCATGTACTCGCTGGCGGAGGCTATCACCAGGATCCCGGCGATGAACGCGGCGGCGTACATGTGCGACTGCCAGATCACGCCCATCACGACTTCGCGGCCGATCCCAGGAATATCGAGGTTGCCTACCGGCACGGTCTACCCCCCGTCCTCACGGAGACCCTCCGGGGAAGTTGGCGATCCGGAGGATCGCGAGGATCATGTTGAGCACCACCGTCGCTATGATCAGGAAGGCCACTATGGACATGAAGGGCCGCCTCAACGGGCTGTGTACCGGCTCCTTATCCAGCCACGGGACCCCAAACAGCAGGGCGAAGAACAGGGTCGGTATCACGATCCCCCCGAAGGGTATGAGCGCGAAACCGGGGAAGAACATCAGCATCTGGTCGTAGAACATGAAGAACCACTCGGGCCTTGGCACGTAGCTCGTGGTGCTGATGTCCACCGGCTCCGTCAGAGGGGCGGGCACCAGGTAGGATAGCACCACGACGATCGTCAGGAGAACGGCCGAACTGGTGAGGTCAACCACGACCTGCCCGGGGAAGAAGCCCATGGGCGCGTCGTATCTGTCGTAGACGTTCTCCTCGGTTATCACCTCTCCCTTTTGTACCGGCGGGAGCGGGCCCTGCCTTACTTCCATACCCTCTACTCCTCCTCTCTATAGTCCTCAAGGGAGCCCTCGCCCTCCGTGTACGACGAGTACTCCTCTATCTGCTGGCGCTCCCGCAGCTCCGACAGGCGCTTGGAGTACTCGAACTCGGCCCCGAACTCCCCGTGCTTGCGCAACAGGTACAGGTGAACGCCGATGAGGGGGGCCAAGAGCGCCGGCAAGAGCCACACGTGGATGGCGAAGATCCTTTGGAGCGTGGCCGGACCGGCCGTGTCCCCCCCCAGGAGGAAGGTGGCCACATATTGGCCGATAAACGGCGTATAAGAACCTATCTTTATGCCGACCTCCCACGCCCAGAATCCCTCCTGGTCCCAGCGCAGCGCGTACCCGGTGAACGCCAGGATCGTCACCAGCAGTATCAAGGCGACGCCCACCACCCAGTTCATCTCCCGGGGGGCCTTGTACGCCCCGGAGAAGAAGGTGCGCACCATGTGCAAACCGATCACGACGATCAGGACGTTGGCCGACCAGAAATG
>JBKPOM010000158.1:0-5560 GCA_046733115.1 Actinomycetota bacterium | reverse complement strand
TCGCATGGTTGAGCCAGAACCGAAGGATGAGCAAGGATTACGAAAGGCTTTGCGCCACCGCTGAAGCCTTCATCTACGTGGCGATGAGTCGCCTTATGGTGAGGCGGTTGGCACGTGCTTAGGAATTGTCAAACAGTCTCTCTACGGGCTTCGGTGGAATAGTAGAACCACCGGGTTGCTCCCAGGGTCGCCGGGGCGTCAGGGTTGAGGGTGTTGTCGTTCATGGGGTCCTCCGTACGACGATATCTCGTAGAGCCAAGATTGTCTGCGTGGCGGCACTGTCCCAGGATATTGGAGAATGCCTCTTAAAGACCCGAGCAACACTCGAAGGAGGGCGGATAATGGCAGGCTTCGTGCAAGGTATATTCCTTGCTCCGGAAGGTGGTGCACAGATGAAGAGTGTTCAGGCGGCCACAGCACTCGAAGGTTGCGGTTTGGAGGGTGACCGCTATTGTGCCGGGACGGGGCACTGGAGCCACTTCGGCAGGGTCTGCGAAGTAACATTCATCGCCGCCGAGGACCTCCACAACATCGAGCAAGAGACCGGAGTGGGCGTGAAGGACGGCGAGCACCGGCGCAACATCGTCACGAGGGGCACAAGCCGGAAGGCCTTGCGACGTGGCGAGCGCTTCCGCGTCGGGGAGGTCGCGTTCGAGTACCGGGGGCCGCGCTCGGTCTGCCGGTACATCGAACGGCTTGCCGAACCGGGCATGACGCAGGCCCTGAAGGGTCGCGGTGGTATCTGCGCGAGGGTAATCGAAAACGGCACGGTCCGGGTGGGCGACGAGATTGAGGTGCTGCAGCCTATTGAGGAGCGCCCACAGAGCCAACGGAATGAATGATGAGCGACACAAAAAGGATGCGCCGACGAGTGCCGTACTCAAAGAGGCGTTGCTCAACATGCCCTTGGGTGTCACATGTGGGTGTGCAAGCTTGCGTCGCTACCCAGCGCCATCCCTGGCCCATAGGCACCGAATACCCCTCAGCTCGATCCGGTACCGTCCCCGGTGATGAGCGAGCAGGACGAGGGACGGCGTCGTCGCAGTAGAGCTCTATTTTAGGGAGATGACGAGAGATGAGAGATTGAGTATGGACTCGACAGCCTGCGTTCTACGTACCGCGTAAGGCTCTTAGAAGCGCTTCGGACTTGCTACGACAGTCTGCGCACTTGTCGAGGTGATCGCCAACCAGCGGCATCGCAGCACTCGCTTTTGCTCCAGAGAGCTCCGCCTCGGCAAAACTATCCAACCGCTCGAAGCACTCGTCACAGCCGATCTCGGTCTCGCGGGTCTCGGCTACAACCTTTACCAGCTTGACGACATCACTACGCTTCAGCATCGTAAATCTCCCCTTCTCGTCTAACAGCTAGATCCGCCGTACCATCTGAATCTTACCCCTCCTCGAATGCAGCCAGCAATTCTTGTGGCGAGAGACCAGCGGCCTCCATCTTCCTCTTCAGCTTCCTGCGGGCGTCGTGCAACAACTTGTAGAGGGCGTTCTGATTCGTGCCCATGCGCCTCGCCACTTCCGAGATGGGCATCCCCTCCAGCAACACCGCCACCACCGCCTCTCGTTGCCTATCGGTGAGTTCTTCGTCGACCGTGCGGCGTAACTCCTGCAGCACCGTGTTCCGAAGCGCCAGCTGTTCGGGGGTTAGCTGAGTGTCCGCCGGCCCACGGTCGGCTCCGTCGCGCCGGGCAAACAGCTCCTGCAGCGACACGTCGCGCCAGCGCCTGCGCTTGAGCTCGGTGAGGGCGACGTTCATGGCAATCTTCTGGGCCCAGGTGGTGAAACGACTCTCTCCCCTGAAGGAGTCTAGGTTGCCAATTATCTTGATCAGCGCCTCTTGGGCAAAGTCCCCGAAGTTAGCCTTTACACCACCCTCATACCCACCGAAGGCTGCTCCCAGCCCGCGTACGAGCAGATCGTAGAGGTCCGCCAGCGCCCCGTTGGGGTTCGGGCCCTGCAACTCCGTGAGCCATTGTTCGTTCGTGCGTTCTCTCATGTAAGGTCAATACTATCCCGCTTTCTCTACCACCGTAGCACTGATCATGCTTAGGAGCAGATACTCGGCGGAGCCAGAACCGGTTAGGACGGTGCACACGCTGCGAGGGGTAAGAAACCGGCCGTTCGGGTGGTCATATAGACAGTGGCCGAAGTGGGACCTTGCGTAGCTGACAGAAGGAGGAGATACACCGCTTACGGTTCCAGGTAGAAGCAACGAAGCTAGGAGGAGAACTTTGAAGGTACGGACGAGTGTCAAGCCTATTTGCGACAAGTGCGAGGTGGTACGCAGGCGGGGCGCCCTACACGTGATTTGCGAGAACCCGAGGCACAAGCAGAGGCAGGGCTAAGACACAGCGCGAATAGCGGGCATGGTCCTACCACGCGAGATGGGGTCGAAGCCGAGCTCAGGGGTGACGGTAAGCCCATAATAAGCTTCGATCCGAAGCGAATCCCGGCGAGCACCGAGATTAGGTAAGAGCAAAACGAACGAGGAGACAATAGATGGTGCTTTTTAGTCGCAACAAGGCCCAGATGGTCACGCCCACCGAGGCGCTTCCCGGTCGAGAGCAGCCGTCGTTCGCGCTTCCGGAGAGGCACGCAGTGCTCGGGACGCCCCTCGAGCCGCCATTCCCCGAGGGTTCGAGCACCGCGGTCTTCGGCCTCGGGTGCTTCTGGGGCGCCGAGCGTAAGTTCTGGCAGATCGATGGCGTCTACACGACATCGGTCGGCTACGCGGGAGGCTTCACGCCGAACCCGACCTACGAGGAGGTTTGTAGCGGTCGGACCGGACACACCGAGGCCGTGCTCGTCGTCTTCGACCCCGAGAAGGTCCCCTACCGGGAGTTGCTGAAGGTGTTCTGGGAGGCCCACGACCCGACGCAGGGGATGCGCCAGGGTAACGACGTCGGCACTCAGTATCGCTCGGCGATCTACTACACGGATGACGAGCAGCGTCGGGCCGCCGAGGAGACCCGCGACGCCTACGAGGAGGCGCTGAGGCGTGGCGGTTACGGTACGATCACCACGGAGATCGCGCCGGCCGGGCAGTTCTACTACGCTGAGGACTACCATCAGCAGTACCTGCACAAGGTACCGAACGGATACTGCGGTTTGGGAGGGACGAGCGTGAGCTGCCCCGTCGGGATCGAAGCAGCGGACGATGAGCCCCTCACCGACGAGAAGTGGCGGGAGAGGCTCTCGCCGAAGCAGTACGCCGTACTGCGCGAGGCGGCGACTGAGCTGCCGTTCTCCGGCGAGTCCGTGGACACGGACGACGACGGCCTCTACCACTGCGCCGCCTGCTGCAACGCGCTCTTCGATAGCCGTGCGAAGTACCACTCGGGCACCGGGTGGCCGAGCTTCACCGAGACGGTCTCGCCCGATGCCCTCGAGCTCGTCGAGGACCACTCGCATGGGATGGTTCGTACCGAGGTGCGCTGCGCACGCTGCCACTCGCACCTCGGCCACGTCTTCGACGACGGTCCGAGGGAGTCCGGTGGGCAGCGGTGGTGCATGAACAGCGTCGCGCTTGAACTGGAACAACGCTGAGGCTAGACCGAGATGGCCGCCGCGAGGGCTCTGTAAGTCCTCGCAGCGTCCTCCGAGAGGACGTTTCAATTACCCTACTCTCCTAACTCCCACGGAAGATTGGCTCAAAGTCCGAGTCGCAGGTGGGATCGGCATCTATTTCTCTTGCACCTTCCCTCATACCAGTAAAGTGCAGATACCCCACTCCTGAGAGGCTCAACACCAACGCTAGGAAACGCAGGTGGTGTCAAAAGCCTACCTTGGTGCGGTCGAAACGCCTCCTTCTCTCAGTAAACAGCGCGTTGCAATGAGGATGGGCTGCATGGCATCATGGACCGATGAAAGCGTACTCTAAAGACCTCCGTCAGAAGATCGTGGATGCCATAGAGCGAGGAATGCCCAAAGCCGAGGCGGCTCGCACCTTCGGGGTCGGGATCTCCACCGTCAAGCGCTACTCTGCCAAGGCCCACAAGGGAGAGCCCCTTGAGCCGGGCAAGGCACCCGGCAAGCGCCCCAAGATCGACGAGCGGCTCAAGAAGCTACTCGAAGAAGACCTCAAAGAGCGTCCGTTCGTCACTCTGCGCCAGCGTTGCCAGTACGTGGAGGCAATAAGTGGGGTTTCGGTGAGCCGCTCCACGATGTGCCGCACTATAGCCAGGATCGGCTCCACACGCAAAAAGGGGGGCCAAGCGCCACAGAGCGCGACGAGTTCCTGAGGGCGGCTTGGCGGGTGATGGTGGCCGCGGAGGTCGACCCTGGGCGGCTGGTGTTCGTGGACGAGATGGGAGTACATACCTCCCTGGCGCCCCTGTACGGTTACTCTCGAAAAGGCGAGCCCGTGCGCCTTAAGGTTCCGCGTAACCTTAAGAGCATGTTTCAAAACTGCTTCGCTCGGAGCTGCCATCGCAACGGCGAACCCCGGTTGAGCTGTTGGAACGCGAGATTGCCTAGACGGTACCCGTAACCAGAGGGGCGGTCGATAGGTTTTGAAACGCGCTCTAAGGCAAGAACACTACCCTCTTGGCCTCGATCGCCCTTAGCGGGATGGGCGAGACGATGGCCGTAGATGGCTCCACGAACCGGATAGTCTTCGAGGCTTATGTAGAGCGTGTCTTGGCACCCACCTTGGAGGCCGGAGAGGTGGTAATCATGGACAACCTCCCCGCCCACAAACCGGCTAGGGTGAGGGAGTTGATCGAGGAGAGGGGCTGCGAGCTGATCTACCTACCCTCCTACTCGCCGGATTTCAACCCGATAGAAGAAGCGTTTAGTAAGATCAAGGGTATGGTGCGCCAAGCAGGAGCTCGCACGAAGGATGCTTTGGTAGGGGTATTGGGCGAAGCGCTGTCAGCGGTCAGCGTCAAGGACGTTCAAGGTTACTTCGAGCATGCCGGCTATTGCCGACGAGCCCAACTACTGTGAAACGTGCTGAATAGCTTAGACAAACCGACTACAGAGAGCCGAGGAGCGGACTCGAACCGCTAACCTCATCTCATCACGAGTAAGCCTGTTACCTACTCACAGCGCCTTTCATAATTGCTGCGCCGAGGCGCGGTAGCCGCAGTGAACGAAGAACCCTCGCGCATCTTCGGCACCCACAGCCGCCAACGCTCGGCCCATCGCCTCGAGCAGGGTCTCCTTGGTGCGGGCCGCGATCTTCCTTAGTAGGTGCTTGACCTTCGAGAGGGCTTCCTCTATTGGATTGAGGTCCGGAGAGTAGGACGGCAGGTAGATCAACTCGCATCCCCTAGCCTCGATGAGATCTCTTATCTTTTTTGGCCGGTGCGCTCCTAGGTTGTCCATCACTACGAGCTGCCCCGGGCTCAGGGCGGGGGCTAGCACCCGCTCGACGTAGGTCTCGAAGACTCGGGTGGTCGTAGCCCCTTCCACCGCCATAGAAGGCCCCATCCCTGATCCGTGAAGGCTGGTAAGCAGCGTGGTGTTCTTACACCGCGGTTCCTAGGTATCTCGAAGAAGGCTCGCTCACCTATGGGCGCGTAGGCGTAGATGGGAGCAAGGGAGGTGT
>JBKPOM010000157.1:0-42308 GCA_046733115.1 Actinomycetota bacterium | reverse complement strand
CGTCCTCATCCCTGGAGTTGGCGGCGGCGTGGCGACGTTTTTGGTTCAGATCGCCAGCACCCTCGGCGCCCGCGTTTTCGTCACGTCAGGGAGCGACGAGAAAATCGAAGAGTCTAAGAGCTTCGGCGCCGAAGGCGGCATCAACTACAACTCGGAGGACTGGTCCAAGGAGCTCAAGAGCATGGTCGGAAACATCGACCTCTCGGTCGACCACGTCGGCGGCGAGGAATTCAACGCCCTCGTCTCGCTCGCCAAGCCTGGCGGCCGGATCGTCGTGTTCGGCGCAACCGCCGGCCCCACGCCGAAGATGATGACGATCCGTGTCGCCCTCAAGCACCTCGATGTGCTCGGAACGGCGATGGGCACGGCGGAGGAGTTCGGCGCGATGCTCGACCTCTACGCCGAGCACGGCCTGCGCCCGAAGGTAAACGAGACCTTCGCGCTCGAGGACATCGCCTCGGCCCTCCACCTCATGGAAGAAGGCAGCGGGATGGGCAAGATCGTCCTCCAGATACCCGCCTAGATTTAGCGGGACGGGAGCAAGGTCTTGACGGACCTACGGATCGTTTCGGAACCGCGAGCCAAATCGACTGACGCCACCTTCGTGCGCGATGGCCTGGCACTCTACAACGTTGGAGTGACCGGCCATTCCTATTACAGCCCGCTCGCCATCTTCCTGAAAGACGAGCGGGGTGCGGTGCTGGGTCACGTCTGGGGAGGGTGGCTCGACCTCCACACCCTTTGGGTGTTGGAGTTGTTCCGCGGGCAGGGTACGGCGCGAAGCTCATCGTAGCCGCCGAAGACGAAGCCAGGACCCAGGGATGCCACGGCGTCTACCTAACGACCTTCAGCTTCCAGGCTAGACCGTTCTACGAAAAATTCGGCTACGAGGTCATCGCGGATATCCGCGACTACCCGAAGGGCCACAGCCACCACGTGTTGAAGAAATCGCTAGATTAGAGCGGTTCGTATTTGGGCGGTTCGCGAACCGCCCAAATACATACAGTGTTGTGGCGCCGGCATCCGCCCGGGTTCAGTATCAATTTCCGGCGCGAAAGTCCGAAACCTCGAACTCGTAGGTGTCGCCGTGGGCCAGGTAGTGGACCCTATCTTCGAGGCCGGCCTCGTTCACGGCCCGCCTGAAGTCCTCCAGCGGCGACTCGAAGACCTCGTAGTCGTTGTAGTGGATGGGGATGGTAGTGTGGGGGTCTATTATCCTCATGGCCTGTACGCCCTGCTCCGCGTCCATGGTCACCATGATGCCGAGCACCTTCGTTCCCCCGAGGTGCAACAGCGCGAGGTTCACGTCGGGGAAGCGGCGCGGTATCTCTCTTAGGCGACCGTGGATCAAGGTGTCCCCGCTGACGTACATGCGCAGACGGTTCTCCCCCGCTTCGTTCCCGAAATCCAGCATGCTGCCCATGACAGGCGGCAGCACGGCGCCGAGCGGTCCCGGACCGTGGGTGCCAGGCATCGCCGTGAGGCGCAGGTTTGCTTCGCCTTTTCTGAGGTCGATCGACTCCCAGGTCTCGAGCGTGTGGGTACGAGGGAAGCCTACTTTTTCGAGATACCTCGTGGCGTGGCGCGTGGAGATTATCGGGGTCGCCTTGTTGAGCTTGCGCTCGGCGACGCGGTCGAAGTGGTCGCCGTGCAGGTGCGAGAGCAGGACGAAGTCGAGCGGGGGTAGGTCTTCTATCTCCACGGCCGGGTTAGTGCTGCGCACGGAGGTTAGACCGTAGCCCAGGTGGACGTGGTCGCCTGCGTGCAGGAAGTTTGGATCGGTGAGGATAGTGAACCCGGCGTACCGGATCACCACGGTCGCCGTCCCCACGAAGAAGACCGAGCCCTGTCCGAAATCAGGGTCGTCGTTTCGCCTAGGGAGGGTTAGGAGTTGCCTCTCTGGCACGGGATCACCCCGAGGTAGGCGAACACTCCAGCTCCGCCACGACCTCATCCGGTCCCGCGAAGCTGGGCCGGCCCAGGGTACGCAGCCTCTCGACGAGTTCCTCCGGTGCTCCGTTGTCTTCGGCGGCGGAGGCAAGATCCTCCTTGCTCGCCGGATAATCGACGCCCTCCAGATACTGCGTCGCCTCGTCGGGGTTGATGTCCACGATAGCCTCCTGGGTCGGTGGATATCCTCGTACTTACCCCCCGCAACAGGCTTCGTAACGCTACGGGTTCCACATCTGCCGGTACGTGTCCAACACCAGTCCTTTGCAGCACTCCGGGAGACCGGAGAACGAGATCTCGCGCCCCAGCTCACCGCAAGGCGGACGGCCGCGACCGACCGTGTGGTGACCCTAACCGAGAGGGTCATCACTTATGCGCAAATAGGTGTACTCGCCCGGCTTCTTGAGCGAGAGAAGCCTCGTGAACACCGCGGTGTAGCGTTCGGCGGTTACGCCGCCGTCGTCGTAGAGTCAGACGTAGCGGGGTACGCCGTCCGGTAAGAGCCTGACTTGTCTGGTCCCGAGGGCCATCCGACTATTGTAAGGTGCGCGACGCGCACCTGGGTTTGACCCTGACTTCGGCATCGTGCCAGAATAAAACTTTCCCGACAGGGTGATACGATAGGGGGTATCGTCATGGGCAGAGGGTTCATCTCCCGCGGCTTCCGCGGTCGGCGGCGCGATCCGGAAGGTGCCTCAGAGCGCGTGCCGCCGGGCCAGTATCTGGTTGAGGGTTTCCCGGTCCTCTCCGCGGGTCCGACGCCCCGCACGCCGCTCTCGGAGTGGAGCTTTTCGATCGAGGGTGACGTCGACGAGCCGAAAACGTGGTCGTGGGATGAGTTTCGGGCACTTCCGTCCGAGGAGATCACGCGCGACATCCACTGCGTCACCAAGTGGTCGAAGCTGGGCACGACTTGGGAGGGCGTCTCTGTGGACACCCTGCTGGAAGGGGTCGATACGGCCGCCGGTTACGTGCTCGCCTTTTCCGACGGGGGCTACACGACGAACCTGCCTCTGGAGGAGGTCACGGGAGGAAAAGCCTGGATCGCCCACACCTACGAGGGCGAGCCGCTCGCGCCGGAGCACGGCGGCCCGGCACGCCTGCTCGTCCCCCACCTCTACCTCTGGAAGAGTGCCACATGGGTGCGAGGTTTGAGGCTTACGATCGAAGACGAGCCGGGCTTCTGGGAGTCGCTCGGCTACCACAACCACGGCGACCCGTGGCGCGAGCAACGCTACTGGGGTGACTGAGGTGGCGGCCGCGCCGCGCAGGCTCGCCTGGCAGATCGGCGAGGTCGTCGAAACCAGCCCCGAAACGCCCCGGACGAAGAGCCTGTTCCTGGAGGTGCCAAGCTGGAGAGGGCACAGGGCGGGCCAGCACGTCGACGTCAGGCTCACCGCCGAGGACGGCTACCAGGCCCAGCGCAGCTACTCGATAGCCTCGGCGCCGGAGAACGGTAGGGTCGAGCTCCTCGTCGAGCGCCTCGACGACGGCGAGGTATCGCCTTACCTGACCGACGAGCTGCAGACCGGCGACGGGATAGAGTTGCGAGGTCCCATCGGGGGCTGGTTCGCCTGGGACGCAGCCGAAGGCGGACCCCTGCTCCTCGTCGCAGGAGGGTCGGGGATCGCACCGCTCATGGCGATGGTCAGGCACCGTAAGGCGGCAGGCAGCGACACCCCGGTCCGCCTCCTGAACTCCTCCCGTTCCTACGAAGAGATCATCTTCCGCGAAGAGTTGGAAAGACTCGCCGCCGGGGACGAGACGCTGGAGGTGATCCACACGCTTACCCGTTCCCGGCCAGACGGCTGGAAGGGCTACGGCCGCAGGATCGACGAAGAGATGCTCCGAGAGGTGGCCTACCCGCCCGAAGAGCGACCCCTCGCGTTCGTCTGTGGCCCCACGCCGCTGGTCGAGACGGTAGCTACGGCGCTCGTCGGGCTGGGCCACGATCCCGCGCGCGCCAAGACCGAACGCTTCGGACCCACAGGAGGATAACAATGGACGAACAGAGGCTCGGCGGCAACGCCGCGGCGGGTGTACTGGCCGAGATCTTCACCTTCGAGGTCACCACCGCACGGGCGGCCTGCGTCCACTGCGGCGCCACAGGCGAGGTCGGCGCCCAGATGGCCTACGTGACCGAGATCGGCACCGTAGTACGCTGCTCCTCGTGCGACAACCCCCTGATCCGGGTCGTCCACCAAAACGAAGGACCGCAACGCTACTGGCTGGACCTCAGAGGCATAGAGTACCTGCAGCTCCAACAACGCCAGTAACGAGCACGCCCCGGCTTCGCCTACGCTTGCCGGCACGGCGCCTCTAGGGCGCCTTGTCGGCACACTCAGGCTTTAAGCCTTCTCTCATGAGCACGCCTCTGCTTCGCAGGCTCGTCAGCTTTTTTCCTTTCCGGCCTCGCCCGACCGCGCCCGAGGTACCACTCCCGGGAAGCGGTCAGACCCGACCCTCTTGGCGACGCCTCGGGACGACTTCTGATGGCTGACAAGCCGTCGAAGGCCGGAACGTGCTGAAAGCGGAAGCCGAAGACTGAAGCGTGCTGACAAGTGGAGGCCGCAGGCCGGAGCTTGCCGACAAGCCGCCCGCAGGACAGCGTGCGCTCCGTGACTTCAGTCACGGAGCGCCTTGACCTCAGGATCGTGGCCGCCTATTCTATGGCCTTAATGCGAATGATTGTCATTTGCACAGATTGGTATGTTGTTTGCGAAAGGGGGTGGCTCGCGTGTTAGCGGCCTTTGTGGTGCTCTTCAGGGAAGGGTTCGAGGCGAGCCTTCTGGTGGCTATCGTGCTGGCTTATCTGGCCCAGATCGGTCATGGCAAGGAGCGCCGGCAGGTATGGTACGGGGTTGGGGCCGCGATCGCGGTCTCGCTTGGGCTTGCGGGCTTATTGTTCGCGACGGTGGGCGAGCTTGAGGGACCGGCGGAGAAGATCTTCGAGGCTTGCGCGCTGTTTCTCGCGGTGGGCTTTCTTACGTACATGGTGCTCTGGATGCGCCGTGAGTCCCGCGCTCTGGCTGGGAACATCCGGCGGGACGTGGACAGCGCGGTCGAACGGGGCGGCGGCCTCGCGCTCGCCTCTCTCGTCTTCATCATGGTGTTGCGCGAGGGGGTCGAGACGGGCCTCTTCTTCTTCGGCATAACGCGCGCCTCCACCCCGCTCCAGACCGCCATCGGCGCGACGGCGGGCATCCTCGCGGCCGTAGGTCTCGGCTACGCCGTGTACGCCCTCGGGACGAGGATAAACCTTGGCGCCTTCTTCAAGTACACCGGGGCCTTCCTCATAATCGTGGCGGCGGGGCTCCTGGCGCAGGGTGTCGTGGGATTACAGGAGGCAGGAATCATCCCGGCTTTCTTCTACCCTTTATGGGACGTGAGCGAGATGCCGATTCTCGGTGCGACGAGCGCCTTCGGGCAATTCCTGGGAATCTTGGTTGGCTGGGACCCGAGGCCAGATCTCCTGGAGTTCTCGTTGTGGCTGATCTACCTCCTCGCCGTCGGCTACGCGTTCTTCAAGCCGCAGGAACCCGTCACCGAACGTGGCACGCGACCCGCGCGTCCGGCTTAAGAGGTATCTGTTGAAAAGAGTCACCAACCTGGTGAGGGTTGCGGTCGGCGTGGCCCTGCTCGCGCTCCTCCCGACGGGTTGCAACGTGGAGAGGGAGTGGGTCACTTCCAGGGATCCGTCCGAGGCGAAGGCCCAGGAAGAGGTGCAGGAGCAGGCGGCCTTCTTCGACATCGAAGGCAGCCCGGAACTCGACAGGGCGGCCCGCGAGTACCAGGACTACGTGGACGGGCAGAGCGAAATGCTCGTAGACCGCACCGCGGAGTTCGTGGCCACCGTAAAGGCCGGGGACGTGGAGGAGGCCAAGAAGCTCTATGCGCCGTCACGTGTCCCCTGGGAGAGGATCGAGCCGATCGCCGAGAAATTCGGAACCCTCGATCCCGAGGTCGATGCCAGGGAGGGCGACGTTCCCAACCAGCAATGGACCGGTTTCCACAGGATAGAGCAGGCCCTCTGGATAGAGGGCACGGTCGAGGGCCAGGACGAGTACGCCGATGAGCTGATGTCGGATGTAGAGCGCCTCGAGCGTAAGGTGGACAACGTGAAGCTTCAGGCCTCGGACCCGGTCTTCGGGGCGGTCGAGCTGCTCAACGAGGTGTCGGCTACCAAGATCACCGGCGAGGAGGAGCGCTACTCGCACACTGACCTCTACGACATTGCGGCGAACGTAGAGGGAGCAAAGGTCGCCTTCGAGTTCGTCAAGCCCGTCGTAACGCGGGAGAACCCGAACCTCGTAACGGAGATAGAGGCACGTTTCGAGGACCTGGAACGGGAGTTGGGAGCATACAGTCGGGGAGAGGGCTGGGTCAACTACGAGAAGCTCAACGAAAAAGAGCGGCGCGAGCTCAGCCAGAAGATCGACGCCCTCGCCGAACCTCTCTCGAGGGTCGGTCGCGTGCTGAGCGGGTCGTAGCGAGATCGGTATGAAGGAAGATGAGGCGTCCTTTCTCGGCCGGAAGATCAGCCGCCGCAGCGCCCTGACGCTCGCAGGGGCTTTCGGGGCGGGGATGGCGTTGGGTACGGGCGGCGCCCTGTCGGCCAGTGAGCTCGTGGACGCAGACCAGACGGTCGAGTTCTACGGTGAACATCAGGCCGGCATCGCAACGCCCCAGCAAGACAGATTGCACTTCGCCTCCTTCGACCTGAACATCTCGAAGGCGGAAGAGGTGCGAGACTTGGCGCGCACGTGGTCCGAGGCCGCCGCCAGGATGTGCGCGGGACAACCGGTGGGGGGCGAGAACCATGACGACGCCTTCGTGCCGCCCGAGGACACCGGGGAGGCCCAGGACCTCACGGCCGGGCGTCTCACGGTCACCTTCGGGTTCGGGCCGACGCTCTTCGAGAAGGACGGGGAGGACCGGTTCGGGTTCGCCTCTCGCAGGCCTGCGGCGCTCGAGGAGATACCCGACCTTCCCGGCGACAATCTCGACCCCGACCTCTCGGGCGGCGATCTGTGCGTCCAGGCCTGCGCCGACGACCCGCAGGTAGCCTTCCACGCCGTACGGAACCTGGCCAGGATCGGCCGCGGCGCGGCGGTCATTCGGTGGTCCCAGCTCGGCTTTGGCCGCACCTCCAGCACCAGCAGCGCCCAGAAGACCCCGCGCAACCTCATGGGCTTCAAGGACGGGACGAACAACATCCGCGCCGAAGAGGCGATGGACCGCTACGTCTGGGTCAGCGAGGGTCCTGACTGGATGCACGGCGGAACCTACCTGGTGGCACGCAGGATCAGGATGCTCATAGAAATATGGGACCGCTCGCCGCTACTGGAACAGGAACAGACGATAGGCCGTCACAGGGCCAGCGGCGCCCCTCTAGGGAACCAAGACGAGTTCGACCCGGTGGACCTCAACGCCAAGGGCCCCGATGGCCTGCCCCTGATCCCGGTCGACTCCCACGTACGCCTTGCTCGCAAAGACCCGGACGAGCGCATACTGCGCCGCGGCTACTCCTTCACCGACGGCATGGACTCCAGGACAGGCCAGCTCGACGCAGGCCTCTTCTTCATCGCTTTCCAGCGCGACCCCCGCAAACAGTTCGTCCCGCTCCAGAGCCGCCTCGGCCAGAACGACCGTCTGACGGAATACATACAACATACAGGCAGCGCCGTCTTTGCCTGTCCTCCGGGCATAGGGCGCGGCGGCTACGTGGGAGAGCCGTTGCTCGGCTAGGGCGGTTCTGAGAACCGGGCGGGTTTGAAACCCGCCCCTACAAGGGCATCGGCGAGGCATGAAACGCGATGCCGAACCAGTTTGGAAGGGGGCGCGTTCGGGCTGCGGACACACATGAAGGTTCCGCCATACGTCTTTCCCGCGAAGCTTGTCCCCGCGAAAGCGGGGAGCGGGAATATAGTGGTGGGGGCACCGGTGACCCCTTGCGCTGGCGAGCTTTTACTCGGAGTTCGAGTCTTTGAGGAAGAACGCCGGGTCAGCCGTGGTCATCGTTAGCCAATCCGTATCGGCAGGGTTCTGTCTCGTTCCTGGTTCCATCATCACCTCATCGGGAGCAAGCCCGGAGGGTCTTTCCGGCTTTACCTGCTGCGCGCCTTCGTCGGTTAGTCGGCTCTGAGGATCTCTCGGCATGCGTCTCTCCTCTGCGAAAGGAGGCCGGATTTCCCGGCCCCCTGATACCTGAAGCCTGTTGCCTACTTCACAAACTGCTCGTCCTCGGTCGAGCCGGGCAGACCTGTCACCGGGCTCTCGGGCGTGTCGAACTGGGCCTCCTCCGTCGAGCCAGTGAGGGCCGTGGTGGAAGCGGCTCCTCCGGCAACGAGCTGGGCAACCTCGTCGAAGTAGCCCGCTCCAACCTCTCGCTGGTGCTTGGTCGCAGTGTAGCCGTGCTCCTCGGCGGCGAACTCGGCCTGCTGCAGCTCGGAGTAGGCGTCCATGCCACGCTCTTTGTAGTTGCGGGCGAGGTCGAACATCGAGTAGTTCAGGGCGTGGAAGCCCGCCAGGGTGACGAACTGGAAGCGGTAGCCCATCGTCCCGATCTCCTCCTGGAAGGTGGAGATCTCCTCCTCCGAAAGCTTCTTCTTCCAATTGAACGAGGGCGAGCAGTTGTACGCGAGCAGCTTGCCGGGGAATTTCTCGTGGATGGCCTGGGCGAACACGCGCGCCTGCTCGAGGTTCGGCTCCGAAGTCTCGCACCACACCACGTCCGCATACGGCGCATAAGAGAGACCGCGGGCTATTGCCTGGTCTATACCAGCATTCACCCTGTAGAAGCCTTCCATGGTCCGCTCGCCCGTCAGGAATTCGTGGTCGACGGGGTCCACGTCGGAGGTGATGAGGTTGGCGGCCTCGGCGTCGGTCCTGGCTATGATAACGGTCGGGACGCCCAGGACGTCTGCAGCGAGCCGCGCGGAGACGAGGTTCCTTATGGCCTGCGAGGTCGGGATGAGGACCTTGCCGCCCATGTGTCCGCACTTCTTCTCCGAGGCCAGCTGGTCCTCGAAGTGGACGCCCGCGGCTCCGGCTTCGATCATGGCCTTCATGAGTTCGAAGACGTTGAGGGCTCCACCGAACCCGGCCTCGGCGTCGGCGACTATGGGGGCGAACCAGTTGGTGCCGTTCCTGCCTTCGGAGTGGTGGATCTGGTCCGCCCTCTGCAGCGCCTGGTTTATTCTCTTGACTACATGCGGCACGCTGTTGGCCGGATACAAACTCTGGTCGGGGTACATGTGCCCGGCGAGGTTGGCATCCGCCGCAACCTGCCAGCCTGAGAGGTAGATCGCATCGAGGCCCGCCTTGACCTGCTGCACGGCCTGATTGCCCGTGAGCGCCCCGAGGGCCCGCACGAAGGGCTGCTCGCTCATGAGCATCCACAGCCGCTCCGCCCCCAACCGCGCGAGCGTGTACTCGATCCTGATCGAACCCCTGAGCCTCGCAACGTCGTCAGCCTTGTACGGCCGCTCTATGCCCTCCCAGCGCTCGCCTTCCCATTCGCTGGCGATCCGTTCTATCCCGTTCTTGCCGTTCTCCACTGCATCCTCCTTCAAATCCTCGGTGCTGCGTAGACTGCATTATGCACGTATATGCTCACATATGTGCAAACCGGGTGCGTAGCGTGCCCTTGTTCGTGGTGTGGGGCGCGGGTACGTGGCCCACGCTCCGTGGCAAGAGGACGGGGGCCGGTCGTCCTCCAGCGCCGCCGGCTCGGGTCCTCTGGTTCGACAAGGTGCGTGCGATAAAGTCTCCTCTCTAGTCCAGGTATTCGTAACCTGGGAGGGTCAGGAACTCGACGAAATTGTCGTCGGTCGAGATGCGGGCGAACAGTTCTGCGGCGTTGCCGAACTCGTCGGTTTCCCAGCGTTCCGGGCCGACGATGTCGTTCTTTATCTTCTCGAGCTCTTCTTCGAGGGTCTCGTTGAAGAGGTCTTCCGTCACTTCGGTGCCATCTTCCAGGATCCCCCTGTCGTGGTGGATCCACTGCCACACCTGGGCGCGGCTGATCTCCGCGGTCGCCGCGTCCTCCATGAGGTTGAAGACGGGAACCGCGCCGCGTCCCGCGAGCCAGGCCGCGAGGTACTGGACGCCGACGGAGATGTTGTTGCGGAAGCCGTCCATGGTGATGTCGCCTTCCGGCTTCTCCAGAAGATCTTCCCCCGAGGGGTCCACGTCGGGGATCTTGTCTAGCTGGTTGGGCTGCGGCATGTACTCATCGAAGGCCTCTTTGGCGAGCCCGACCATGCCGGGGTGGGCCACCCAGGTGCCGTCGTGGCCGTCTTTGGCCTCGCGTTCCTTGTCTTCGCGGACCTTGTTATTGGCGAACTCAGTCCATTCAGGGTCGTCGCTGCGTGGGATCTGGGCCGCCATCCCCCCCATCGCGTGAGCGCCGCGCTGGTGGCAGGTCTTTATCGTCAGGAGCGAGTAGGCGCGCATGAACGGGACGGTCATCGTCACCGAGTTACGGTCGGGGAGCAGCATGTCCTCCTCGCGGAACTTCTTGATGTAGGAGAAGATGTAGTCCCACCGGCCGCAGTTCAGCCCAGCCGAATGCTCGCGCAGCTCGTAGAGGATCTCGTGCATCTCGAACGTCGCGAGTATGGTTTCTATGAGGACGGTGGCCTTGATAGTGCCTCTCGGAATCCCGAGCTCGTCCTGCGCCAGGTTGAAGACGTCGTTCCAGAGCCTCGCCTCGAGGTGGCTCTCCATCTTGGGCAGGTAGAAGTAGGGGCCTGAACCGTCCTCCAGCAAGGTCTGCGCGTTGTGGAAGAAATAGAGGCCGAAGTCGAAGAGGCCGCCGGGGACCTGTTCCCCGTCGACGAGCATGTGCTTCTCGAAGAGGTGCCAGCCGCGCGGCCTCGCGAGGATCACGGCCGTATCCTCGTTAAGCTCGTAGTGCTTGCCCGAGTCGGGATCATCGAAAGCGATGGTGCCTTCGATCGCCTCTTTCATGTTGAGCTGGCTCTCCAGCATGTTGCGCCAGGTCGGGCAATTGGCGTCCTCGAAGTCGGCCATCCAGCAGCTCGCCCCCGAGTTGAGCGCGTTTATGGTCATCTTGCGGTCGGGCGGCCCCGTCAGCTCGACGCGGCGGTCCTGCAGGTCGTCGGGGATCGGCGCTATCTTCCAGTCGCCCTCTCTGACGTCTTTCGTCTCGGGCAGGAAGTCTGGCATCTCTCCGGCGCTGATCCTCTCCTGCCGCTCGGCCCGCTTCTGGAGGAGTTCGTCCACCCTCCCCCTGTACTCCCGCGAGAGCTTCGCCACGAAGGCGACCGCCTCCGGCGTAAGTATTTCTTGGAACTCCTCGGGGATCTCGGCCGTAAACTCGATCCCCTCGGCATACGTGCGCGTTCCTTCGGTCATGACCTCCGGCTCCTCTCTACAGCTTCCCGAGCGAGGCTACTCTAGCAAGCCACGCCCCGGAACGCTCGGAGCCGCCGGCCCTAAGCAGCAGGCCGGACCGCCCGACGGTCCTCCCTGGGAACCCTGTGCACGTAGACGATGCACGAGGTGGGCACGCAACGCCACCTGTAGAGGACCCGGTACTCGTCAAACCCTATCCTCACCCGCGTCCCGATAGTCGGCGCGCCCTCCTCGTAACGGCGCTCCAGAACCTCCTCCGTCTGCGGGTCCCTGTACTGTACCGGGATCATAGCTTCCCCTTTCGATCGCTCCGCCATGAAAGCAAGATACCAACGATGTCGATATTATTCCAATCGTTTGCATGTATCGTAGATATAGGAGAAAATTATATCTGAAGGTTTCGGGTTTCAGGCTACAGGCATCAGGAGGGCTGTCGGGTGTCTCGGGGGGCAACCTATCACGGGCGTGGTAGCAGCCCTGTGCGGCTCATTGTCGGTTCGAGGGTGGCGCGAAAAGACCTGAGAAGCCTGATGCCTGAAACCTAAAGCCTAGCGACTGAAAGGAGCCACACGCGTGCTCTTCAGACAACTCGAATGCTTCATAACGGTAGCGCGGCTTGGGAATTTGAGCCGGGCTGCCGAGGAGATGTTTTTGACGCAGCCGACTTTGACGGCGCGGCTCAAGGCGCTGGAGGAGGAGGTTGGGGACTCTTTGTTCGTGAGGACGAGTCGGGGGATGCGGCTTACGGAGGCTGGCAAGGAGTTTTTGCCCTACGCGGAGAGGATCGTGGGCGGGTTCGAGGAGGGCAAGCGGCGATTGGAGGAGCTCAGGGGAGCTTCGGGGGGGCGGCTCAGGATCGGGGCTTCGCCCGGAGTTGGGACGTACGCTTTGCCCGGGTTGTTGGAGAGGTTCGCAGCCGCGCATCCCAGGGTCTCTATCTCGGTGAGAACCGGGCATTCGGAGGCGATCCTGGAGATGACGTTGAAGGAGGAGGTGCAGCTTGGTCTCACGCGGGCGATGCGGCATCCCGAGGTGGAGAGCCTGCCGCTTTATGAGGACGAGCTGGTCTTGGTCGTCGATCCGGGGCACCGGTTTACCAAGCGGGGGGTGGCGAGTTTGACGGAGATCGGGGACGAGCAGCTCATCTTCTTCGACCACGACTCCAGCTACTTCGAGCAGACGCACGCGCTGTTCAGGAACGCCGGCATCAGGGAGCTCAGGACGATGGAGGTGGACAATATCGAGGCGGCCAAGCGGATGGTCGAGCACAGGCTCGGGGTCGCCTTCCTGCCCCGGACGGCCGTGGTCAGGTCCGTCTCTTCCGGCAACCTCGTACTCGTATCCATCGAGGAGAACCCGGAGATGAGCCGTTCAATCGTCGCCCTAAAACGTCGCGACGCGCCCGCGACCGGCCCGGTTGCCGCCTTCCTCGAAGTCGCCGACGCGATGGGCGAGAAGCGGGACAGTACCCAGCTCTCCCCCACACTCGCCACCGAGTTCGAGAATTTGCAATTGATCGATCTGTTCACCTAAGGCGGTTCGTACTTAGCGGTTCGCGAACCGCACCTACGGGGATTGGGACCACGGGGACCGCTCGTTATCCGGTCTCATAGGTCTCTCAGGCTTCGCTGTTAGACAGGGATCAGGCGCGTAGGATTCGCGTCCGGATGGAGCACGCTACGAACGAAAGGCGGTTGGGGGCGTAGAGTGGGATCAGGGAAGGCTTTACTGGCGCTCATGGGCGTGGCGATGGCACTGGTGCTCGTCGCCGGGTGCGGTTCATCAGGCAGCACGGGCGACGCGAAGGCAAAGACGCAGGAAGCTTACGCGCCGAGCATCGATCCTGCCGAGTTCACGATCAAGATTGATTATAAGTACTTCCCGTTGGAGCCGGGTACCACCTTCGTTTATCGGGGAGAGACAGAGCACGCCACCGAGGGCGACATCGTCGAAGTTACCTTCGACACGAAGAACGTCATGGGCGTTGAGTGCGTGGTAGTCGACGACAGGGTGACCGAGGGCGGCAAGCTGATCGAGCAGACCTACGACTGGTACGCCTAGGACAGCGAAGGCAACGTCTGATACTTCGGGGAGAACGTCACGGAGTACAAGAACGGCAAGGTCAGCGGTCACGAGGGCTCGTGGGAGTCCGGGGTAGACGGAGCGGAGCCAGGCATAGCGATGCCGGCAGATCCGGAGGCGGGACAGACCTACCGCCAGGAGTACTCCAAAGGAGTGGCGGAAGACAAAGCCACGGTCATCAAGCTCGACGGGCCTGTCAAGGTGTCCTACGGATCCTACCAACACGTTCTCGTGACAGACGAGTGGACCCCCTCGAATGGGGCGTGGTAGAGCGCCAGTACTACGTCGCCGGGTTCGGCGACATCGTCGAGGCCACGGTCAAAGGCTAACCGGAGCGGATAGAACTGGTCGACATCAAGCACGCGTAAGCGGGACCGCGGGGGGCCGGAGCTCCAGGCGTCCCCCCTCTCGAAAGAGAGGTCAATCACCTCCCCCACCGTCGCCATGTCCGCCGCCATGACCTCCGCCACCGTCGGACCAGCCACCGCCGTCTCCGGCGCCGTGATCATGGTGGCCGTGGTCACCGTTTCCGTAAGGGCCATAGTAGCCACCCGCGGCTTCGTTTCCGTCGTCCTTCCCGCCACAACGCGAGCCAAAGGCGATGCCTGCGATCACCAGTACAAGCACGACGACTGCAACAGCAAGGAACGCTCCCACTGGGATTCCCCCTTCTCGGATTTCCCCGAATTCATGCCCGATTCTACCTTCGAGCGATCCTTGCTTACAACTCGCGGCACATTTTGGACGGTTCGCGAACCGCCCCACAGCCGTGTGCGGGCGCGCACCCATTCGCGTACGTGCGGGTCGTATACTCTACGTGATACCCGAAACGACTATATGCAGAGGTGCGACGATTGGACCCTAAGACGATTGTTGTTATGGAGGGTGACCAGACGGGCCAGGAGCTGCTGGAGGAGGCCTTGCGGGTGCTAGATCCCGCGGTCACCGGCCTCGACGTTGAGTTCGTGCGCTACGATCTTTCGCTGGAGAACCGGCGGGCCATGGACAACGAGGTCGTGCACGAGGCGGCCGCTGCAATGAAAGAGACGGGCTTTGGCATAAAGGCTGCCACCGTTACGCCGGAGGACCCTGGCGACGTGGGTTCGCCCAACGCCATCTTGCGCAAAGGCATCGACGGAACCGTCATCGTGCGCACGGGACGGCGCATCCCCGGCGTCAACCCGACGAGCGGCGTACACGCCCCCATCTCCGTCGTGCGCATGGCCGTCGACGACGCTTATGGTGCGAAGGAGTGGCGCGAGGGCGAAGGGCTCGACGAAGTCGCTTACAGAACGGAGAAGATCTCACGGAGGGTATGCCGTGGCGTCGCCGAGTTCGCCTTTATCCAGGCGCGCAAGATGCGGGCCAAGGTGTTCGGCGGTCCCAAGTACACCGTCTCACCCGTCTACGAGGGAATGCTGAAAGAGGAGATGGACCGGGCAGCCGAGAACAGCCGTGACGTCCGCTACGACCCCCAGCTCATAGACGCCACCTACGCGCTGCTATTGACCACCTACGGCGAGCCGCTCGTCATCCCCACGCTGAACCGCGACGGCGACTGCATCTCGGATCTCGTGATGCAGATGTTCGGCTCTATCGCCGGTGCAGAGTCGCTCCTGATCTCGCTCGACGAGGAGGAGAACCCGGAGACGGTCATGGCCGAGGCCCCGCATGGGACGGCGCCTTCGCTGGAGGGTAAGAACGTCGCCAACCCCATGTCCATGATCCTGGCCGGCGCGGCTCTTCTCACCTTCTTCCACGAAGAGGTCGCGAGTCGCGTCTCGCGCGCCATCTACGAGGCCACCTTCGAGACCATCCTCGACGGCGTGAAAACTGCAGACCTCGGGGGCTCAGCCGGCACGACCGAGTTCACGGACGAGATCATACGCCACATAAGAACCAAGCTCGAGGTGTGGAGCGCGCTCGCGTGAGCGCCCGCAAAGCCGTAAGCCTGGGCGCGATCTCCGGCCTTCGCTCACTCTCGGGACCCGCTTTCGTCAGCCGCGCTGCAAGTCGCGGCGGCATGAACCTCGACGGCACCCCGCTCGCCTTCCTGGGCTCGCCGCGCCTCTCGAAGGTGCTGATTCTGATGGAGCTCGGGGAACTGATCGGGGACAAGCTGCCCACGACGCCGAGCCGCACGATATGGCCGCCCCTCCTCGGGCGCGCCGCTTCGGGAGGCTTGGTGGGGGCAGCCGCGTTCGTCTCTGAAGGCCAGCGTGCCGCGACCGGAGCTATCCTCGGCTCCTCCGCTGCCGTGGCTGCGGCGTTCGCGGGGGAGCGGCTTCGCGCGGTCGTAGTCGGGAAGACTGGGCTTCCAGACCCCGTAGTCGCGCTTGCGGAGGACGCCGTGGTTCTTCTGGTCGGTTTCCGCGCGTCGAAGGACGTGCGTTAACCCGCGGTCGTGTCCACGGAGAGGAACAGGCTCAGGGCCACCTTCGACGAGGCGGCGTTGCTCTACGAGGAGGTGAGGCCCGGCTATCCGGAGGAACTCTTCGACGACATGGTCTCGCTCCGCGGGATACCGGCGGGCGGAAGGATACTCGAGATCGGGTGCGGCATGGGCCGGGCCAACGTGCCCTTCGCCCGCCCCGACTACCGGATCGTCTGCGTCGAGCTCGGGGAGAACCTGGACGCAGTCGCCCGCCGCAACCTCGAAGCGTACCCGCAGGCGGAGGTGTACATTGGACCCTTCGAGCAATGGCACCTGCAAGACGCGGCCTTCAATCTGGCCGTATCAGCCACCGCCTCCCACTGGCTCGACCCCGAGGTGCTTGCCCGAAGATCGCGAGCGCGCTCAAAGGTGGAGGATCGCTCGCCGCCCTGTTTTGGAACGTGTACGTCCACACGAACGCGGACAGAGGCTTCTTCGAGGGGGCGCAGAGGATCTACGAGCGAGAAGCGTCCGAGATCGTCCGTCCCGACGACTACAAGGGTCTTGCTCGGCCAGACGAGATTCCCAGCAGGACCCCGGAGATCGAGGGTTCAGGCCTGTTTGAAGTATCAACGACCAGGCAATATGGTTGGGACGAAACGTACGACACAGCGGGCTACTTAGCGCGTGCTTAACACCTACTCGGGTCACAGGAGCCTTGGCGACGACGCCCGCGAGCGTCTCTTCGGGGGCATCGCCGACCTAGTAGACGAACGGTTCGGTGGCCACATCGTCACGGGTTACCTGACCATCCTGTACGTAGCTCGCAGAAGGTAGAGGGGCCCTCTAGAGGATCCCTCGCTTCAAGGCTGCCATGAACGTACCGACAACAGGGATGTGTCCCGCAAGAGAGAAAGTTCCGCAAGGCTCGTAGCCGGAGCAACCGGCCGTCGCAGCATCCGGTTAAGAGGCTACGATTACACGCATCCTGGTGCGTACTTCATCACCGTCTGCGCCATACGACGTGGGCCCTTCTTCGGTTGGATCTCGGACGGGAGAGTGATCGAGAATGGCAACGCGAGAATAGTGCGCGATTGCTGGTCGGACTTACCGGATCATTATCCGCACGTCTCGTTGGACGCATTCGTGGTAATGCCCGACCATATACACGGGATCATCGTTTTGCTCGACACCTATGGGGCGGGTTGTAAAGGGACGGGTTTGACACCCGCCCTTACGGACGGGGATGCGTTTGTGGAGGTTGGGGTACGGCACGGGTTGCCTCAGATCGTGCGGGCGTTGAAGACGTATTCGGCGCGACGCATCAACGCGACGCGCGGCACGCCTGGCGCGTCGATTTGGCAACGTGGTTATTACGAGCGCATCGTAAGGAACGAACGCGAGCTAAACCTCACCCGAAGATACATAACCAACAACCCACGCAACTGGCGAACAAACCGCGAACACAACAACCCACACCGCTAACCCCACCACCGTAGAGATCCAGGCGGGTTTCAAACCCGCCCCGGATCTCGAACCCGTCCCCTTACCACCCAAATCGTCCCAACGTCCTCCGCACCGAACCGAGGTATCCGCCGCCGAAGAAGTACACATGAACTAGCAGCGGGTAGAGGCTGTACAGGTCACGGCGCGTCTCGTAGAAACGTCTGTTTATGCCCCGGATCTCCCCGTAGCGCTCCAGAAACGCCTCACCGAAAGAGTCGAAGAGGCTGATGAACGACAGCTCGATCTCCGGGTCCGCATAGTACAGCGCGGGGTCGAGGAAAGCGGTTATGCGATCTCCTCGCACGAGTACGTTCGCGCTCCACACGTCGCCGTGGATCAGGGCGGGAGGGTTTGGCACTCCGATTAGATCTTCCAACCGCCCAGCCAGATTTTCGACACGACGCAGATCTTCATTCGGGAGGCACCCCGCCCCGTGGGCAACGTTGGCGATGTACATCAATCTTTGCTCCCGAAAGAACTCAATCCAGCTTTCGGTCCATGGGTTCGGCTGGTCGAGGCTGCCGATGAGGGTGTTTCGCTCGTGGCCGTAAGCATCGGCCGTGATGTTGTGCAGCTCTGCAAGAAGTTCGGCAGCGTGCCGTTCGGCACCCTGGGAGAAGCGGCTGCTGCCTTCTACGTATTCCATCACTAGCAGCGTCTCGGAGCCGTGAAAGACCTCGGGAACGGGCAGGTCGCTCTTCTCGCGCAGGTAGCAGAGCATGTATGTCTCGCGCTCAAGGTACGAATCGCCATCCGTGTCGACCTTGGCGACCAGCGGGGTGCCGTCTTCCAGCTCGACCTTGTATACTTCGCCGATGCAGCCGCCGCCCATCGGGCGGGCGCGCTTCAGGCGCTCGCCCAAAGTGGCTTCGACGCCCGAGGCGATGATCCGCTCAGCCACCGGGGTGCTGGTCCCGGATCTCTTGCAGGAGACCCTCCGAGGCTTCTTCGATGAGATTCAGGACGTACTCGAAACCGTCCGATCCGCCGTAGTAAGGGTCTGGGATCTCGCGCTCTGGCGAGTCGGTCGCGAAGTCGAGGAACGAGCGGACCACGGCGTTTCCCCGGCAGAGTGCCGAGACCACCCTGTAGTTGTCCTCGTCCATCGTCAGTATGTAGTCGAACCTCTCGCAGTCTTCGGCGGCGAGTAGGCGGGCCCGCTGGCCCGAGATGTCTATTCCGCGGGAGAGCACGCTCTCCTGCGCCCTCGGGTCCGGCGACACACCCGCATGATAGAAGCCGTGGGTGCCAGCAGCGTCTACCGTTATCTCGCCAGCCAGCCCCTCGCGCCACGCGACGTTCTCAAAAACACCTCGTGCCATCGGGCTGCGGCAGATGTTTCCCATGCAGACGAACAGGATACGGACCATGCGCGGGATTCTAAGACACGTAGCCGCGTCTTTCAGGTGGCGTTAGGAGCCGTCGCCGAGGCCGGCTTCGCGCGCTGATGGGGACCTGGGCGCTCTGGCTCGTGGACCTAAACGGGAAAATCTTCGAGCGTCATACCGAACCATACGAGGACGGTTACCGTCTCGTTCGGCGGGCCGGAAGGAGAGAGACGCTCGAATCCGCTTTGTTACCCGCGCTTGTCGTCCCGGTGGACATCGCACTCGGCTGACCCACCAGCATTCCCACGCAGCGGGTTTGCTAGACTGACCCTTCTCGCACGCTCAGAGAAGGAGGGAGACATGGCGGAGGTACGCAGGGTCGGAATGCTGACGGGCGGTGGCGATGCTCCAGGACTAAATGGTGTGATCCGGGCCGTCACCACCAAATGCGATAACGACTATGGCTTCGAAGTACACGGCCTGAAGCGCGGCTGGAAGGCACTCCTGAACCCCGAAGAAGACACCGTGATGCCGCTAACCGCCGACAGCGTCCGTTACATACTGCAGGAGGGCGGCACAATCCTCGGCTCCTCGCGCACGAACCCCTACAAGAACGAGGGCGACGCCGAGAAGGTCGTGAAACAGATGGAAGACTTCGGCATAGATGCCCTTGTGGCCATCGGCGGCGACGACACCCTGGGCGTCGCCAAGCGCCTCTACGACGACTTCGGGGTGCAGGTCGTGGGCTGCCCCAAGACCATAGACAACGACCTCTCCGCGACCGACACCACCTTCGGCTACGACACCGCAGTGTCGATAGCGACCGAGGCCATAGACAGGCTAAGAACAACGGCCAGGAGCCACGAGCGGGTCATCGTCGTCGAGGTGATGGGGCGGCACGCGGGTTGGATCACCTGGGGTGCCGGCCTCGCGAGCGCTGCGAACGTCACCCTGATCCCCGAGGTCGAGCCCGACCTCGACCAGATTGCAGACATCTTCAAGAAGCGCGCCGAACGTGGCGAGAAGTGGGGCCTGGTCGCCGTGAGCGAAGGCGTCGTCCTCTCGGAGGAGTACATCACCCAGAACGCCGAGACGGACGACTTCGGCCACGTACGTCTCGGCGGCATCGCCGAAACGCTTGCGGGCGAGATCGAGGAGCGCACCGGCATAGAGACGCGCCACGTGGTCCTCGGCCACCTGCAGCGCGGCGGAACCCCCACGGCCTTCGACCGCATCCTCTCGACCCGCTACGGCCTGAGGACCGCGGAGGCCGTAAAGAACGGCGAGTGGGGCAAGATGGTCGCCCTGAGGGGCAACGACATCGTGACGGTCGCCCTCTCGGAGGCCACCGAGGAAACCAAAACCGTCCCCGAGGACCTCTACGAGGCCGTCGAGACGTTCTTCGGATAATCGCTTGTTCGAGGGCTTCGAGAAGCGGAGAATAGAGACCCCGGAAGCCGAGATAGAGTTGGTCCGCGGGGGCGACGGGCCACCCTTGCTGCTCCTGCACGGCTATCCCCAGACCCACGCGATGTGGCATCTGGTGGCCACCGCATTGGCCGAGGACTTCACGGTCGTGGCCACGGACTTGCGGGGCTACGGCGACAGCTCCAAGCCGTTCGGGGAAGAGGACCATTCCACGTACTCCAAACGGGCCATGGCCGGGGATCAGGCCGCGGTCATGGCCTCTTTGGGCTTCGATTCTTTCGCCGTCGTCGGCCACGATAGGGGAGGCCGGGTCGCGCACAGGATAGCGC
Organism: Actinomycetota bacterium; assembly: GCA_046733115.1. Lineage (GTDB taxonomy): Bacteria > Actinomycetota > Rubrobacteria > Rubrobacterales > Rubrobacteraceae > Rubrobacter_D. Next base: position 21,930 of record JBKPOM010000157.1, on the reverse strand, counting down.
TGGACTTTCCGGACTGCGTCACGAAGCTCGCGGTGCTCGACATAGTCCCGACGCGCCACGTCTTCGAGACGGTGGGCAAGGACCTGGCGACGGCCTACTACCACTGGTTCTTCTTCATCCAGCCCTACGACCTGCCCGAGACCCTGATCGGGGGCGATCCATCCTACTACCTTCACAAGAAGCTCGGCGGCTGGGGCACCCCGTTAGAAATCTTCGCCCCCAAAGCCCTCGCCGAATACGAACGCTGCTTCGACACGGCCACGATCCACGCGAGCTGCGAAGACTACAGGGCAGCCGCCTCCATCGACCTCGTCCACGACGAGAAGGACTGGAACGAGGCTCGTAAAGCAGAATGTCCGCTTCTCGCCCTCTGGGGCGGGCGTGGCGTGGTGGAGAAGACCTACGATGTGGAGGCGGTCTGGCGCGAGTACGCGAGCGATGTAAGAGGCAAACCCCTAGCCGCCGGCCACTTCCTCGCCGAAGAGCGGCCCGAGGAGACCGCGAGAGAGTTGCGCGCTTTCCTCGAGGCGTGAGTTATCCGAGACGATTCGCGGAGGTATCGATACGTGATCGGGTAGATCGCTTCTGGTTTGGAACGCAAAGCTCTGCCGCGTTGGATTCCAGCTTTCGCTAGAACGACGGTTGAGCTGGCAACAAAGCGATGGGGGATCGCGCTCACCCATCTTGGGGTCGCGATGGCAGCGGGACCCTACCCACCTCTCACCCGTTTTCCTGACGCTCCAGAGGGTTCGCGCTGAAGGTCTTCCGGCTTTCAGCGGGCGTGGAGGACCGCGACCGCCGCTCCCCGCACCAACGACCGAGGCGTAATCGGCGGCCGAGCCGAGATGGTCACGCGGGGCTTCTGGCTGACGCACACAACGGAAAGCCCTTCCGTTCGTGACACAAACCTGGCCGCGCAGCACGCGATCCAGGGCGGGACCCGGGATGGCGGCGAGGCACCGGTTTGCCGATCCATCGTCCCGGTGGCATCATGTCGAGGTGATGCCAGATCGGATCGAACGCCACCGCGCCCACGAACCGCCCGACAGCTACAACCTGTACCCCGGGCTACGCGGAGACCGTCCCGCATCCCAACCCGTCTCCGTTCTCAACTGGAGGGTGATAGCGTGGGGAGGTCTGATCGGGCTTCTCGCCATTGCGGCGTCCTCGTTTACGAGCCTCTGGTGGTTCCTGCTCATCTTCGGGCTCTTGGTGCCAGTGGTATCCGCGCTGCAGGCACGCTGGTCGGCAGGGCGTAAGGTTATCAGGCCCGAGATCCGCAAGCCGGACAAAGAGGGAGAGCTGCTTGGCGCCCTCGGCGAGCTCGGCGAGCTCACGGCGACGACCGCGGCCATGCGTACCACCCTTACCGTCGAGGAGGCAGCGGGGATGCTCGAGAAGCTGGCTAAGAAAGGCCACCTCCAGGCTACGACGCAGGGAGCGGTGGTGCTCTACGGGCTGTGGGAATCGGACCGCCACGAGCCCGGTCCCATGATAGACTTTGGACCGCGCGGCGCTAGCGGGGATGAGACACGTATCTCCGCGCACCCCGATGGGCGTAAGGAGAAGACGATTTCCGCGGCTCACCTGGTCGAACCCCTCACCGAGCGGGAGGCCGAGGTCTTCGAGCTCCTGGCTTCGGGCCGAACCAACCGCGAGATCGCCGCCGATCTCTACGTCCAGGTGGGGACTATCAAAGCCCATACCAGCAACATCTACGCCAAGCTTCAGGCGCGCAACCGCGCCGAGGCGCTGGCTCGCGCCCGCGAGTTGGGTTTGCTGGACTGAGTCGGCACCTTCGGCGGAATAAACCCGAATAAACCCCCTACTTCTGCCTTAGGTCCAATGACGATTGGCCCGGTTTACCCTTAACCTTGGCCTCGTATCGCGGCGCAGGCGATGCGAGACGGCGTTCGGATAAAAGAAAGGTCGGGAAAATGAGCGAGCATCATTCATCGACGCGAGGGGTAGACCTGGACAAGGGCTTCGGCGGCGTGGCTGATGCCGGCGCGAAATCATCCCCCTCCGGCTCGCGGACGAAGGTGCCAAGGGAGCTTCAGATAGCTTTCCTACTTTGGCTCACCGCCGTCGGCGCGGGCGTCCTCGAGACGCTCGTGCGCATCACCGAATCGTTGTCTACGGGCTCGGGCGGCCTCGGGGTTGGCGTCGTCGTAAGGATGCTAATCTACTCCGTGGTGGTCTACGTGGTCGCGCGGATGCGCCGCGAGAAGGGGTGGGCCCGCGTGACTCTAGCCGTGCTGCTCGGCGGGCTCGGGACCCTCTCGCTGGTGATCGACCCGATCACGTGGCTCGCGGCGGGTAACTCGCCCTTCGAGATTTTCGCGCGGGCGGACCTCCTGTTCGCCTTCGTCGCGCCGATCCGAGTCGTCCACCTGGCGGCGGTCTTCGGGGCGCTGGTGTTCATGTTCCTGCCGGCCGCCAACGACTACTTCAGGGCCGTCTGACAGTCAGCGACCGCCGTAGTAAATAGGAAGTAGAGGCATGTTTGAACTCCACAACACCGGACGCCAGATCCGGTCACTGGCGGTGATCGTCGCGCTACTCGGCTACTACAGCCTGGTCTGATTTCAGTTCCAAGAGCGACGGGAGCTGCAGGACGATCGGAGCGATACCAACAAGCTGAAATGCTGACAAGCGAAGCTCGAAGGGCTGAGCGTGCTGACAAGCATAGGCTGCAGGCGCCGTGCCGACAAGCCTGCGAAGCAGGCGTGCTGACTAGCCTACTGCTTACCCGTTCTCCTGAGCGTGGGTGCCGATACGGCGGTAGCGTTCGTAGCGGGCCTGGCGAAGCCTGTCCGGGTCGGTGTCGGAGAGGCCGGTTAGCACGCGGTTCAGGGCCTTGCCGACGGCCTCGATTGTGGTCGAGGGGTCGTTGTGGGCACCGCCGAGAGGCTCGGGGATGGTCTCGTCTACGATCCCGCGCCCCTTCATGTCCGCAGCCGTGAGCTTGAGGGCTTCGGCGGCCTCGGCGGCCCGGCTGGGGTCTCGGAAGATTATCGAGGCGCACGACTCGGGCGCTATGACGGAGAGGTACGAGTTCTCCAGCATCCCGACGTAGTCCGTTGCGCACATCGCGAGTGCGCCGCCCGAGCAGCCCTCGCCGATGATGGTCGAGATCACGGGCACCGGTATCCGCGCCAGCGTCATGAGGTCGTCGGAGATGGCCCACGCCTGTCCCCGCTCCTCGGCAACCCTGCCGGCGAAGGCGCCCGGCGTGTCCACGAGCACGACCACGGGTAGCCCGAACCTGGCGGCGAGCTCGTAGAATCGCTTCACCTTGCGGTAGCCCTCGGGGTGGGCCATGCCGAAGTTGCCCTTCACCCTGCTGTTGACGTCCGTCCCCTTGTCGTGGCCGAGGAGGACGACGTTGTGGTCCCCGATCCTGGCCAGCCCTCCCCGCACGGCGGGGTCGTCGCCGAACAAGCGGTCGCCTGAGAGCTCGTAGAAGTCGTCGGTGAGGGCGTCGCGGTAGGCGCGGAAGTTCGGGCGTTCCGGGTGACGGGCGACCTGGACGCGCTGGTAGGGGGAGAGGTCCGAGTAGATGCGCCTCCTCGCCGCGTCGAGGGCTTCTTCGAGGCGCGAGATCTCGTCCCGAAGCTCCTCGCTCGGACCCGCGAGCCGCCGCAGCTCAGCGATGCGGTCCTCGAAGTCCTTGATGGGGCGCTCGAAGTCAAGGATCACGGCAAGAACCCCAGCAACCGTTCGAGGTCGGTCTTCAGACTTAGACGGTGCACGATGCGGTCGACCATCCCGTGCTCCCTCTGGAACTCCGCGGTCTGGAAACCCTCCGGCAGCCTCTCCTTGGTAGTCTGCTCGATCACGCGGGCCCCCGTAAACCCTATTCTGGCCCCAGGCTCGGCCAACACCACGTCGGCCGCCGTCGCGAATGACGCCGTCACCCCGCCGAAGGTGGGATCGGTCAAGACCGAGACGTAAGGCCAAGATCCCTCCACATAGCGCGAGAGGGCGACGCTGGTCTTGGCCATCTGCATGAGCGAGTAGACGCCCTCGAACATCCTGGCCCCGCCCGACGCCGAGACGATCACGAGCGGCAGCTCCTCATCGCCGGCGAACTCGATGGTCCTCGCAACCCTCTCCCCGACCGCGCTCCCCATCGACCCCCCGATAAACCGGAAGTCGAGCGCCGCGAGCGCCACCCGTTTCCCCCCTATGGCACCCATTCCGCTCACGACGGCATCGTCGAGACCTGTCTTGCCGCGCGCCTTGTCCAGTCTCTGGCCGTAGTCGTCGAAACCCAAAGGGTTGTCGGCGAGGATGCCGCCGTCCCGCTCTTCGAAGCTGCCCGTGTCGGTTAGGAGCCTGATCCTCTCCGGCGCGGAGAGCGGGTAGTGGAACTCACAGTGGGGGCAGACGTTGAAGCGGGCCTTGAGGTCCTTCTCGTAGATCGGCTCCCCACACTTCTCGCACTTGGTAAAGACGGCGTCCATCGGGCCGACGCCGCTCTCGGTCTCGGGCACCGTCCTGGAGTATTCCCTGCGTTTGCTGAGCCAGTTTCTGATCCTAACCCCCCGCCTTCATGACCCCGGAGAGCGCCTCGCGCACCCCACGCAGCCACGCGCCGGCCTGCTCGGCCCCGCCCTCATCGACGAGCCGCATGAGCTTGCTCCCGATGATGATCCCATCGGCCTCCCCCGCCGCCTCGATAGCAGCCTCCGCTGACCCTATCCCGAACCCGAGCGCCACGGGCGCATCGGTCCTCGCGCGCACCCGCCTCAATAGCCCAACGGCCCCCGGCGGCAGAGTATCCCGTACCCCCGTCACCCCGGCCACGGAGACGCAGTACACGAATCCAGTCGCCATCTCGCCTACGCGCGAGACGCGCTCGTCCGTCGAGGTCGGCGCAACCAGCGGGCAGAAGGCGACGTTGGCATCTCCTGCAAGTTCGGCGAACCGGCCCGCCTCGTCCACGGGGAGGTCGGGGATCACGAGGCCAGAGACCCCGGCATCGGCGGCTTCCCTCAAGAACCGCTCGGCACCCCGGGCGAAGATCACGTTGTAGTAAAGCAGGAAGACCACAGGTACCCGGCCCGAGAACCCGGAGGCGAGGTCAAGGCAGTAGCCGAGATCGGCCCCGTTCTCAAGGGCGCGGGTCGTCGTGTGCTGGATGGTCGGCCCATCGGCCAGCGGGTCGGAGAAGGGAACCCCGATCTCCAGAACGTCGGCCCCGGCCTCTAGAAAGGCTGCCCCCACCTCCCACGCTCCTTCCAGGGAAGGATAGCCGCCAGTGAGATAGGGCACGAGCGCCGTGCTTCCTTCCCGAAAAGCCTCCCCCACGCGCTCGCCGTTCAAAAGGCCGCTTCGTCCGTTCCCGAGCCGGAGAACGGCGTTTCGGCGTCGGAGACAACCTCAGCTTCCTCCGCACCGATGTTGAGCGCCTCCGCCGCGACCTCCACGTCCTTGTCGCCGCGCCCGGAGATGTTGACGATCATATTTTTCCCAGGACCGATCTCTTTTGCCACCTTCTCGGCATAGAAGAGCGCGTGGGCCGTCTCCAGCGCCGGGATGATGCCTTCCAACCTGGAGCACGTCTTCAACGCTTCGAGCGCCTCGTCGTCGGTGACGCTGGCGTACTCGGCGAGGCCCTCGTCCTTGAGGAACGCGTGCTCGGGGCCTGTCGCGGGGTAGTCGAGGCCCGCGGAGATGGAGTGGGCCTCCCGGATCTGCCCGCCCTCCGTCTGCAACACATAGCTCATGGCGCCGTGCAGGATTCCCAGTTTTCCTTCGGCCAATGACGCGCCGTGCTCGCCGGTGGCGAGTCCCCGGCCGGCGGCCTCGACGCCTATGAGCCGTACGTTCTGGCGGCCGACGAAGGGATGAAACGCGCCGATCGCGTTCGAGCCGGCGCCGACGCAGGCGAGGATGGAGTCGGGGTCCGAGCCGAACCGCCCGCGACACTGGTTTTCTATCTCCGTTCCTATAACGGCCTGGAAGTCGCGCACGATGCGGGGATACGGTGCGGGTCCCACGACGCTCCCGATGATGTAGTGGGTGTCCTCGACGTTCGCAACCCAGTCCCTTATCGCCTCGTTTACGGCATCCTTCAGGGTACGCGAGCCACTCAGGACCGGCACGACCTCGGCCCCTAGGAGCTTCATCCTGACGACGTTGAGCCTCTGGCGGCGGGTGTCTTCTTCGCCCATGTAGACGACGCACTCCTTGCCGTAGAGGGCGGCGACCGTTGCGGTGGCGACGCCGTGCTGGCCGGCGCCGGTCTCGGCGATGATGCGTTCTTTGCCCATACGGTCGGCCAGCAGAATCTGGCCCAAAGTGTTGTTGATCTTGTGCGCGCCCGTGTGCGCCAGGTCCTCGCGCTTGAACCAGACGTTGGCCCCTCCCCACTTCTTCGTCAGGCGCTCGGCGAACATCAGGGGGGTCGGGCGGCCGACGAAGTCCCTCGCCAGGCGGTCCCTCTCGTCTTCGAACTCGGCGTCGTTCCTGTAACGCTCGTAGGCCTCTTCGAGTTCTTCGAGGGCGTGGATCAGGGTCTCCGGGACGTAGCGGCCCCCGAAGGGACCGAAGTAGCCCGTCTCAGTCTTTTGCCGCAAGGACGAACCTCCGCACCAACTCACCGTTTTTTCTGCCCGGCCCGTCCTCCAGAGAACTCGAAGCATCCACCCCGAAGGGCTCGAAGAACTCGACCGCCTCGCGCACGTTCTCCGGGTCGAGCCCCCCGGAGACGAGGATGTTATCACGTCCCTTTAGAGACTTCGCCACCCCCCATTCGAACCGCTCGCCCGTGCCCCCCTGCGCCCTCGCGCTGTGCGCGTCGAGCAGGAACAGGTCAGCCTCGTATTCATCCAACGCCTCCAACGAAGCCGCGCTCTCTACCCGCAACGCCTTCATCACTTTGACGCCGGCCTCCCGCAGGGCGGTTACGGCCTCCGGGGTCTCCTCGCCGTGCAGCTGCGCGAGGTCGAGCCCGACCTCGCGTGAGATCCTCAAAACCTCCGCCGGCCCTTCGTCGACGAAGACGCCGACCCTGATGACGTTTTCCGGCAGCGCTATGGAGATCTTGCGTGCCTCCTCGGCGTCGATTCGCCGCGGGCTCTCGGCGAAGATGAACCCGACGGCGTCGGCGCCCGCGTCCCCCGCCACGCGGGCGTCCCCCGGGTTCGTAATCCCGCATATCTTTACCAGCGTCACAAGGCGAAGTGTACCCCTTATCTCTGGCGGCGCGAGCCGAAAGCTCGTAACCGGCCGCGAGGATCTTTGAACATTTCGTAAGATGCTGGTAAGGGCGGCGTAATATCTACCCTATAGATTAGTATTCGCGCATGGAGAGCCGAGCGGAAGCTACAGGCGGCCCGAGCGGGCCCCGGCCGGAAGGAGCCTCTTTGCGACCCGAAGATATCATCGCGCTCGCGGCGGCGGTGCTGCGGGAGAACGACATGGGTGAGCGGACCCGTGCCTCCCCGACGCTCTATCCGCACCAGTGGAGCTGGGACTCGGCCTTCATCGCCATCGGGCTGGCCCACCTCGGCACGAGCCGGGCGGCCGAGGAGATACGGTTCTTGCTCGAGCACCAGTGGGACAACGGCAAGATCCCGCACATAGTCTCCAACCCCGATGCGGCGCCCGAAAGCTATTTCCCTGGCCCGGAACACTGGGCGAGCACCGCAGACGCCCCCGACGCCCCGACAGGACCGGCCACGACCAGCTGCCTCTGCCAGCCGCCGGTGCACGCCGTCGCGGCATTCCGCATCCTCCGGATCGCCGAGGCGCGGGACGAAGGCGTCGCAGAAGCCAGGGCTTTCCTACGTGAGATCTATCCTAAGCTGCTGGCGTGGCACCGGTACCTGGCCACGGCCCGCGACCCCGAAGGCTCGGGGCTCGTCACCATCTACCATCCCTGGGAAAGCGGCACCGACAACTCCCCGCGCTGGACCCCCGCCCTGGAGCGGGTCGAGGTCGGGGAGATACCCGACTACGAGCGCCTCGACCTGGGGCATGTTGATCCATCCGAGCGGCCGACGGGCTACGAGTACGACCGCTTTATCTGGCTGGTCGACATCATCAAGGGTACGGGCTGCGACGACGATGTTCTCTATGACGAGTGTCCATTTATGGCCAAGGACGTTCGCGCCAGCGCGATCCTGGTCCGGGCCAACGAGGCGTTGTTGGAGATATCAAAAGTCGCGGACGCCACTGAAGAGGACCGGGCTACTCTGCGCGCCTGGATCGAACGGGGTCGCAAGGGCCTCGAAGAACGCTGGGACTCCGACCTGCGTGCCGGCGAGCCTCTCGCGGCCCGCACCGTCGCCGGCTTCGCGCAGCTTATAGCCGGCGGCCGGGAAGACCACCTCGAAGACCTCCTGCAGGTGCTCGACTCGCAGTTGTTCGCGGCTAGCCCCGACCTCCGTTGGCCCCTCCCCCTAGCACGAGCCCGCGCGAGAAGGGCTTCCGTCCGAGAAGCTACTGGCGTGGCCCCGTCTGGCCCGTGATCAACTGGCTGCTCTGGTGGTCTTTGGAAGGTGCGGGTGAGAAGAAACGGGCGGCCCGGCTCAGGGCCTGTTCCCTCGCTCAGCTATCCGACGGGTGCTTCGGCGAGTACTACGAACCGTTCACCGGCGAGGCGCTGGGCTCGGACGACCAGTCGTGGACCGCGGCGGTGGCCCTCGACTGGCTGGCGGACGAAGGACCCGAAGTGAACCCAGCATGACCACCCTGCGTTTGGGAGAGGCGTTCCCCGACTTCGAGTTGCCGGACCACGGCAGGCGGCCGCGCCGGCTCTCGGACTACACGAGGCCGAGTCCCCTCGACGAGAGGCTCGGTTTCGACGACGGGTATCCTTTGATTCTGGTCTTCGGTCGTGGCTTCTTCTGCCCACGGGATCGAGAACAGATGCGCGGGCTCGTCCGGTTCCAGTCGGAGCCCGCGGTCAACTACTGCCAGCTCGTATCCGTGAGCGCCGACCCTCCTATGGTGGCGGCCGCCTTCAGGGCCGGGCTCGGGGCAAAGTGGCCCTTCCTCTCTGATGAGGGGTGCGAGATCATCCAGCTCATAGGTATCCTCGACGAGACGGAAGGCGAGTACGCCGGGGTCTCCCGGCCATTCACGTTCGTGCTCGGGCCCGACCTGAAGATACACAAGATCTACGATGGCTGGTTCTTCGTGGGGCGGCCCACGCTTGAGGAGTTGCGCCACGACCTGCGTGAGATCATGCAGACCCGCAAGGACTACCGCTACGAGGCCTACGACTCGCCTGAAGTAAAGAGAATACGCATCCCTCAGCAGGAATGGCCGACGGCGCGCAGCCGCCCGGCGCGAACGGCCTCCCCGTGGCCCAGGGTGTGGTGAGTTCCTTCGACGTAGGCGCCGGTGTCGGTTGGATCTCCACCGACGCACGGGCCGAGGAGGTGTTCTTTGGCTTCACCGCCATCCCCGGAGAGGGATACCGGACCCTGCGACCAGGCACGCCCGTAAGCTTCGAGTTGGTGGAGAACGACAGGGGACCGGCGGCACGCAACATCCGGCGGGAGAAGCCTGTCTGAGGAGGTACTTCCGGATAGCCAGCCCGTGACCCTTGCGCGGGGGTGATCGGGGCCCACGCTATAATCCACGAGATGGTGCGAGAGAGGTGGAGGTTCCTTGGCGAAGATCCTCGTCGTCGACGACGAGCCTAACATCCGCGAGGTCGTCGGCCTCTACCTGAGACGCGACGGCCACGAGGTGGTCTCCGCCACCGACGGCGAGGAGGCACTCGAGGTCTTTCGCCAGAGCGAACCCGACCTCGTCGTCCTCGACCTGATGCTCCCAAAGCTAAGCGGTCTCGAGGTGTGCCGCAGGATGAGGGCGGAGAAGAGGATCCCCCTGATCATGCTTACGGCCCGCGGCGAGGAAGAGGAGCGCATCGTGGGCCTCTCGCTAGGCGCCGACGACTACGTCGTGAAACCATTTTCCCCGCGCGAGCTGGCCGCGCGGGTCGCCGCAGTCCTGAGGCGCGTCGAGGAATCGTCGGGGCTCTCAGACCGAAAGGTCCTCTCGTTCAAGGGACTAGAGATCGACCCGAACACACGCGAGGTCCTCGTAGACGGAGAGCCGGCGACGCTCACGGCACGCGAGTTCGACCTTCTCTACCACATGGCCTCCACCCCTGGCAGGGTCTACACGCGCGATCAGCTGATGGAGACGGTGTGGGGATACACCTTCTCCGCGGATACGAGCACCGTCACCGTGCACATGCGGCGGCTGCGGGAGAAGGTGGAGCCCGACCCCGCGAGTCCCCGCTACCTGCAGACCGTGTGGGGCGTCGGCTACAGGTTCGGCGGATGAAAAAAGCACTCCAAACCTCAGCCATCGCGCTCTTGTTCCTCGCCGGATCGCTGGCGCTGGCCGTATTCGCGGCGTCGCTGTTCGGCGTGCCTGCGGCGGATCTCCAGCCCGTCGCTGTGTTGCTCGGCGTCGCCGGTGGAGGAGTCGGTCTCCTGGCGCTGCTCCTCATCCGTCCCGCCGTGCTCGGGCGTCTCGGCGGCGTGAGGGCGCAGCTCGTCGGGGCTGGCCTGATCGGCAGCCTCCTCTTGCTCGGGATGGTGCTGGCCGGCGCGAGGGCCATGTTCATCTCGGGCCACGACCTCGCGTTGCTGCTAACGATGCTGACCTTCGCGGCGGCCCTCTCCGTCGGCTTCGGCCTCCTCTACGCGATGCCTCTCTCCAGCCGCATCGAGCGCGTGCGGGCCGGAACGGAGCGTATCGCCGGCGGAGAACTCGGATCCGAGGTCAAAGTAGAAGGCCACGACGAGGTCGCCGGGCTTGCCGCGAAATTCAACCGGATGGCGCGGGCACTGGAGGTGGCGGCGGAGCGAGAGCGCGAGATGGAGAAGTCGCGGCGAGATCTCGTCGCCGCCGTCTCCCACGACCTGCGGACCCCGCTCGCCTCGACGAGGGCCTTGATCGAAGCCCTCGCTGACGGCGTCGCCGACGACCCGGAGACCGAGAGGCGATACCTCTCTTCTGCCAGCCGCGAACTGAAACACCTGAGCCGACTCGTCGACGACCTTTTCGAGCTCGCCAGGATTGATGCGGGGGTGCTCGAGCTCACCCTCGAAGAAGCCTCGCTGCACGACATGATCTCTGACACCATCTCAAGCTTCCAGCCGCAGGCCGAAAGGCAGGGCGTACGCTTGCTCGGAGAGGTCTCCGGTGACGTAGATCCCGTGCTCGCGAACCCACCCAGACTCCAGCGCGTGCTCCACAACCTGGTCTCTAACGCCCTCCGTCACACCCCACCGGACGGTACCGTAACCTTGCGCGCGGAGCCGGAAGGTTACGTGGCGCAGGTCGAGGTCTCCGACACAGGCGAGGGCATAGCGGCGGAAGACCTCCCACGCGTCTTCGAACGCTCCTTCCGCGGCGAACAGTCCCGGACACGTCCCGAGAAGGGCGGCACACCTGGCACCGGGCTGGGGCTCGCCATAGCCATGGGCCTCGTCGAAGCACACGGTAGCACGATGGAGGTCGAGAGCGAGCCGGGGCATGGTTCGCGTTTCCGCTTCACGCTGCGGCGCGCCTGAAACCTTAACTCTTCTTTACGATGCGGCAAGGACCGATTGTCGTCGCTACACACCCGTGTGAGAATCGACCGCGAGCCGGAAGGAGCGTCTCTTTCGATGAGCACCCCCTATGGAACAGCGGGCTTGGGAGCGTAAAGGTGGCTGAACCGACCCTCGTCCTTGCCGCTTTCGCCGGCCTCGCGTCGTTCCTCTCGCCGTGCATGCTGCCCGTGATCCCCGCCTTTCTCGCCCAACTCGCCGGCACCGCCTTGGATCACCACGACCTGGAGCGCAGGGACATCTTGCTCGGTACCATCCTGTTCGTGATCGGCTTCTCGGCTGTCTTCGCCACGCTAGGGGTGGTGCTCGGCGCGGTCTTGCAAGACGCCGCAACCGAGGTGCTCGCGTGGCTCTCACGCCTCGCCGGCACGGTGGTCATCCTCCTCGGGCTGCATTTGACCGGCTTGCTGCGACTTCCGGTGCTGGATCGCCAGTACGCGGCGCGTCCGGCGACACTGAAGCCGGGAAACCTGGAATCCCTTCTCTTCGGCGCGTCGTTCGCGGTCGCCTGGACGCCGTGCGTCGGGCCGATACTCGGCAGCACGCTGGCCCTCACCACGACCCGGCCGGCCTCGGCCTTCCCGCTGCTGCTCGCCTACGCAGCAGGGCTCGGAGCGCCGTTTCTGCTCGTCGGGCTATTCCCTTCGCAGGCCTTCTCGTTCCTCAAACGGCATAGGAGGGCCGCAGCGCGCGTACACATCGCTTTCGGGTTTGTCCTGATCGGGATGGGTGTTCTCGTGTTTACCAATCAGCTCAGCCTGCTCGCCAACTTCCGGCTACTCAACGAGGTGCTGCTATGAGAGAGATCATCCCTAGGCCTATCCTCCTGGCACTCACCCTAACGCTCGTCATCGGGGCCGTCGTCTTTATCGAATTACGACTGGACGCTCCGGGTGCAGATGCGACAAGCGCAAGAGCGAATGTTGACGAGCAGTCTAAAGAAGCTGCACGAGTCGATGAGAAGGCCAAGGATAGTACGGAGTCTTCGCACGAAAAGGAAAAGCATACCGCCACGGGCTCCTCTAACGATACTGGGAGATCCGACCCTCCGAAACGCGACAGGGGAAAGGAGCCGGTGCAAGGCGTCTCCGACGCGGAGAGGATCGCGAAGAAACAGGAAAATACACACGGGCCAGGGAGCTCACGGGCTCGACCGGCCTCATCAACACGCACGGCGTCTCCATAAAGGATGCCGCGGGCGAGAAAGTGGTGCTGGTCGAGTTCTGGACGTACAGCTGTTTCAACTGCCAGAATGCCCAGCCGCACATCAACGCGTTGTACGAAAAGTACAAGGACGATCGTTTGCTCGTCGTCGGGGTCTACTCGCCGGAGTTCGGCTTCGAGAAGGACATCTCCAACGTGCGTAAAGCCGTCGGCAGGCGGACATCGAGTACCCGGTCGTGCTGGACAACCATTACTCCATCTGGAACGCGTATAACCAGCGTTTCTGGCCGGCTTGGTATTTGATCGACGCAGACGATTTTATCCGCTACAAGCATTTCGGCGAAGGCGCCTACGACGAGACCGAGCAGAAGCTTCAGGAGTTGCTTGTGGAGAGGGACCGCATCGCCGAGTGATTTTGGGCCGCCACCGGTACGGACCTTCGCCCTATGGTGAAGATCCACGAGGAGGAAGAGACGAACCGCCCGCCTTCGTACCGCCCCTTACGGCAGGAACACCAATCGAGCTACGAGACCAGGGTCCCGCATCGCCGCTTCGCCTACGAGGACCGCGTCGGCGCCTGCGTCACGTAGGCGCCTGGTGTCTTCGGGGCTTTTGATCCCGCTCTCCGCGACGAGGGTGGCGCCGGCGAGCTTCGGCGCGAGGCGTTCGAAGGTGGCGAGGTCCACGGTGAAGTCCCTGAGGTCACGGTTGTTGACACCGATCACGCGCGCGCCCGATTCGAGGGCGAGGTTCGCCTCTTCCTCCTCGTGGATCTCCACCAGCGGTGTGAGGCCGACCTCTACGGCCAGCGAGACGTAGCGGGCGAGCGCCGCCGCATCGAAAAGCGCCGCGATGAGTAGGACAGCGTCGGCCCTAGTTCCGGCTTCGAGGATCTGCGCCTCGTCGACGGTAAAGTCCTTGCGCAACACCGGCAGTGTGGTGTTGCCGCGCGCCGCGTCGAGGTCTTCGAGAGTTCCCTTGAAGCGTTCGGGCTCGGTGAGGACGGAGATGCAGCCCGCGCCCTCTGATTCGTAGTGGGCTCCCCACTCCGCGGGGTCAGCCTCCCGGATAAAGCCGGCCGAAGGCGAGGCGCGCTTTATCTCGGCGATCACGGAGAGGCCGGGTGCAGAGAGAGCGCCGGCGAAGTCCCTCTTCTCGAAGAGCAACGCCTCCTGGTAGAGGGTGGTGAGGTCGGTATCGGCGCGCAGCTCTTCTGCCCGCCCGACGGCCGCCGTGGCCAACTCGTCGAGGACGGTGGCGGGCCTCATACCGTCCCCGATAGGCGGCGGGTGGTTCTTACGAAGTCTTCCAGGGCTCTCGCTGCGGACCCGTCACTGATGGACTCCCCGGCCAGGCCAACGCCTTCTTCGATCGACTTCGCCTTGCCCGAGACGTGGATTGCGGCCCCCGCGTTGAGGAGAACTATGTCACGGGCGGCGCCGGTCTCCAGTCCCGACAGGACGTCGCGTAGGATGCGGGCGTTGAGGTGGGCGTCGCCGCCGAGGAGGCCGTCGGGGGCATGGCGCGAGAGGCCGAAGTCTTCGGGTGAGATCTCGTACTCCTCGATCCCCCCCTCCGATACGTCGGCGACGAGGGTCTTGTCCGTGACCGTGATCTCATCCATCCCGTCCGTCCCGTGCACGACGAGCGCCTTCTCGGCACCGAGGTCTCGCAGCGCCTCGGCGACGGGCCGCGCGTAGACTCCTCCAAAGACCCCGACGAGCTGGCGCCTCGCCCCAGCGGGATTGGTGAGCGGCCCGAGCAAGTTGAAGACGGTCCTGAACGGCAGCTCCGCCCGCACGGGGGCCACGAACCTCATCGCGGGGTGGTGGGTGCGGGCGAACATGAACCCTATGCCAGCCTCGGCGATACAGCGGGAGACCTCCTCCGGCCCAAGCTCTATCTCCGCGCCGAGCGCCTCGAGCACGTCGGCGCTCCCGGCCCGGCTCGTCGCCGCCCGATTGCCGTGCTTGGCGACCACGACCCCGGCCCCGCGCGCCACGAAAGCGGCCGCCGTCGAGACGTTTATGGTGCCCTTGGCGTCGCCGCCCGTGCCGCAGGTGTCTACTACGCCGTCCGGGGCGTCGACCTTCTCGGCGAAGCGGCGCATCGCGCGGGCGAAGCCGACGATCTCCGGCACCGCCTCCCCCTTGACGCGCAGCGCCGTGAGGAGCGCAGCCGTTGCGGCGGGCGGGGCGCTACCTTCCATGATGGTCTCAAGAGCGCGTTCCGCCTCGCCCTCGGTCAGGGGATCCCCGTCGGCGGCTTTTCGTAGCGTCTCGCGCAGCAAAGGCTCAGAGCCCCAGGAAGTTCTTGAGGAGGTCGTGACCGCTGCGGGTCAGGACGCTCTCGGGGTGGAACTGGACGCCCTCGACAGGGTACTCGCGGTGCCTGACGCCCATGATCGTGCCGTCCTCAGTGCGGCTGGTTACGACGAGGCATTCGGGCACGGTCTCGGGTTCGATCACGAGCGAGTGGTAGCGGGTCGCCTCGAAATTCTGGTCGAGACCACGATATACCCCTTCTCCATCGTGCGTTATCTTCGTCGTCTTACCGTGGACGGGCTCGCCGCGCACGATCTTCGCGCCGAAGGCCTGGCCGATGGCCTGGTGGCCGAGGCAGACGCCCAATGTGGGGATGCTATCGCCAACCTTCTCGATCAGATCGACCGAGATCCCGGCCTCGTTTGGCGTGCAAGGACCGGGCGAGACCACTATCCTATCCGGGTGGAGCTCTGAGACCTCCTCCGGCGTGACCTCGTCGTTGCGCCGCACGAGGACTTCGGCCCCGAGCTCCCCAAGGTACTGGACCAGGTTGTACGTAAAGGAGTCGTAGTTGTCTATAACGAGGACCCTCATGAGTGGAGCGATTTTAGCGGATAAGCAGCCCACGAACAGGGAGGATACGCCTTGACTTTGCTCCTCTCCGAGAACGAGGTGGAAGAGCTGCTCGACATGCCATCGACCCTAGAGGCGGTCGAGACCGTGTTGCGCCAGCACGCGGAGGGACAGGCCACCAACAGGGCCCGCAGGCGCGTGGCCTTACCAACGGGCGGGCTCAACTTTATGGCCGCGGGAGCGCCCGAGATCGGGGCCCTCGGCCTCAAGGCCTACAGCGTCGCGCGGACTGGTGCCCGCTTCTACACGCTTCTCTTCGACCCCGAGGGCGGGGAACTGCTCTCGATCATGCAGTCGGACAGGTTGGGACAGGTGCGCACCGGCGCCGCGAGCGGGGTCGCCACCAAACACCTCGCCCGCGAGGACGCGAACACGCTCGGAATCTACGGGGCTGGCTGGCAGGCGGAGAGCCAGCTCGAGGCTATAGTCGCCGTAAGGGACCTCGAGAGGGTCATCGTTTACACCCGCAGCGAGGAGTCGCGCAAGTCGTTCGCGGAGAAGATGGGCGGACGCCTCGGGATGGAGATAGAGACCACCCACGCAGCCGAAGAACCGGCGGCCCAGGACATCGTCGTCACCGTGACGTCATCCAGGGAGCCCGTGCTCCTTGGCGAGTGGCTGAGGCCAGGGGCGCACGTCAACGCGGCCGGCTCCAACTTCCTGTTCAAGTCCGAGATCGACCGCGAGGTCGTCAGACGGGCGAGCTTCGTGTGCGCCGACTCGCGCGAGGAGCTAGGCCTCGAAGCCGGCGACCTGATGCAATCGCTCGAAACGGGCGCCATCCTTCCCGAGGCAGTATACGAGCTCGGCCAGGTCATCGCGGGACAGGTTCCGGGCCGCCGCGGCCCCGAGGACATAACCCTCTTCGCCAGCCAGGGGCTCGCTCTCGAGGACATGGCAGCAGCCCGCGTCGTCTACGACCGCGCCGTCGAGCGCGACGTGGGCAGGGATATTGATTTCTAGGGAAACGGTTGGTGAAAGGCCGGTTCATGAACCGCCGCTACAACCGGCGCCCCCACGGATGAGATGATGAACGGCACGTCGTCGCATCTTCGGCCGGCGTTGCGCGCGTCCCGGTTCGCTGTGCTCGCGGTGTTCTTCGTAAACGGCGTCGTGATAGGGACTTGGGTCGTCAGGATACCGGCCATTAGGGAGAGGCTCAGCCCGGGCGAGGGATTGCTTGGTGTCGCCTTGCTCGGGGCCGCGGTCGGCGCGCTCGTCGCCATGCCGCTCGTCGGTGCGCTGGTCTCCCGGTTCGGGAGCAGGCGCGTCGTCGGCATGGCCGTGCTTGTGCTCTCGCTCTCGCTTGTCACGCCTGCGCTGGCCCCGAGCCTGCCGTTCCTCGTGCCTGCCCTCATCATGCTCGGGGCGGCCAACGGCGGACTCGACGTCGCGATGAACGCGCAGGCCGTCGCCATCGAGAGGGGGTACGGGCGTCCGATCATGTCCTCCTTCCACGCGGCCTGGAGCTTCGGAGGGCTCGGCGGGGCCGCCCTCGGCGGCCGCCTCGCCTCCCAGGGGATCGCCCCCTGCCCCACTTCTACGCCGTTGCCGTCCTCTCCGCGATAGCCTTCGCAGGTGCCTACAGGGCACTCCTTCCTTCACAGACCGACGCCTCGGGGGAGGGAACGCCGGCGTTCGCCCGCCCGACGCGGGCACTGCTGGGGCTTGGGATCATCTCGTTCTGCGTCCTCCTGGGGGAGGGCGCGATGGGAGACTGGAGCGCCGTCTATCTGGACGACACCCTAAGTACCGGGCCCGGATTCGCCGCCGCAGGATACGCAGCGTTCTCCTTATCCATGGCCTTCGGACGCCTCTTCGGCGACGGGTTCACGGAACTCCTGGGTCCCGCCACGCTGGTCCGCTCGTGTGGGGCGATAGCGGCCGTTGGGCTTGGCGTCGCCCTGGCCGCGGCCCAACCCCTCATCGCGCTCGCCGGCTTCGCATGCGCCGGAGCCGGCTTCTCCGTAATCTTCCCCACAGCCCTCAGTGCCGCGGGACGCACCGGGGGGCCCACCGGCCCCGCCCTGGCCGCCGTCACTACCGCGGCGTACACCGGCTTCCTCGTAGGCCCACCCTTCATAGGCTTCCTCGCCGAACTAACCGACCTCGGCTACGCCCTCTACCTCGTAGTAGCCCTGAGCGCCGCCGTCATTATCTTCGCCGGGGCCGTGAACATCGGAGCCGGCAAGGCAAAGTAATCCGGTAGAATGCCACCCTCAACCAAAAAGCTGGCAAGCCGAGGTGCTGACCGGCTGACTAACTGAAGCGCTGTGACGACCGCAGGGAGGAACATTGTCCGAGACCTTCGAGAAGCAGCCCCAGACGGGCGGCAAATACGAGCCCCTCGGCGCGGGAGAGTTGCTCGATCACGACGACAACAGCCTTCGGCTGAAAGCCGGTTCGACGACGGTCGAGGTCGCAGTCCTGGCCCCAGACCTCTTCCGCGTCGGGATGTTCCCCGCAGGCGGCCCGCCGAGATACGACTCCGAGGCCATAGCCAAAGAAGACTGGGAGCCGGTCGAGATCTCCATGCAGGAAACCGACGAGGAGCTCACGCTCTCGACCACCGCAGCGACGGCCCGCGTCTCGTTGAACCCCCTGCGCGTCGGGTTCTCGGACGCCTCGGGCCGCGAGTTCGCTGTAGACAATGATGAGCTCGGGATGGGCACCGTCGAGACCCCCGATGCCGACGTGTTCTCGGAGCCCCTCGGTACCCCGGTACGGTTGTACAAGAGGCGCGAGACGGGAGAAAGATACTTCGGCTGCGGCGAGCGGACGAGCGGGCTGGAGAAGACCGGATCGCACCAGATCTTCTACAACGTCGACCCGCCGCTTGGGCACACCACCTCCTTCAACAACCTCTACAGCTCCATCCCCTTCACCCTCTCCATAGCGAGCGGCAAGGCCCACGGGCTCTTCTTCGACAACACCCATAGGGTCGAGTTTGACCTCGCGCTGGAGAGCGAAGACCGCGCCTACTACGGGTCCGAGGGTGGCGCGATCGTCTACTACGTCTTCTGCGGGCCAACCCCGAAGGAAGTCGTGGACCGCTACACAGAGCTCACCGGCCGCACCCCGATGCCGCCGCTGTGGAGCATCGGAAACCAGCAGTGCCGTTACTCCTACATGAACGAAGAAGAGGTGCGCGAGGTCGCCAGCGGTTTCAGGGAGCGGAACATCCCCTGCGACGTCATCTACCTCGACATCCACTACATGGACGGCTACAGGGTCTTCACCTGGAACAGGGACCGCTTCCCCGACCCGCAACGTCTGATCTCCGACCTCGGCGAGCAGGGCTTTCGCGTCGTTACTATCGTAGACCCCGGAGTGAAAGTGGACGAGAACTACTCCGTCTATACAGATGGCAGGGACAAAGACCTGTACTGCAAGACGAGCGATGGGGATGAGTACCACAATGCCGTCTGGCCCGGTGTGTGCGCCTTCCCGGACTTCACCAACCCCGAGACGCGTCAGTGGTGGGGCGAGAACCAGAGTGTTCTCACCGACGCAGGAGTGGCAGGGATCTGGTGCGACATGAACGAGCCGGCGCTCTTTATCCCGGATGGGGCCACGATGCCGGACGACGTGGTCCACCCCGGCAGACGGGCGAGCGAGGTCAGGTGGCACGCCCAAATCCACAACACCTACGGCTCCCTCATGGCCCGTGCCGCCCGTGAAGGCCTCCTTGCCCTGTGTCCCGACGAGCGTCCGTTCGTGATCACCCGCGCCGGCTACGCTGGATTGCAGCGCCACGCCATGCAGTGGACGGGAGACAACTCCTCCTGGTGGGAGCACCTGTGGATGAGCATGCCCCAACTCCAGAACCTCGCCCTCTCCGGCGTCGCTTGGGCCGGGGTCGACATCGGCGGCTTCGGGGGCGACACGAACGGCGAGCTCCTCGCCCGCTGGTACGAGTTCGGGATCTTCCAACCCTTCTGCCGCAACCACACCACTCTGGGTACCCGCCGCCAGGAGCCTTGGGTCTTCGGCGAGCCCTACGAGTCCGTTTGCCGGAAGATGGTAAAGCTCCGCCAGCGGCTGCTTCCGTACCTGTACACGCTCTTCGAAGAGTGCCACAGGACGGGAGCCCCGATCTTGCGCCCCCTCCTGTTCGAGTACCCCGAGGACGAGACGACCTACACCGCAGACGACGAGTTCCTGCTCGGCGACGCCCTCCTCGTAGCCCCTATAACCCGCCCCGGCGTCGAGCACCGGCACGTCTACCTGCCCGAGGGCACCTGGTTCCACTACTGGAGCGGCGAACGCTTCGACGGCCCCGTACATTTCCTGGCGCACGCGCCCCTCGGCAAGCCCGCCCTCTACGTCAAGGCGAATTCCGTGACACCGATGGGTCCGGAAGCATCCCACACAGACGAGAGGCCGACGGATCCCCTGACGCTGCTCGTCTACCCCACGCCGGGTACGGGAGAATCCGTGTTTTACGAAGATGCGGGAAACGGCTTCGGATACACAGAAGGAGAGTACGCGAGGCGAATGGTCTCCTGTGAGTCGTCGGACGAGCGCATCACCATCCGCATTGGCGAACGCGAGGGCTCGTTTGTTCCCGAGCGCGAAGAGGTGCGCCTGAAGCTGCGTGGTGTCACGGCGGCGCAGAGAGTTCTCGTGGACGGCGAGGAGCGCGGGCCGGATCGTGAGGAGGACGGCACGCTCACCGTCTCGCTCGGCGAGGAGGCAGGTTCGACGACGGTCGAGGTGATCCTCTAACGCCCGGGCGGCGGGAGGACGAGAGATGATGCTCCGACGCGCGCTTATACTCCTGGTTGCCCTGTCTTTCGGGTACCTTGGCGTCGGGCTGCTCATCGTCTTCTGGATGACCGGCCCGAAGCGTAAATCGCCGTGGGCGACGCCGGCTTCCGTCGGGCTCGAGTACAAAGAGGTCGAGGTCCTGAGCACGGATGGGGTCAGTCTGAGGCCCTGGTGGGTTCCTGCGAAGGACTCGGCCATGGCCGCGGTGCTCGTCCCCGGCTGGGGCGGCTACAAATTCGACGAGTACCTGTTGCAAACCCTTCCCGTGTACCACGACGCCGGCTACAGCGTGCTCCTGCTCGACCTGCGGGCGCAGGGCGAGTCGGGTGGTAAGCGTTGCACCCTCGGCTACAGGGAGGTCCGCGACGTGCAGGGTGCGCTTGCCTGGCTGCGGCGTAAGGGTTACGCCCTGGATCGGGTGGTGCTCCATGGCTGGTCGATGGGGGGCGCGACAGCCGTGCGCGCAGCTCCGGGAACGGGCATCGCCGCGGTAGTAGAAGAGGCCGGATACGGCGACCTTCCGCTGCTCCTCAAGCGTAAACTCCCGGAGTTCGTGCGCTTCGGGGGAATACTCGAGCCGGCCATTTTGCTCGCGGGCAGCCTCTTCCCCGACTTCGACCCCTGGAACGTGGTGCCAAAGAGGGAGGCCACGAGGCTCTCTGACGAAGGCGTGCCGCTTTTCATCATCCACTCTACGGATGATGAAGTGGTCCCGTTCGAGCAGGCCAAGATCCTCGCCGCTGCCTACCCCGGGGCGAGCATCTGGAGGCTAGAGGGCTACGCCCACGTCGAAGCGTACGAGCATCCCGACTACGCGCGGAGGTTGCGAGCGTTTCTTGACGCATCCCTGTTTCTCGACACATCCCTGTGAAGGAGGGCGGTTAGCGAACCGCCTCTACATGGTTTGTCCGTATGCGTACCATGCATGTTTGCGAACCGCGCGTTTGCGGAGCGCCCGCGCGAATTACCCGTACGTGAACCGTCCGCGTGCAACCCGCCCTCGGGGCCCCAACCACGGGCACGTCTTGAGGTGAAGATGGTAGGGGCGCCCCCGAAGCGCCCTCATGAAACACCGTCTTTGCTGCCCCGCGCGTATAATGCGGACGGGCGCGGAGGAGCCTGCCGGAGAGGGACCATGATCGCGCAACGCGGCGACACGCGTAGTATTTGCGCCTTCTCGGGTGTGGAGGCGAGCTTCGTGGCAAGCACAGGGGATGATGGAGCAGGTGGCTGAACTAGGGGCGCGGGCCCGCTGGGCCACGCTAGTGGCCATGACCCTGGCCAACAGCATGATCCTCGTCGACCAGACAGCGGTCCCGCTCGCCATCCCGCACACGATAGCAGCCCTGCACGGCTCGCTCTCTACCTCCCAGTGGGTGCTGACCGCCAACATTTTGCCCCTGGCGGCTTTCATGGTCTTCGCGGGCCGGCTAGGCGACCAGCCCAGCAATGGGGATGGGGTTCTGCGGTGACCCTCGTCTCGCTGGGGCTGGGGGTCGCGGGGCTCG
>JBKPOM010000156.1:0-12598 GCA_046733115.1 Actinomycetota bacterium | reverse complement strand
ATGTTCCTCGGCAGAGTCGGCCCAATAACCTTCATTGTCGCCCTCGCAGCCCGCCAACGCACCCCCCGATACAAGTACCCCGAAGAAGAAATAGCCATCGGATGAATGGGGAATCTGTAATTATGAATTGCGGTCTCTAACGGTGAGTCCGTCGAAACAGGAGCGCGTTGGGGCTGCGGGCACGCAGAAGTCCTCCCATACACACGTCATTCAATCCATTGCCAAGAGCGGAAATACGTGCACGGCCGACGTCTCCGTTAAGCCGCCGGCATCCTCTGGCCCCACTATCACTTCCAAATTCCTAATTCAGAAGGCCTAATTTCCGTGCGAGGTAGCCTGCGGTGGTGGCTTGCAGGAGGAGGGTGATGCAGACGGCGAGGGCTACCATGGAGACGGCGATCTCGGCGCCCTCGACTCCACGGGCGAGGAGCAGGCTCGCTACGGCGGCGGGGATTACGCCCGTTTCACGGCACCAGGCGATGAAGGCTATCTCCTCTTTTGTCCAACCGCCGCGGCGGTCGGGGAGGAGGCACGCGAGGACGGTTATAGGGCGGGCAATGAAGATGAATACGAACATCACGAGTAGGCCGCCGAGGAGGTATTTGCCGAGTGCCTCGAATGGGAGGTTCAGCCCGAGGGTGACGAAGACGAGGAGGGTTGCTATCTCTGCGACTTGCCCGAGGAACCCTTCCAGGAGCGTAGCGTGCTCGTCGTGGTGGCCGAGCCCGAGCATGTCCATGTTCCCGATCATCAACCCCATCACGAAGGTCGCGAGGTAGGCGGACCCTCCCACGGACTCGGTCGAGAAGTACGCCAGCGCAACGACGGCGAGGATGGCCACTCCAGGCGACTCGTCCCATATCCCTGCCCGCGCCGTCGAGGCGACGGCGTAGCAGAGGACCGCGCCGGCGACCACCCCGATCACGGCCCCCAGCGCCAGCTCCTGTACGAACTCCAACGCGGGGCCGGCGAGGGTGAACCCGCCGGCCTCCACGGCGCCGACGAGGGTCAAGGTGAGCACCGTGCCGGTGACATCGTTGAACGCAGACTCGGCGATGACGGTCTGGGACACTTTGGGCCTGAGTTTCAGGCGCTCGAAGAGGGGGATGAGGATCGCGGGGTCCGTCGCGGCGAGCACGGCCCCAACCAGCAGCGCCACGGGGAAGGCCACGCCGAACACCGGCCAGACCACGAAGGCAACGATTATGGCCGTGATGAGCACGCCGGGCAAGACGAGCAGGCCGAGGCCGACTGCGGTCCGGGAGATCACACCGAAAGAGATGCCCGTGCCGCCGTGGAACAGGATGAGGGCCACCCCGATGTTGAACAGGAGCTGGGCGCCGACCCCGCCCAGAGGGTTGGAGACGAGCCCGAGCACGGAAGGCCCGATCAGGGCTCCCGCCGCGACGAGCACGACCATCTCGGGAAGCTTTAGGATCGTCGCTATGAGCTGGGAGACGAGCCCGGCCCCGAGTATGAGGCCGAGGTCGCGCAGGATCTGCTCTATCTCCACCCCCTACCGGACCAGGGCCACGAGCTTCTCCGCCAGCGTTCCCCAGCTCAGGTCCTCCACGCTGTTCCGGCGCACGACCTCCTCGCACCGCCGCTCCTCCTCTTCCGGGAACTCCAAATAGATTGTGAGCGCCCTCGCGAGGTTGTCCTCGAAGCCGTCCATGCCGACGCGGAGGTCGAAGGGTAGGTTTTGGCCGACGATACCGCCAGCCTCCCTGAGGCCCGAGTGGTCGGCGACGAAAGGTACGACGCCGCTCGCCGCGAACTCGGCGGCCACGAGCCCGAAGGTTTCGGGGAAGATGGAGGGCACCGCCGCTACATCAGCCGCGGGAAGAAGCTTCGTCAGCTCGCCGTGGTAGATCGGTCCCGTAAAAAGTATGTCATCCTCCATGCCCGCGGCGTCAACTAGCAACTCGTCGGTGAGCATGAAGTGCTCGAGTGGCCCCGCCGGTCCACCTTCCAGAAGCTTGCCCATCTCGGCCAGCCTCTCTAAGGTCGTCTCATCGCCCTCGCTCAGAGATTGCGTCAGCGCCTCGAGCCCCTCCCGGAAGGTGCCGAAGCCTACGACCAGCAGGCGCGCCCCCGTCTGCTTCCGAACCCTTGCGAAGGCCGAGATAAGACTGTGGACGCCCTTGGAGTGGATAAGCTTCCCGACGTAGACCACGATCGGCCCCTCGCGGTCGAGAAAGCTCTTGGTCCGCTCGCCGGCGTCACTGTCGTGCGCGCGGGCGTCGTAGGAGGCCCTGATCTCCTGTAACGCACCGGCCAACTCGCCGGCGTTGCCCGAACTCCTAAGGGCGCGCTGCAACGAAGACCGTTGGTCGGGGCCGCGTCCTGGGCCGCCGTTCAAGTTTTCGACGATCGTGAGATCGAGTGCGTCGGGGTTGAAGAGCTCCGTGTCGACCCCGCCGGGCAGGGCTTTGGTCCAATCTGTGAGGTCGGGGAAGTCCTCGGCTATGGTGCCGGCACTATCCGAAGATAAGGCAACTATGTTCCGTGCGCCCTCCAGGCCCTCGCGGGTGAGGCCCATGTACATCTCGCTCCTGCGGGAGACGTACTGGAGGCAGCTTCCGTGGACGATACTCACGTAAGGGACGCCGCTACCTTCTAGGGCCCGGCGTGCGATCAGCGGTCCAGGCACCGAGTGGTTGGTGACCACGGCCTCCACCTCCGATACGCCGAGAACGGTCCGAACAGCCTCTTCGTTGGGCCCGAGGTAGTTGTCCAACTCCTCTTGCGTCAGGTCCAGGAAAGTCTTGACCCGCCATCCCGGGTATTCATCGTAGACGTAAACCGGCAGCAGATCACCGATCTCGGGCTCGTATACGACGCAGTGCCCTGAGTAGGGCGTCTCTTGCTCTCCCAAGTTCTCAACCTTTGTGGCGTCTACCTTCGCGTGTTTGTCGACAAAGTCGAAGGCGAGCGGGTCTGGCTCCTGGCAGATCAGGTGCACGTCGTGGCCCTCTTGGACCAGGGCGCGACATAGATTCTGTACGTAGATGTTGCTACCCGTACCCGAGAGCATGTACCCGTGCGTCATGATAAGCCTCATAGCCTTCCCTCCGTCCCCTGTCGCTTCTCAGGGACCGCACAGCGGAAGGTACCACAGGTTAGATCTCCGGACCCGCTACAGGCGCGCCACGCCGAATTCATCGATAATTCACCAGCGCCTGTTGAGCGTTCCGCGAGGAGAGGCAGACTGGTGCCGGAAGGAGGCAAAAACCTCAGCCCGGCTAAACACAAGTCGATAGAATGTGAAGGTCCCCGGCACTCTCGATCAGGAGGTAGTTAGGTTAACGACCCACACCGCGCTCGTCTCGGAGAGCGACGCCGTCTCCGCGCGGGAGCTCACGCGCGTTGCGGCCGCCCTGGACAAGCAGGTAACCAGAGACTTCGGCCCGCTATGGGGAATCCTGGCTACGGTGGACCCCGTCTTGAGCTTCGAGGACATCCCTGTGGCATTCTGGCCGATAATAATCCGAGGGCGCAAACATGTCCGTGGCGCCGATGGTTTCCACTGTGACGGCCGCGGCCAAACGTATGCGTTGGTCACCCTCACGGATAGCTGGTCTCTAACTGCGGGCCACGAGTGCCTGGAGATGCTCGCCGACCCCTTCGGGGACAGGGTGGTGCCAGGGCCCTCCTTGAAGTGGGGAGGGGGGCGCGTCAGCTATCTGGTCGAGCTGTGCGACCCGCCGGAGAGCGAAGAGTTCGCCTACACGGTCAACGATGTGCTGGTCTCGGACTTCATCACACCGTCGTACTACAGTCCGGAGAGGTCCTCCGGCGCCCGCTACAGTTTTACCGGCGCCATCGAACGTCCGCGACAGGTTCTCGAAGGCGGCTCCGTAAGCTGGCGCAACCAGACCAACGAGCACATAGAACAACTCCTCGTCCGAAACGGCAAGAACGAGTTTCGGGATCTTGGCCGCCCGGATCGCTCCTCGGGCAGCGCGAGGGAGTTCGTCGACAGGATGACCGAATACCCCGGACTGGACCAGGGCCTAAGCAAGCAAAACGAGCGCCTGCGCTCAGCAATCGAAGCCGAAAAAGGCAACAAGCGTGCCCGCGAACGCGCTGCCGAACTCCTGCGCGAAGAAATCGAAGCCCTGGAGACGGAGTCTTAGCAAGCCAGCTTGGCAGCATTTCGGCTTGGCAGCACTTCAGCACGCTCTGGCTAACGCCTTCGCTTGTCGGGCCTACTCTCCTGTACCCGTCATTCGCGGGGAGTGGGAATGACGGGTACAGGGGAGCTCCATATTCGCCCGCAATCCAAACACGCCCTCGCCCGAACGGACCCGTTGCGGAATGCTGCCAAGCCGAAATGCTGCCAAGCGAAGCCCGCGAGGGCGTAGCGTGCTGTACTATTCGTGCGTACAGTTTTTCATACCCGCAAGGAGGGCAGGATGTTTGCACGCGCGAAGACAGGACCGGTACCGGAGGTGGGGGCCGAGGCCCCCGAGTTCAACCTGCCGAGCGCCCAGGGGGGGCAGCTCAGGTTGAGCATGAGGACGGTGAGGGGACCGGTCGTGGTCGCTTTCTACAGGCCCGGTGACGAGGAGGACGTGGAGTACTTCAAGGCGCTGGCAGGGAAGGAGGAAGAGATCAACCTCGCTTCGGGCTCCGTGGTCGCCATCGGGATCGCCGAGCCTGCGGGGGGGCGCAACTTCGCGCGTGCCTCGGGGCTGAAGTCCTACGTTCTCTACGACTACGCAAAGGTTGCGAGCCGCCAGTGGGGACTCTTGGAGAGGGACAAGAAAGCGGGCGACTACGCCCGTCGGGCGGTCTTTATCGTGGGGCCGGATCACAACGTCGCCCACGCGTGGTTGGGAGACAGGCCCCAACCGGACGAGATACTAGCCAAAGTCAGCGAGATCACGGGCCTCCCCAAGCCACCCGAGGAGCCGAAGGAAGACAAGCAGGACGACGCGAAAGAGGGCGAGAAACCCAAGAAGATGTCGGCCGAGGAGCGGGAGAAAATAAAGGCCGAACGCCGCGCCGCCCGCGAGGCCGGAAAGTCCGTAAAGACTGGGCAACCGGCTGGCGAAGCGGCTTCGGGGGCGCCGAAAAAGATGTCGGCGGAGGAACGGGAGAGGATCAAAGCCGAGCGCAGGACAGCCCGCGAGGCCGGCAAGTCCCTCAAGAAGCCGGCTTCGTCCGGTGGCGCACAAAAGGAGGTGAAGGAGGAGGGGTAGGAAACTTTGGAGGGGCAGGAGATCAACGGCCAGCATCCCGGGGAGGAGCCGGGCGGTACGGGTGAGGTTGGGGAACAGGCCGCCGACACCACCGAGGTGGCGGTCGGTCGAGGGGAGATCTCGGACCCCGAGGAGTTGAGGGCCAGGCTCAGGATGAAGGACAACCGCATCAGGGAGCTCTACGAGGAGATCACCGCCTTTCGCCTCGCCGCCGACGAGGCCAGCGCCTCGAAGGAGGCGGGGGAGGCGCACATCGAGTCCCTCGAAAGCGAAGTCGCCCGGCTCAAGGAGCGCATCCGAAGCCTCGAAGAGGATGTGCGTGCCCGCAGGCGCCGCAGGGAGATCTCCAAGCGGCAGATAGCACGCCTAGAACGTGAGCTGGAACGCAAGGATGGCGAGGTAGCCCACCGCGATTACCTGCTGGAGCGCCGGGCCGAGCAGCTGGAGGTCGCCAGCCGGCGGGCCGAGGAGCTCGCCTCGCGCAAGGATCTCGCCCTCCAGGACACCCTGAGGCGCGTCGACGGGTTGGAGAGGGACCTGGAAGAGAGGGAAGGTGAGATCCTGAACCTCCAGGCCACCGTCGAGTCGCTGCGGGGAGATCTGGAAAGCGAGCGGGAGTTGCGAGGGCGCCTTGCCGGCCCCGCGAACCGGCTGCGGGCCGGCATCGACCTGTTCAACGAGTCGGATCAGCGCCGCTCGATGAGCGCCATCTCGAAGACGATGGGCCAGCCCGAAGTCCACGTGGAACTCGACGCGGGCGATGAACCGCCGGTACTGCTCACCTTTACCTGGCAGGGCGTCACCTGGCAGACCTACGTCTCTGACCCGGGGCCCGACGTCGAGGAGCCCCGCGTATACCTCAAGGGCGCGGGCGAGGACCTCTCCGGCGTGGGGCACAAACCCCCGAACGCCCGCGTCGGACCGGGCGAGCGCGTGATGCTTGGGTTGTAGCTTGTCAGCGGTCAGCTTTCAGCAGTCAGCTCTTGTGTTTGCTGATGGCTGAAAGCTGACCGCTCTATTTTACCTGTTCGTCGTCTCTATCTTCTTCGGGAAGTTCTTGCTTGTCTTTGTCGCGGCCCAGGGTTTCGACGAAGTCGTTGATGCCGGTGCCAAGCGAGCGGAAGAGGTTTGCGATGCGGCGTGGGCCGAGGATGAGGAAGACCACGAATATCAGTAATATCTCGAGTGGTCCGACGGGCATCAGTAGCGCCCGGCTTCCATGAGGTATTTGAGGCGCGTGAGGGAGCGTTCCCCGTTGGTACGGGCAAAGCGCTCGACGCCGACGAAGCGGGCGGCGCGGTCGAGCAGTTTGCGCTTGAGGTGGAACTCGCCGGTGTAGGAGACGAGGCAGCCGCCGGCGGCGTCGGGTGAGACATCGACCCGGCCGCCTCCTTCGACGGTCGAGGTATAGACCCAGTTTATGCTCTCGGGGCGCCGCTCCACTATTCGCACCTCGGGTTCTATCTTGCCGATGGGGCTGTCCAGAACCAGGCGGTAGGTGTCTTCCCCGAGGCGTTCGACGTTCTCGACGCCGACCATCCATCCCCTAGCGTTGCGGAAGTCCGAGACGAAGGCGGAGACCTTATTCGCGGGGGCCGCCACCCGCTGCTCGATGCTCACGCTGCCGCCGCGGCCGGACCTTACCCCCAACCCAGCTCCTCCAGCCGCTCCTCGTCGAAGCCGAAGAAGTGTGCGATCTCGTGAACCACCGTAATCCTGACCTGCTCCTCCAACTCGTCGGCCCTAAAATCTCGCTCCAGTGAACCGCGGAAGATCGTGATCCTGTCGGGCAGAACCCCGTAGTACGAGTCTCCTCTCTCCGTCAAAGGCACGCCCTCATACAGTCCGTACAAAGCGTCGCCCCGACCGCCGGCGGCCGGCTGCGTGGAACGTTCGGGCCAGTCCTCGACAACTATGGCCACGTTGTCCAGAAGGCTCGAAAGCTCGGGAGGCAGCCCGTCGAGCGCCCGCTCCACGAGCTCGTAGAAGTCCAGGGTTTCTCGGTTCACGCAGCTTATTGTACTTCAGCGTCCCGGCACGGCGCCGGTTCGTGGTCCGGCACGCTAGAATAACCGCTCCTTACAACATGCTGCGGGAGGTACTCACTTGAGCTTCATGTCCGGTTCTCGTCCGGGGCGCTGGATGGTCTGGGGCTTTTACCGGCTCTTCAACAAGCCGTTGCCGGTGCCGCACGCGGCGGAGTGGATGATGGTCCCCGAGCACTCCGTGGATCAGGTCTTGGAGACCGGCGCCCTGCGCAGCCTCTATCCACAGGACGTGCTCGAGGCCGCCCGCCGCATGGATCGCCAGCGCCGCGAACACGACGAACGCTACGCCAAAGACTCGTAGGACCCTCGCCACAGATTCCGCCGTCCACGCGGGCACGCATCCGGATCCTCGGAGCGTACCGACCTGGCGTTCGGCGCGTCCGATGGCACGGGACGCTCTACGCTCAAGAAGCTCCACGCCGGAGTATGACGGTCTGTACTGTGCGGGCAAGAAGCATCAGATCCAACCACACCGACCAATCGCGGACGTAATCGGCATCCATCCTGACCCCTTCGTCGAAACCGTTTTTGTCAAGCCCCGCCACCTGCCACAGTCCGGGCACCCCCGGGGGCACACGCCAGATCTCGCTCTGCGTGAGGCCTATCTCCTTCGACTCGCGTAGGAGATAGGGGCGAGGACCGACCAGGCTCATCTCACCGCGTATCACGTTCCAGAGCTTCGGCAGCTCGGCCAGGCTGGTCTTGCCCAAGAAACGGCCGATGCGAGTGATGCGACGATCGTCGCGCAGCTTGTGATATTGCGAGTACTCCTTCCTCATCCACGCATTCTCTTCGAGCAATTGAAGGAGCATGGCCTCCGCGTCGGTCACCATTGTGCGGAACTTCGCGCACGAAAACAGGTAGCCATCCCGGCCCATCCGTTGATCCCTGTAGAAACCCGGCCTCCCCGACTCGACGTAGACTAGCAAGGTCAACATAAGAAAGAGGGGCAGTATCGATGCTCCTCCGATCGCGGTGGCGCAGAGATCCAGAATTCGCTTCACCGAAGCGCCCAGGGATTTCGCAGGTTGTACTTGATCTCTACCGTGAAGATACCGGCGAGATCCCTGGCTACCACTGCCGAGTTCGTGATGCCGCTCAAGTTGGGCGTGATCATCACGTGCCGGAAGTTGACGCTCGCCAGGCCGATAACTTCGGCCAACTGCTCTCGGTGAGTATGGGGCATAGCCAAGATGGCGGTGTTCACGCCTCGCTTCCTGGCCAGATACGCAAGTTCGGTCATGGTCTTTTCGAAGGACGACCCCTTGAGTGATCGCTCAGTGGAGTCCTGACGAGACGGGGATGGATGCGGTAGACGACAATCGAACACGGCGACCGGCTCGTATCCTAACTTTCAATTCTCCCTTGAGAGTGTTGCGACGCGTCCTCTTTCTCTGCCCTCATTCTGCCTGGAACCGAAGATTATTACCGGTTGCCTCACATGCCCCCTGCTTGAGGATTACCTTGGTCAGGTGCCGCGTAAAAGGGACCAAGATCAAGAGCCCAGAGAAGAAGAGAAGCAACAACAAACGCTAGAGCAAACCGATCATGTGAAAACCCACCGCGAAGATTGCCAGCATGGCCAAGACCGTGAACGCAGAGTACGTGTTCCTTCGTACTTCCTCTACTGCGTCCAAGCCATAGCCCGGATATAGTCCCATCGACGCGCGCAGCCCCACCCACAGCGCCACCGCAGGCACGGCGGTGGCTATCGCCAACTCCGTCAAGGCGCCTCGGCCCCAAACGTCCTGGAGCAGTGTCGCTACCTTCAAGCTCAGGAGCGCCAAAAGAACGTCCGATAAGACCAACGAGGTGACGTTTAGCCGCTGCCCGAAGACCTGCCTCCAGCGCTTCGTGCTCGCGGCGCCTGGACCCGCGTAATCTTGCTACGGGCCCGTATTCCCTTCTGTTCTAGTCCTTGCTGCATGGCGTTCCCCCTCCAAGTTGGTGCCAAACCGATGACTGCTACGGACCTTGTACCAGTCCCAATTGGGTCCGTAGCAGTCATCGAACTGGCGGGAGGAGCCCGAAGGGTAGGCGTTGTCGCCCATGGTGTACACGGTGCCCGGGATGTGTTTTGAGCACCTTGGCGGTGGCTTTGTCTCTGTCATTGTGGCATGTGGGTGGGGCGATATCCCCCGCCCCAACGAGCACGGGTCTGGTGCCTTCAGGGGGCCTCCTGGCGTGTATGACGATGACGGTTATCGTTACGAAGACGACCAACACAACTACGGCGATGACTCAGTATGGCACGTTGGCAATAGAACCCCTCAACTTACACCTATCCGTTCTGTGATCCGGTCGGACCGACGAATCGAGATCCCCATCTCATGAAGCCCCGTCTTCCTCGCGGCTTTCGCCGCACATTCAATCATACTCGCCGTGCGCGGTCCTCCTCGAAGGTCGGGGATACTCCCCTGATGAGGGGCTTCGGGTGGCGTGGAAAGCCCGTGTTGGTGGTGACGGTCCTCGCAGGGGTCCTGGATGTGCCTCCGGTCACCGATCGACTTCGCCGAGGGGGTCGAGCCGGAGAGGAGGCTCC
This sequence comes from Actinomycetota bacterium, assembly GCA_046733115.1. GTDB lineage: Bacteria > Actinomycetota > Rubrobacteria > Rubrobacterales > Rubrobacteraceae > Rubrobacter_D. The sequence goes on along the minus strand of JBKPOM010000156.1, from coordinate 2,801 downwards.
GAGATGTGGGTGCTTCAACCGGGTTCGGATCATTTGCGGGACGAGCGAGCGTGTCTCAGGAGCAGAAGCATGGCGAAGCCGAGGGCGAGCGTGCCGCTTACCAGGAGGTCGACGCGGACGGAATCTTCGTTCAGGAACGCCTGATCCACGCGGAGGGTCTCTACCAGGAAACGCCCGACGGAGTAAAGGCTCACGTAAAGCAGGAAGATGTCGCCGGCTTTGAGCCGCTCCGAGAAGTGACGGGCTACCCAGAGCAGGACCAGGCACACGAGCACGTCCCACACGGCCTCATAGAGGAAGGTCGGATGGAACGAGGTCGCGTCGGCGAACTGCACCGGCCGGTTCTGCGGCGCGATGTATATGGCCCACGGCAGGCCCGAAGGCCTTCCGAAAAGCTCCTGGTTGAAGTAGTTACCCCACCGACCTATGGCCTGGCCAAGGACGAGGCCAGCGGCGGCCGCATCGGCGAAGGTGAGCGGGCTTATGCCGCGGTAGCAGCTAAAGAGGAGTAAGCCCAGAAAGCCGCCCGCGACCCCGCCGTAGATTCCCAGACCCCCTTCCCAGACCTTGAGGACCGAGGGAAGTGGGTTGGAAGCGTACTGCGCGCCGTACTCGGTCGCGACGTAGTAGAGGCGCGCCCCAACGACGCCGAGCGGGACGACGAAGAACAGCGACTCGAGGGCCAGGGCGCCGTCGTAGCCCCTGCTCGCGAGTTGGCGGCTCGTTAGCCAGGTGCCGACGATTATGCCAAACACGATGCACAGGCCAAAGTAGCGGAGGGTGAGCGGCCCGGCCTTGAAGACGATCGGGGTTGGTGGGCTCGGCAGCGAGAGGAGCGCGTAGAACAACCGGATCACCCCCACCCAAGAGGCTGGACAGGCCTGTCGCCGAAGGCGTTCTTCGCGCGGATCGAGTGCCTCCTAGAATCCTGCATCCGTTATGGGCGCTCCTTTCGGAAACAGCTTCTCCCCGCCGCGGGGGTCGAGGAGGTTGTAATAGTAGCGGCCGCTCGTGCTCGAGGCCACCACCATGGGTTCCGTGTCTCCGCTCAAATTCTGCTTGGTCGAGGTGGCGTCGCCGATCTTTAGACCGCCGGCGCCCTGCATGAACAGGGTTCCGCGACCTTCCTCGAACGAGATGTCGTCCAGATCCGTGCTCTTGTAGTAGATCTTACCGCCGGAGCAGGTGGGGGACGTGGCGAATATGTAGAGCTCGTTACGACTCTGGTCTATGAGTACGAGCGAACGGGTGTAGAAGTCGCCCACCCTACTGTAGACGTGTCTGGTCCAGTTTCCTTCCCGATTGCGCACCCACAGTATGCCGTAAGGGGCGTCCAGATCCCGGTTTATGCGGTCGCGCCTGTTCTTGGTCGCGGCGAAGACTCGCCCTTTCGAGTCGACCTTGAGGTTGATGTGGTCGTTGACCATGGCAGCTCCCATGACCGGATTGTCCGGCCGCCACGCGTCTTCGGGTTCTTCGTCTTTGTGTACAGCGAAGTAATAGCCGGACTCGTCGTACTGGTTGCCCCACATCAGGCCGATCTTGGAGCCGAAGGCGACCACCGAAGAGACGTCGTCGGTGCTAACGGTCGTGCCCCGAAGCGGAGGGACGAACGGTTCGACCCAGCTCGAGGCGTCGCTGCCCCTGGTGTGGGTAAGGTACACGCGGCGCAACTCGCCGTCTCTGGTGTCCTGGGTGTAGGTGGCCCAGAGCTCGCCGTTGGCGGCTTTGGCGACGGTGATCGCCTCCGTGCCGCCTTCGGCGATGGTAACCGGGAAGCTCCTGTCGAGCGAGTAACGTTCGGTGGAAGGATCGTAGGTGTAGCGGAGAAAGCGGGCGCTGTCCTTCTTCGAGCCCGCTTGGGTCCCCGCGCTGACCACGTACAGGTGGGGCCCGTCCCAGAGGGCGTCGGCCCTGGAGAAGTTGCGCCCGTCGACGAGCGTGCCGGTGTCACGCCAGGCGCCCTTCGCCCCGTCGTAGCGGTAGATGTGGTACTCCTCGGAGGAGCCGTCGAAGAGTACCCCCCACCAGGCGCCGTCGTTGAACCACAGCTTGCTCTGGGTTTTGGCGGCGGTGGGGCCCGTCGGACAGCTGATTTTCGGCTTGAGGGAGCTTTGCAAGGCGAGGAGAACGCCCGTTAGCATGATGAGCACGCCGACGACCTGTACGGTCCGTATCCAAAGTCTGTGCCTTCGAACCACTCCGGCATCACCTATCGCGCCCAACTCTTTTCGATCTCCCGGTGCCCTTCTATTCCTCTGGCGCTACCGTCAGTATCTTGCAGTCGTGGAAGCTTGTTATCGTCCACTCGGCCGCACCGATGGTGGTGTTGGCTTTCGTGCTGTCCAGGTTGCGGCTGACGAACTCGTACGCCGTTTTCTTGTTGGCTCCCCGGTACTCCAGCTGGGTGCTAAGCAGGCCGAGGAAGGGTTGCGAAGCCAGGCTGAAGTCTCCGGAGCCCTCCCTGGCAACCCGGGTCTCGACGATACTTAGCAAGTCGAGACCGCGGCCCGTTATCTTGCCCCCATAAAGTAGGGGCAGGTCGTGGTTGTCCTCGCTGCTGCAAGCGTACAGCACATCCCTATCGACCGGTTCGAAGCACTCCGGTCCCGGCTTGGGGAAGATGGCCGCTACGGCGTCCGCGTCCATGCCCGGGATGGTCCGCGTCCCGCGACCGGGCGGGTTGGAGGCCGGTCGAGCCGCTGTTTCCGGCCCTTTCCCCTGCGAATTTCTATCCGCTGAACCGGCCTGGTGCGAGGCTTCGTTTGGCTGCCCGCGAGTCGCAGACCGTTGGCCCTCAG
>JBKPOM010000155.1:0-7232 GCA_046733115.1 Actinomycetota bacterium | reverse complement strand
CGCATGGGTACCAAAACGCCGGAGAACTCGGGATCGGTAAGCAAGGAGACCCAGCCAAGAGCGCCCGAGATCGACACCACGGCTCCCAAAAGCCGTAGCCCTCCTCTCAACGATGCGGCCAGGCCCATCAACGTCAAGCCGGCCAACAACAGCACCCAATTAAAAAACGGTATCGCCGTTCCATCCAATCTCAACGCACCGGCTATCGTTCCTCCCAATCCCAATGCACTGGCTATACCCAGCACGGCTCCGAAGCAGCCGAACACGAACCCCACGATTCCCGCTGAGCTCGCGAAGTCCGTTTGTGCAGCGTCAGGTAGTCGGGCTTGAAGGCCCACCAGCCCCCCTAGGAACAAAGCCGGGAGGGCCATGCTTAGCACGGACACGAGGGCACCGGTGTATCCGGAGCTGGCGGGTATGTCAAAATAGCCCGCCGCTCCGTAGCAAAGGCCGGCCAAGACGGCCGCGGTTCCACCCAAGCGAGCGCGAGTTGGCGTCGTGCGTGGTGAGGATCGCATGACCTTATACTCTACGCGATGCGCGAGCTATTCACCGGAGTGCGTGGAATAGGAATTCTCGGAAGCTCATATCCAAGATCCTGCATAGCCTCACCCCCATACCCCTGAAAACACCCGCTCCAGGCACCCTGCATAGCCCCGCCCCAGTGGTGCTTATAACACCGATGGATAGATATGTGCGATCATGGATGTCCTTTCTACAAACTAATGTTTGCATTCTGGAGAGAACACCCCACGCCCCGTCCCTAATGCTCCAGGTAGCGGGACGGGGCTATGCGGAACTTCTGAGAACTTCGTTGGTGCGAAGTTGGGTCGGGCACCGGTCCAGGCGACCCAGGATCCGCCGAGGGGGCAAGAGAAAAGCCGGGGAACACTCTTGGGAGGGGGGGAAGTTCCAGAGGGCACCCGGCTTGACGATGGATCGAATCTTAGTGCCAAGACGAAGCGGATCATATATACCAGGTGGCAAAATACGTCGGGCCGGAAGCTCTTGCGCTTCGACTCAATAGTCGTCAACGTCGGGGCGGGGCCGTTCGAGTTGCACGGAGAGCGCGCCGCCGGCGCTTCTACCATGACGACCCAACAGCGCATCTTCGACGACGCCGGCGGTTACCGGGATGTTCCTACCGCCGCGATCTTGTACTTCGGTGGCGACGGACACAATCACTGGCACGTGCAGGATCTCGAGGAATTCGAACTGACACGCCTCGACAACGGTAGGCTGGTAGGGACGGGGGCGAAGCATGGCTTCTGCTTCTATGATAATTACCTCTACGGTTCTAGCAACCCCGCTTCCTACACGCCCTCAACTGGTGCTTGCGGCGGTGGATCCTCCGCCACGCAGACAATCATGGGGCTATCGGTCGGTTGGGGAGACCAATACGCTCGGACCTTGCCCGACCAGTACATTGACATTACGGGGCTGACCTCCGGGCGCTACCGACTCACAGCGACAGCGGACGCGAGCGACTGGTTCCTGGAGAGCAATAACGCCAACAACTTCTCCTGGATCGACATACAGCTGAAATCTAACAAAGTGAGTATAGTTAGGTACGGACCCAGCGCCTAGTGTCTTGACATGATTGGTTTGCAACAATACTCCTTCTCAGGTATCTTCTCTGCGCAAGCAAACATCAGGAGGCGTCTCTATGGCGAGGAGGAGAAAGAATCCCGTGAGCTTGAGCGCAGAGGAGCGTCTAGAGCTGGAGGGCTTGATCGCCAGCGGCCACGCTCCGACCCGCCAGTTGTCCCATGCGCGCGCATCCTACTCAAGGCCGAGGAGGGTGCGGATGCGCCCAGCCAAGCCTGGCCTGACGTGAAGATCGCAGATGCCCTTGAGGTCAGCCGCTCGACGGTCGCTCGGGTGCGAGAGAGGTTCGCCCGGGAGGGCTTGGAGGCAGCCCTCGTCCATCGCAGGCCGAAAAACACCAAGCCCAGGAAGCTCGATGGCTTACAGGAAGCGCATCTGATCGCTCTGGCCTGCTCGGAGCCGCCGAAGGGCAAAAAGCGTTGGAGTGTTCGGCTTCTGGCCGAGCGTTTCGTGGAGCTAGAGTGCGCCGAAGAGCCCATCTCCAGGGAGTTGGTCCGGCGCACTTTGAGCAAAGTGAACTCAAGCCCTGGCTGAGCGGACGATGGTCGATCCCGCCAAAACAGGATGCCTCCTTTGTCTGGCGCATGGAAGATGTTCTGGAGGTCTATACACGTCCCTACGATGAGCGCTTCCCACAGGTATGCCTCGACGAGAAGAGCAAGCAGCTTGTCGCAGAGGTTAGAGAGCCACTTGCCGCTTGCCCGGGACGGCCCGCCCGCCAAGACTACGAGTATGAGCGTGAGGGGACGGCTAACCTCTTCATCGTTTCCGAGCCCCTTGTTGGCTGGCGCCACATCAGCGTCACCCAGCGGCGGACCAAGCTTGACTGGGCGCACTGCATAAAGGAACTTGTAGAGATCCACTACCCACAGGCCGAGCGAATAGTGTTGGTGATGGACAACCTCAACACCCATACCCCTGCTGCACTCTATGAGGCATTCATCCCGACCGAGGCCAGGCGCATCGCTTCTAAAGTGGAGATCCACTACACTCCAAAGCACGGCTCATGGCTGAACATGGCCGAGATCGAGCTCTCGGTGCTTGCCCGCCAGTGTCTGGATCGGCGCATCCCCGACCGGGAGAGTCTGGCTGAGGAAGTAGGTGCGTGGGAGGCCGAACGCAACGCGGCCGAAAGCTCCATAGACTGGCGCTTCACCACAGAGGAGGCGAGGATCAAGCTCAAGCATCTCTATCCCGAGATCGTGGAGGAGCCATCATATGGCCCGAACCTTTCGTGACGGAACACTAGAGCCGCCGACAAGCCGGGTTGCGTCATTCCCGGCCGGGGTCCTTTCTAGGATTCCGGCCCGCTTTTGCCCCGCGAACAGCTGAGAATTCGTCTGCCACGCACTTCGGTGATTTAGGGCAGAAATACGCCACTAGCCTACGAATGTTGTACGCATAACCTACAGCACGTTTCATAGTAGTTGACCTGTGGGATGGTAACCGGCGTGCTCGAAGAATCCCTGGGCATCCTGTAAGTTGACCGCGGACAATGCTTCGCCCAATGCCTCGAGCAGGGCCTCACGAGTCCTGGCGCAGGCCCTGCGTACGATCTCCTTGATCTTCGAGAAGGTCTCCTCGATGGGATTGAGGTCCGGGGAGTAGCCGGGCAGGAACAACAACTCCAAGCCTCGTCCTTCTATGAGTTCCCTGACCCTATCCAGCTTGTGCGCCGGCAAGCTGTCCATGATCACCACTTGACCCTCCCGCAGCTCGGGAAGGAGAACTTGCTCTAAATAAGCCATGAAGACCTCGGCGGTGGTCGAGCCATTCGCACCGCCAATACCTACCGCAACCCGATGGCCCAGGCCACCGAGGATGGAGGTCTCCCCTTCCGGGCCGAGAACGCGGCCACTGAAGCGCTCGAAGGGACGGTCATGGCTGAGAACGCGGTGGCAGCTCCGGAGGAGTCGGGGATCTACCCGGGGCTCCACAGCGCACGGTGGTGAACGCTGCCGATAGTCGAGGTGGCCGAGTTGTGCTGGCCATGGATCCGCGACAGACCATCGCGCTCGACCTGCTCGAAGGGGGCTCGCCGCTGAGGATCCCCACCCTGCCAGAGTAGAAGACCGGTGAAGTGGAGGAAGTTATACCCGACGCTTACGGGCTCACCATGGCCGCCTACCGAAGCACCTTGCCTTAGCTGTACGTGCATGTGGAACGCGTGGTGGGAACGCCTCGGAGACCACCAGGAGCCAGGAGCGCCCGTCGTCGAGTGAAGGGCACCCCTGATGGATATGCCGCTAGGCCTTCCCCGAACTGCTGTCTCGCTAAGACCGCCTACCGGAGGTCACGAACGGTGAGTTGCAGCTACGATACGTTTCTCGAGCACCCGATTTCGGCCAGGGTTGGAAAGTGGCTGCCTCCTAACAAGGGCGCTACCTCCACGCGGCAGAAGATTGGCGTCCGCGGCTATGGTAATCTCTTATTTAGACACTCCCCATGAAGGATTAGTCGCTACGAACTTCCCCGCTGCCTCGCTGGGTAGCGGTTTCGAGAATTAGAATCCCTGGGCCAGATCGGACCTCATCGCCGTCAAGCTCGCCACCTGCCGTTCGTTCTCCCCCCTCTCGGCAGTGAACTTGAGACCCAGTGTGTGTGCGAAGTCCACGATCAAGCGCACGATAGAGTCGTTCACCGCGTCTTCCCCCAGACCAGCGATAAAAGACTTGTCGATCTTCAAGCCGTCGACGGGAATATCCTTCACGTAGTTCAGTGACGAGAAACCGCTGCCGAAGTCGTCGAGGGTATGATGCTTCGACCAAGTGGTTCTCTTATCCCCATTCAATCTAACAAGGGTCGAAGCGGCCGTATGGCATGCCTTTGGTATAGGCTATCTTTAGTCTCGTCTCTATCGCTGCTCCAGCCTACGGATGTCCGCTCGCAGCCCTCAACAGGAAGCTGCGGCGCTCGTTCGGCGTTCACCGGTCCGCACCCGCCTGCCGGATCATGTCGACGATACCATCGGTGAGGTCGTATTTGGGACGCCATCCCAGGTCGTCCTTGATCGAGCCTATTGCGAGACGGGAGTCGTTGACGTCTCCGGGACGCTGTGGGCCGTAGCGGATCTCCGTTGCCGGTTCGATCTCCCTTTCCAGCGCGTGCAGGAGCTCGAGGATGCTGGTAGAGACTCCCGTGCCGACGTTCCACGTGCCGTCTCGGTTGCTTCGCGCCATGGTGAGGAGCGAGTCGACCACGTCCGCGACGTAGACCAGATCCCGCCGTTGCTCGCCCGTGCCGTTGATCAGGATGGGCTGCCTGTTCTGGAGCCTCTCGGTGAAAATGGCGACCACCCCACCTTCGAGGTCCGAGCGCTGCCTGGGGCCGTAGACGTTGGCTAGCCGCGCGTTCGCGTAGGAGAGCCCGCTCAACTCCGCATAGCGCTCCCCGAGGTACTTATGCGCGCTGTAGTAACTCTTTGGACGCGGCGGGGTTGCTTCGTCAGCGCCATCACACTCGCCGTAGACCCCGCCGCCCGAGGAGACGAAGACGAAACGCCTCGCGCCGGCCGCCTTCGCGCCCTCAAGCACGTTCGCCGTCCCCTGCACGTTGACCGCCAAGTCGAGGTGCGGGTCCTGCATGGAAACCGCGACGCTCACCTGCGCAGCGGCATGAATCACGACTTCCGGCTTTAGCTCGGCTATGATCTCCACCACCCCGGCGTCCGCGATATCCATCTCCACCAGCTTTACTCCGTGGGGCAGGTTCTCCCGATCGCCGCTGGCCAGGTTGTCCAGAACTACTGGTTCCCGCCCGGCGGCCAAGAGGGTGTCTACCAGGTGGCTTCCGATAAAGCCCGCCCCGCCCGTGACAAGCATCACATTAAGGTCCTTTCGTTAATGTATGTGAGGAGTTGCTAGGGCCCGAGCACTATGTTGTTCTGGGCTAGATCATTCTGCCAGCCTCTATATAGGTATGTTACAGGCCAATGTGTAAGGGCCGCCCCCCTAAGCGGCAGGAGATCGATGCCCGCGGCTACTGCCCTGTCTTTATCTAGGCACCTGCCACAAAGAGTTCCTCGCCACGAGCGCTTCCGCTGCCTCGCTGGGGAGCGGTCTCGAAAAGTAGAAGCCCTGGACCATTTCGCACCTCATGGCCATCAGGCTCTCCACCTGCCGGTCGCGCTCGACCCCCTCGACGGTAACCTTTGGGCCCAGTGTATGTGCGAAGACCACGATCAAGCGCACGATGCGTCGTTCACTAGGTCTTCCCCCAGACTGTCGATAAACGATTTGTCGATCTTCAAGTCGTTCACCGGAAACGCCTTCACGTAGGTCAACTACGAGTATCCCTCGACGCCTTCGGCAGCGGTTACTCGTACTCCGAGAGATCCCGGATCTCAGAGCACACCGACTCATCTTCGCAATGATGAGCACTACTGACGTGCGGCACCAACCCTTGGTACACTAATGGACTCGTTCAGGCTAAGATGCTGCCGGTCTGGCTTCTCTCTGGAGGAGATGATGTTCGTGGAAAGCTTTTGGGGGATGCTTCCCTTCCTCGCCCTCGGCGCCCTTGGCGTCGTTAACGTCGTCGCCACAGGCGCATGGCGACACGCGCGCACGACCGAAGAGCTCGGAGAGGGCGCTTCGGGTTACTGCGTGATCAGCACGAGCAACCCCCGCTGCTGCGCGAGGAGCGCAGGATGCTGCTAGACGTGCTCGAGCGCGAGCGTCGGGAACAGCTGGAGGCGGAAATAAAGGTCAATCAGCTAATGCGGGAGTACCTGTCCTTGGAGTTTGAGCGAGAACTCCAACGCCTCACGGAGGAGCAGGGGTTGGAGCGTGAGGGACGTACGCACAAGCATCGCGAACGCCAACGCTTGGGTGCGGAGCTGGAGCGTGAACGCCTGGCTCGCTCCGGGGATCAGCGAAACGTCCAACGCCTTCACCGAGACCTTTGGGAGCGGCAGCAGTTACTCGAGGAGCTGCAACAGGTTCTCAAGGCTCCGAAGAAGGACTATGGCTAAACCTCTTGAGAAGCGACAACCATGAGGGCCCCATCGGGTAATCGCTCGGGGTCACAGGAACACCCTTCGGGATGGGGAGGGCGGCCAGCGCACTTGCACGCTACACTCAGGACAGCTTAGAATAGCCAGACCATGAACCGAAAGTATTAGCACCTCTGTCCGTAGACTTGAAAAGGTGGCCACGGGACCTTACAAAAGGATAAATGTTGGATAGAACAAGTTGACTGCATCCGATCGAGCACTTGCGAGAAGCTCCTATCCGTTTTCTGGACCAACGCGACGTGGTGGTAAGAGAAGTAACGCACGGCGTGGCGGATGCTCCATTCCCACCTGGCCGCGTGGACCACGGACATGATGCGTGAACCGCACGGCAACCCAAAGCCTCTGGGCCTGGTCTGGGTCGACTGCCCTCGCTCGGTAGTGAGCGCCGGGCTCGTGCGAGCCCTGGAGAAGCGGGCCACGGTTCACCAGGGACTCAAGCCGCCGAGGGACGTCCCCTCCTGCATCATACTATGCGCCAACAGCCGCGAAGGTCTCTCCGAGCGTGTGGAGTTCTACCAGGAGCTGAGCCAGGATGCGCCACCGGTTGTGGTGTTCAGCCCCCAACTGGACCTGCCACTCGCCCGCGACGCCCTGCAGGCAGGAGCCTCTG
>JBKPOM010000154.1:0-5130 GCA_046733115.1 Actinomycetota bacterium | reverse complement strand
ACGCACCTCGGGACCGGTAGGGGGCAGGCGACGGTTCCGAGGGACCGTCGGACCCTGGGGCATACGAACACCTTGCTGGAGCGAGGTGTAGACCTCGAACGGCTCCGCGGGGATCGGCTTCGCAAGGTCCAGACGGAGATGCGGGTCCGCGACGTGGGCGCGCTTCTCCTGACGGACCCCATAAACATCCGCTACGTGACCGGCGTTAGCGTGATGCCGTTGTGGCCGGCCACGAACCTCGCCCACTACGTGCTGGTGCCCGCCGAGGGTAGCCCCGTAGTCTTCGAGTTCGCCCAAGCGAAGTTCCGCGCCGAGGAGTTCTTCTCGGACGTGAGGAACGCCCACTACTGGCAGGCTCGCTTCGCTGAAGGGATGGCCGCGGAGCGTTCAGGAGAATGGGGCGCGGAAATTAAAGACGCGCTCACGGGATGGGGGGTGGGCGACGCCAGGCTCGGCGTGGATTCCCTAGACTATCACGGTTTCTCGGCGCTCCAGGGACTCAGGGTGCGTCTCACGGATGCCGACGACCCGGTGGAAGCGGCACGCGTCATCAAGACCCCGGACGAGATCGAGCTCCTGAAACAGTCTGCGGCGGTCTGCGAGGCCGCGCTGTACGACCTCGCAGAGGCCATACGCCCCGGGGTGAGCGAGCACGAGCTCCTGGGCGTCTTCTACCACAAGATGCTCTCGCTCGGAGGCGAACACTGTTTCTCGCATTCGTGTTTTGTATCAATGACTATGTCAAAAAAGTGTTCGACACGAATAGTCGGTAGTGCTAGTGTCCTACCTACCAAGGTGGATCGTAGTCGGTTGGGATCGAGAGGAGGAAGGCAAAACCGCAAGCGATGCATCCGGATCTATCATAGTAGTTCTACCTATCTTTACCGACCGAAGCATGCCGATCACCGTATTTGTCGAGTGCGAGCGACTGGTGGGCCTGATAGTCTGCGGTCCGCTCATCGGCGAACAACTCTCCGCGGGCGCGACAATAAAGGGATTCGACATAGAAAAGTAGAAGAGAATACAGAGGAAGTGGCGGAATTCTGTATTGCCGAGGCACGTCGCAGGGAAGAGATAGTCGAGCGATGCACACCACAGAAATTCTGACCTCTGCGGATTTCGCCTTCACGGTGGATGGTCACAATGCCTCCCTGGAGGATGTTTTCCCCAGGTTCAACGAGCACGATCGTATCGGCGTCGTAGTACGCCGGTCTGGCGGAGCTACGGGCGCGAGTTCCTTACTCATGGCGGCGATGACGCGATTTTACGATTTCCATCGGTCGCGGCTGGGCAATGAGCGGGGCAACCTGCGAATTTACCCGGAGTGCTTCGTCTTCCATGTAGGAGAGCGTCACGGCAACTACCGACAGATAGACGTGTGGCCGCCGCATCGGGAGGTTGTCGTCGAGGACGACCCGGAGCAGATCTTGGAGGCGGTCAACGATCGCGGTGTAACCCGTCTGCTCGTCGAGGATGCCACGCCCTCCTCAGCAACGTTTCTCCGTGAGACAATAAGCAGTACCAAACAGAGAATTGTTAGCGCCCTAGCGTACTCTCCGACTGGACGCGTTGATCAGGCCAACGTGACTGTCATAAGCAACTCGGCTGCAGAAGATTATGTCCTCGCTGCACTAGATGAGTCGAAAGAGCTGTCCGAAGATGTCGAGAAGTTGCAACGAGGACGCCAAACCCTACTTTCCGACGGCCGCGTGACAGAGACTTATCGTCGGATCGAGCTATCCGACGCCATCCGCATGTTGACCCGATCTTCTGGCCCGGGGCCTACCACGCGTCGCTTCATCGCTGAGTCCCACCCAAATGCCCCACAACACCTACCTTGAGAGGAGGAAGGTAAGAAAAGCAAGCGAGGCATCCGAATCCACCTTCCGCAGACAAGACATGTTGAAGAAAGGAGTGTGCGAAACATGACCGGGAAGGCGATAAACGAGCAAGGAGCAACTGCCCGGCGGGCGATGAGCCGCCGGGACATGCTGAAACTCAGCGGGGGCACTCTGGCGGGTGCTTACATCCTTGGGCTGACTGGCTGCGAGGCAGCCGGCACTTCCGGAAGCAAATCGCTCACGATCGGCAACATCGGCTGGGACGAGAACGTGGCCGTCTCTAACCTAACCAAGATCCTGCTCGAGAATGATCTCGGCTACGGCAGCGTGGACCTCAAGCTGCTCGACGTCGGCCTGCTGTTCGACGGGGTGGCCAGGGGCGACCTCGACGCGTTCCAGGACGTCTGGCTGCCGAAGACGCACGCGACCTACTGGAAGAAGTACAAGGATCAGGTCGTAGATCTAGGCCAGTGGTACGAAGGTGCGGCCAACCTTGGCCTGGGGGTGCCGGACTACGTCGAGGCACAGAGCATAGGGGATCTTAGTAAGTACCGCAACGAGTTCGGCGGCGAGATAATCGGGATAGAGCCGGGCTCGGGGATAATGAAGATCACCCAAAACGACGTGATCCCCGGATACAACCTGGACTACAATCTGGCCGCCTCTAGTACCCCGGCGATGCTCGCCGAGGTGAAGAGGGCGATAGGTGACAAGAAACCTATAGTTTTTACAGCTTGGAAGCCGCACTGGATGTTTACCGCCTACCCCATCCGGTATCTGGAGGACCCGAAAAACCTCATGGGCGGTAATGAGCACCCTACCGCCATAGCCCGCGAGGGGCTCAAAGACGAAATGCCTGATGCGCAGGCGTTTCTTGACGCACTCACCCTCAATGAGTCGCAGCTCGGCAAGCTCGAGCTAATGATCAACGACGCGAAGGGCCCCGTAGAAGGTGTCAGGGCGTGGCTGAAGAACAACCGGGACGTAGTGCAGCCCTGGGTAGACGCAGCGAAGAAGGCTCGGAAGACCTGAATACCACAGGAAGCCGACGGCAGTGTCCAATAAAGGTTCGATGAACAGTTATAGAAAGACGAGGTCCTGAGCACGGCGGAGGGACCGGTGATGCTCTCGCTTTACCCTTACGAAGACAAGTTGTTCTGCTAGAACCTAGATCTTGATCTCACCATGTCCGAGGCGCTTCGGAAAGGAGAAACATGACCATCGACCGGACAGACCCTTACACGCGGCTCAACCCGCGGCCCATCCCGACCGAGGACTATACACGCGAGGAGACCTACAGGCACACGCGCGTGCCCGTGGACCTGGCGGTGACTCTCATCCCCGACGCCTACACCTCTCGCGAGTTCTTCGAGATCGAGCGGGAGAAGGTGTTCGCGACGAGTTGGGTCGCCGTGGGTTTCACTCCTCAAGTACAGCAGACGGGGCAGGTGATCGTCGCCGAGGTGGCCGGGCGTTCGATCATCGTTACCCGGGACAAGCAGGGAGAGCTCAGGGCCTTCCACAACGTCTGTCGCCATAGGGCTGCCAAGCTGCTCGACGACGGCACACGCATGGTACGCAACAACAGGATAAGGTGCCCCTACCACAGTTGGACTTACGACCTCGAGGGCAAGTGCCTGGGCACGCCGCTCTTCGAGGGCTCGGACATCCCCGAGGAGGCCCGGGCCGCCTTCGACATGAGCGAGGTTAGGGAATTCGACAAAGCTGACTACGGCCTCTTGCCCGTCAGGGCAGAGAGCTGGGGCTTCCTCGTCTTCGTCAACCTCGACCCGGACGCCGCTCCGCTCACCGAGCAGCTCGGCGACTTGCCCGAGCGCTTCTCGGACTACCGGCTGGACGAGTGGCGGGTGGTGCGAGAGAAGGGGTACGAAATCGCTGCGAACTACAAGCTCGTCGGCGAGAATTTCTTGGAGTACTACCATCTGCCGTGGGTGCATCCGGAGCTGGTACAGGTCTCCAGGATAGAAGACCACTACCGCTGGCAGGGACCGGGATTGTACTCGGGGTTTTGCACCACCCCGATCTCCCAGAACACCGAGAGAGGAGGCTGGCAGGGGCTGCCGCCGGTGAGCACGCTGCGGGGAGACGACGCCGAGAGCGGCCGCTTCGTACAGCTCTTCCCGAACACCGCCATCAGCGTCCTTCCGAACCACGCCTTCATTATCGTCGCGAACCCCGTCGGCCCGGACCGCACTGCCGAGGAGGCGGTTATCCTCTCCCACCCGGACTCTCTAGATAATCCCAATGCGGAGAAAGAGCTTGACCAGTTGATGCGCTTCTGGGACTTGGTGAACCTGCAGGATATCGAAATCGTCGAGCGGGTGCAGGAAGGCATCTCCAACCCGGCCTACCGCGGTGGCCGGATGTGCTACCAGTTTGAGGAGACGCTGCACCGCTACCAGAACATCGTCATAGACAAAATGGTCGGCATAGACCGGATACCGCCGGGTGACCAGGAGGAGTCCGTGCGGATGTTCCGCTCGACCGGCACCGCCGAAGGGACCTGAGCCGGCGTGCTCCGGAGAGAAAAGTGAGGCGTGGTACGTGTTGAAGGAAGCGGCGAGGGTCGTCGGGATCGGAGCAGGTATCGGCGGCTTCGGCGTCGCCGACCACCTGGCGCAGTCGGGCCGGCGAAACTTGCTGATCGAGGATGGGGGACCGCTCTTCCGGACGGAGTATCCGCGGGTAACCCTGACCTCACCCTGCTCTGGACACGGCTTCAAGTTCGCCAGCGTCGTCGGCGGGAACCTGGCCAATCTCGTCGCCGATGTGGAGGCGTCCCACGATACTTCCATATTTCGCCTATACCGCCTTACTCGCCTCCCCGAACGATCTCTTCGCCGGGCGATGCACACCGAGACCGGGAGCACGCCATGACATCCAAACTCCGTGACAAACTCTTCATCGGCGGTGGGTGGACGTCCGGTCGCTCCGGCCGGACGTTTGAGGTAGTGAACCCCTCAACGGAGGAGATCCTCGCCGCCGTTCCACGGGGTACGCCGGAGGACGTCGACGATGCCGTGAGGGCGGCGGAGACAGCTTTCGGCATTTGGTGGCGCTTAGCGCCGGAAAACCGGGGACGGCTGCTCTACGGGTTGGCGCGATCGCTGGAGGCGCGAGTGGAGGAGTTCGCACGGCTGGAGACGCTGGACACGGGCAAGCCACTCGGGCACGCAAGAAGCGAGATCTCCGGCTGCGTCCGCTACTTCGACTACTACGCCGGAGTCGCGGACAAGATCCATGGTGAGACCATCCCGCTGGGTCCCGG
>JBKPOM010000153.1:0-9135 GCA_046733115.1 Actinomycetota bacterium | reverse complement strand
CAGTGCTCGAAGAAACCACGAGCATCCCTGGAGGTGACCACAGAGAGCGCCGAAACAATCGCCTCGAGTAAGGCCTCTTTCGTCCTGGCTTCGGCCTTACGCACTAGCCCCTTGATCTTCGAGAACGCTTCCTCGATGGGGTTATAGTCCGGAGAGTAGGCCGGTAGGTAGACGAGCTGGCAACCCTGCTGCTCGATCAACTCTTTGATCCTTTCTCCTTTGTGAGCTAAGAGGTTGTCCATTACCACCAACTGACCCCTACGCAGTGTGGGAGCCAAGACCTGCTCCACATAAGCCTCGAAGACCGCAGATGTGCTCGCGCCCTCCACCGCTATAGCGGTAGTCAGTGCAGTTGACCCACTTCTCCGAGCCTCGGCCTCGTGGGTTTGTCGGCTAAGTGACGGCGTAAGGTACGGTATCGCCCCGTAAGGTACGGTATCGTCCAAGCCCCAGCATAACGATGGCCAATACCAGTGCACACCGCTATAGAAAGGGACGCCTGCGAAGAAGCGGAACTGGTGCGGGAGGTGTTGGAACCAGATAAACGACGCTGTCAACTGATCGGCGTGCGGCGGTTCGCCAAACGGGCAGGAGTGGATGTCGCGAACCTGGCCAATGTCCTCAGCGAGCGGCGCAGACCTAATCGGGCGATGTTGGCGAAGCTGCAGGCGGCGCTAGCCCAAAATCTTTGGCTGCTCACCTCTTCGATCAGGACCATTAGCTTCTCGATGGACGTCACGGTGATCTCCTCCTATGGGCCATATAATGTGGTAGTTAGCGCATGAGGGATTAGGTCCGTGCAAGGATTCGCTTCCCATTCGAAGTAAGAGAGGAAATTGACCTGATGGATGAACATAGTCCATCCACGATTCATCGGGAATTCATCGTCATATGATCTTGTGTACATCGAAGCGAAGGCAAGCAACTGGCCGGACTCGCCCGGCCGCTACGAACTCCGTGCATTCCGGCTTCGTACCCCCGAGGACTGGGTGTTTTGGGACTCACGCGTCCGTGCTGGGACCACACGACTCCATCATGGCCGGCCTTAACTGCGGGCGGCCTTCGTTGGTCGCCTGGCCGATCGTATCGAGGGGAATAGACGTCCTCGTCGCCATTGATGACGGACCGGCCCGCGAGGCGGTACGTTTGATGGCCGTCTCGGGCATGGTCTCGGGCGAGACCGGGGCGGTCGGCTTGGGAGGCCTGCTATGGCTTCTGCGTGAGGAGAGTTCCGGCGATCAACGCGAGCAACAGGAGGAGGCGCGCAGGGCGCTTCATGTGAACCGGGAGAGTCGCATCCTACTTATTCAATTGCGAGGGCGCAACCGACTCAGACACTTAACACAGACTGGTGGGAGGGACGCACGCTTCCTGGTGCTAGGTCTCGAGGTTCTCGATGCCTCTTTCGATAGAGTTCTGCAGCTACTACACAAGGCTTTAGGTTCTGGGCCGTGCTGAGGGAGGGTGCCGCCGAGCGAGTAGAATTGGCTAGAGCTTAGAGGAAGGAGGCGTTTTTGTGCCACTGCTAAACGGCGTAGATCACGCCAGGCGGCTGCGCGATCGGTACGGTGCCGAACGGGTCTTACCGGGGACGATAAGGGTCGAAGCTGAGCGAGCGGGGACGGGGCGAGTTAGGCACCTCTCTGCGTTTGCTGATGTGCAGGTCGCGCCGAATCCGGCAACACGGGAGCGAGCCCAGACCTTGTGCGAAGAACTGCGTGACGCCGGGATGGGCTGCGAAGTGCAAGACGACGAGACCGCCATGCTCTGGAGCAAGCTCTGCTTCCTGGCGCCGTTTGCGCTGGCGACCACGGCGTCGGAGGGCTCGCTCGGGGTTATCCGGGCGGAGGTGCTCACGCTAGGAGAGCCCACTGAAGCCACCGTAACATCCGGGCGTTGCGAAAGCGTGGCACTGGAGAGAAGACGAAGGTGCCGGTAGGAAAGCCACTATGTATCAGGCTGCTGGGACCCCCTGAGGTGATCTTTGAGGGGCGAGGCCTCCGGTTTGGGAGAAAGAAGGCGCTCGCACTCCTGGGATACTTGGCCGCCGAGGGCGGGAAGCGCTCCCGGCGGGAGCTCGCCGAGCTCTTGTGGCCCAGAAGCGACCACCCGTCCGCCCGGACGGACCTGCGCAGCGTCCTCACCAGGATCAGGCAAACACTCGCGGAGAACGGCGCCAGTGGCGCCTTCCGTCGCGATGAGCTGCATCTCCTCGTCGTCGAAGGCGACCTCTTGGAGTTAGAGCCGCGAAGGGTCGAGCTGGATCTACGGGCGCTTGAAGCCGCCGTTTCGCTAGCCCGGCGCGAAACCTCGGAAGCCTGGGTGGGGGGCGGGAGCGCGGACGATTCCCTAGGGTACCGGGATAAGATCGCCTATTTGGAGGACGCTCTGGGGATTTACAGAGGCGAGTTTATGGAAGGCTTCTCGCTCGCGGACGCCCCCGAGTTCATGCTGTGGCTTGAAGCTGAGCGTGCGAGGTGGCGCAGGGGCTTCGGGGAGCTTTGCGAGAGGGTCTCGCGCCTCGAAGGGAAGGAGGGTCTAATAGAGGAGGCCATAGGTACCGCCCGGCTGTGGGCGAGGCACGCCCCTTCAGAGGAGGCCGCCCAGCGGCGGCTTATGGAGCTGCTGTCCAGTGCGGGAGAGAGCGAGAGGGCTCTGCTGGCCTTCGAGGGCTTCCGGAATACCCTAGGCAGAGCGCTTGGGAGTGAGCCCTCTTCTCAGATGCAAGAGCTTGCCGCTCGTTTACGGGAGGAGCTTGAAGAGAGGGCTTCTTTGGGCGCGAGCCTTCTACGCCCGGCAGCCACTCCTACTATTACTACTCAGCTTTCGGCCTTTGAGGTGCCGCTGGTAGGCCGCCAGGAAGAGTTTGGGGTGCTCGTCTCAGAGTACCACTCCGCGCGCGAAGAAGGGGAAAGCCGCGTCGTGGCGGTCCTTGGGGAGGCAGGGATAGGCAAAACGCGTCTGGCAGAGGAGTTCCTTCTTTGGGCTAGAGCCAGGGGGGCGGACGTCCTAAAAGGAGCGGCTTCCGAGGGCGCGGGATTGCCTTACGGGCCGCTGATCGAGGTCATCAGGCCCCGTATGGAGCGAGAGAGGGCCCCCGAGGACCTGCTCGAGGATACATGGCTCTCCGAGCTCTCCCGGCTGCTGCCGGAGCTCAAGGACAGGTACCCCGACCTTCCCTCCCCTTCGTCCGGTGAAGGGGAGACGGCCAAGGGGGCGCTCTTCGAGGCTATCGCGAGGTTTGTGGAGGCGCTAGCCTCTCGTGCCCCTGTTGTTCTTTTTCTGGACGCCCTGCAGTGGGCGGATGCGGCAACGCTAGAGGTGCTGGAGTACGCGGGGAGGCGCTGGGCTGAGCAAGGGGTGCCCGTCTTGATGCTAATAGCTGCTCGTCCTGAGGAACCGGAGGCCGGCTCGGCCTTCGAGAGGTGGTGCTCGTCTTTGGAACGAAGGTTGCCCCTGAGAAGCCTAACCCTTTATCCCTTGGCAGATGAGGATGTCGAGGGGCTGCTGCGGCGGCTGGCGACGAGGGCGGGCTCACCATCGAAGCCCGCCGGGGCTCTGAAGGAGGTGGGGGGCTCAAACGAGGCGGAAGAATCCGGGCTTAAGCGCCTGGGAGAACGGCTGGCTTTGGAGACCGAGGGGCAGCCTTTCTACCTGGTGGAGACGCTCAAGGTCCTACTCGAAGAGGGCATGCTCCTCATACGGAGCCGCGCGGACCGGGAGACGGTCGTGGAGGTAGGCCCCGCCTGGCGTAGCCAGAAGAGCGCCTTGAGAGGTCTGCTGCCTAAGAGCGTGCGGAAGGTGATCCGCTCGCGGCTCTCTCGGCTTTCGGCTGCTGCCTCGGAGCTGTTGAGGGCTGGGGCAGTGTTGGAGCGAGGCTTTAGCTTCGAGACGCTTGTAGGCGTGGCGGGCCTAGGAGAGAAAGAAAGCCTAAGGGCACTAGAGGAGCTGATCGAGCGCCACCTGCTGCGCGAGGAGGCCGGTGGCCGAAAGGAGGAGCATCTCTTATATCCCGGGATCACCTACACCTTCTCCCACGAGAAGATAAGGCAGGTAGCCTACACCGAGAGCGTGTATGCGCGGCGGCAGCTGTTGCACTGCAGGGCATTCGAGGTGCTAGAAGAGAGGAGTGCCCCTGCCGCGCAGCTGGCGCGTCACGCGCTTGCGGGAGGTCTCGCGGAGCCAGCCGTCCGGTACTCGGTGGCGGCGGGAGATGCTGCGATGGAAGTGTTCGCCGCACAGGATGCCATAGAGCACTACGAACGGGCACGCTCCCTGCTGGCAGAAGAAGGGCGAACCGGCGGTGGGCGGCCGGTCGAGCCATCGATTCCCGAGCTCGAGCACCTCTACACCCAGCTGGGCCGGACATACGAGATCGCCGATGAGTGGGGGAAGGCCCAAGCGGCCTACGAAACGATGCTCGCCCTCGGGCAGCAACTAGGGGAAGCGAGGGTCGAGGTTGTATCCCTCAACCACCTGGCGATCCTCTCCTTCTCCCAGCAAGAGCCCGACCTCCCGAAGGCTAAGACACTCTTGGAGGAGGCCAGAGGGGTGGCCGAGGAGGCGGGCCTCGAAGAGTCGCTGGTAGAGACCGAGTGCAATCTGGCGGACCTTATTACTCTCCGGGCGGGCGAATACGAGCACGCCGGCCCTCTCGCCCGGAAGGTTTTGGCCTCGGCTCGGACCCTGGAGCGCCCGGACCTGGTGGCGCGGGCGCTGTTGCCGCTGACACGACTGGAGCGGTTTAAGGGAAGGCTCGAGCAGTCGGCGGCCTACGCCGAGGAGGGCGCTCAGCTGAGCCGGGAGCTGGCCGAACGTCCGCCCCCGCGCAGGCTCCTTCCTTCGATGGGGGCTGCGGCCGTGGGGCTTGTGGCCTCGTGGAGAGCGGGTACGAAGTACATGGAGCTCCACTTTCTGAGTGTTCTTGCATACGACAGGATCTTCCAGGGACGGCTACAGGAAGGGATAAAGATTGCGCGTGAGGTGCTGGCAATTTCCCGCGGGTTGCACGAACGGGCCGAGCCGGTGGGTTTATGGGCGCTCGGCCTAGGGCTACTGGAGACAGGCGAGTACGAGGAGGCACTCGAGCTCTGCCTGCGAGGGACCGAGCTGGTGCGCAAGGCGCAAAACGCATTTTGGCTGTGGTTCAACCTCGACAACCTCGGGCGGGCGTACGAGGCGTTGCTGGACTTACAGGAGGCGCGTAGTATCCATGAGGAGGCGCTAGGGCTGAGCGGGCCGCTGGCCCCGCAGTATGAGGTGTCTTCCTCCATGAGGCTGTGCGCGGTGGCCGCCCTCTCTGAGGACTGGGAGGAGGCTTACGCCCACGCACTTAAGGCACACGAGGGCTGGCCTTCCTTCGGCCCGCTGGACAGCCTCTATCTCCATTACGAGGTCGAAGCGCTGCTTCGGGGAGGGGACGAGAGAAGTGCCAGAGAAGAGCTCCACCGTTTCGCCGAGCGCGCCGAGGCTAACGAGCGGGAACGCGTAGCCTACTTACGCTCTTTAGCAGTCCTGAGCGAGTTCGAAGACGACATGGGAAGGGCACTAAATCACCTGCACCAAGCACAGACACTAGCTGAGAAGGTCGGACTGCCAGGGGAACTCTGGCAGATCCAGAGCAGGATCGGCGGTCTTCACGAGCGGCGTGGGGAGATCGGCGAGGCTCGCGCAGCGTTCTCCCGAGCGGTGCAGACCTTGAGAAGGCTCGCGGAAAAGATAGGGGAGGAGAAGCTGAAGACGGGTTTCCTCGCAGCGGCTCAGGTGCGCTGCGTGCTCGTGCGCGATTAGGAAAGGAGCGCTCCTTCCTTAGCGTGGAGGAGCATCCCTCAGTACCACCATCTCATCCCGGAGCTGAGCCCAGTATAGGGGTCTCGGAGAGCTTCTACCTTCCGCGATCGGAGAAGCGTACCAACGGCCTCCACCGCTGGTCCTCTTGCCACGCTTGGGGCAGCTCCTTGCAACGCTATTGCAACGCCTCCTTAGTAGGCTCTCTGGAGTTGGTCAAAGATGAAAGAAGAAAGCTGACCAACATAGTGAAGATTTCGATCGAGGTCCGCTAAAAGAGGGCGCGCCGCAGGCGGTGACCTCCCTTTCCACAAAACAGAGGCACGCTCAAGGCCGCTACGCTAGCGAACACTAACCAGAAAGGATACACGTGACTAGGTCAGCCGAGCTCAGCACCGAGACCCCCATCCGCCCCTTTCGTGTGGACGTGCCGGAAGAGGACCTCGTCGACCTCCGCCGGCGCATCGCGGCGACGCGGTGGCCCGACCGGGAGACGGTTCCCGATCGGTCGCAGGGTGCGCAGTTGGCCGAGCTGCAAGAGCTCGTTCGGTACTGGGGCACGGACTACGACTGGCGGAAGGCCGAGGCGCAACTGAACGCCTGGCCGCAGTTCATCGCGAACATCGACGGGGTCGACGTCCACTTCTTCCACGTCCACTCTCGGCACGAGAACGCGCTGCCGCTGATCATCTCGCACGGGTGGCCGGGCTCGGTCTTCGAGCAGATCAAGGTCATCGGTCCGCTCACCGATCCGACGGCGTTCGGCGGTCGGGCGGAGGACGCCTTCGACGTCGTGATCCCGTCCCTGCCGGGCTTCGGCTTCTCCTCGCGACCGACCGAGGTGGGTTGGGGACTGGAGCGCATCGGCCGTGCGTGGGACGTCCTCATGAAGCGGCTGGGCTACACGCACTACGTCGCGCAGGGCGGCGACTGGGGAGGCGGCATCGTCGAGGTGATGGGGCGGCAGGCGCCGGAGGGACTGCTCGGCATCCACACCAACCTGGCGGCGACGTTCCCGCCCGACGCAGCTGAGGCGATCGCCAGCGGCGGGCCCGCGCCCGCGGGGCTCTCCGAGAAGGAGCTCGCGGAGTTCGACGCCCTGCGCGGGTTCCTCAAGAACGGGGGCTGGGCCTACCTGACGATGATGAGCTCGCGACCGCAGGCCGTCGGCTACGGCCTGACGGACTCCCCCTCCGGCCTCGCGGCGTTCATGCTCGTGCACGGCGGGTTCGCACAGTGGTCGTACGGCAAGGATCCCGACCAGACGCCGACGAAGGACGAGGTGCTGGACGACATCAGCCTGTACTGGCTGACGAACACCGCGACCTCGGCCGCGCGGCTGTACTGGGAGAACCGCAACGAGAACCTCATCAGCGCCGCAGCGCAGAAGACCGACCAGATCACGCTCCCGGTGGCCATTACGGCGTTCCCGAACGACGATCTCTACCGACCCCCGGAGACCTGGGCCCGGCGCGCCTTCCCCAACCTCATCTACTTCAACGAGGCTGAGCGCGGCGGCCATTTCCCGGCCTGGGAAGAACCCCAGCTGTTCTCCGAGGAGATCCGCGCGGCGTTCCGGTCCCTCCGCTAGTTGGAGAGAGGTGAGAATACGGGCAGCCGTTGTGCCCGTATTGCACGGCCGACACGCGGCAACATCGCTTCGTTGTCATGAATTGAAGCGCGATCTACGGAGGAAAGGAGACCAGAATGACCAGTCCAGTTGGGGAAGGGGTCGCAGTCCGCCCCTTCCGGATCGACGTTCCGGAAGAGGACCTCGTCGAGCTCCGTCGCCGCATCGCGGCCACGCAGTGGCCCGAAAAGGAGACAGTCGTCGATCAGTCGCAGGGCGTGCAGCTCGCGATGATTCAAGAACTCGCGCGCTATTGGGCGACGGATTACGATTGGCGCAAGGTCGAGGCGAAACTGAACGCCCTACCGCAGTTCATGACCGAGATCGATGGGCTAGACTTTCATTTCATTCACGTTCGTTCGAAACATGAAAATGCGTTGCCGCTCATCGTCAACCACGGCTGGCCCGGCTCGATCATCGAGCAGCTGAAGATCATCGATCCACTTACCAATCCCACGGCACATGGCGCGAGCGCATCGGACGCTTTCGATGTGGTGATTCCGTCGATGCCGGGCTACGGGTTCTCCGGCAAGCCGACGAGCACCGGCTGGGGCCCCGAGCGCATGGGCCGAGCCTGGGCAGAACTGATGAAGCGCCTCGGCTACACCCGCTACGTCGCCCAAGGCGGCGACTGGGGTGCGTTTGTCGTCGACCAGATGGGCTTGCAGGCACCCGCGGGATTGCTCGCCATCCACTCCAACATGCCTGCCACCGTTCCAGCTGACGTCGACAAGGCTCTCCAGGCCGGCGACCCGCCGCCATCCGGTCTCTCGGATGAGGAACGACGCGCCTACGAGCAGCTGGAGAGAACTTTCAAGCAAGTCGAGTACGCCAGGTACATGGCGGCGCGCCCGCAAACCTTGTACGGCATCGCGGATTCACCCGTCGGCCTGGCAGCCTGGCTTCTCGACCACAACGATGCCGACGGCCAGCCGGCCGCGGCGGTCGCCTCGGCTCTGAACAGGACCACGAGCGCCACGGGCGAACTGACGCGCGACGAGATCCTGGACAACATCACGCTTTATTGGCTGACGAACACGGGGGTCTCTGCGTCTCGTTTGTATTGGGAATATAGGGGTGGCTTTTTCAACGCCAAGGGCGTCTCCATCCCGGTGGCCGTGAGCGTCTTTCCCGGCGAGCAATATCAGGCCCCGCGCAGCTGGGCCGAGAAGGCCTACCACAACCTGATCTACTTCAACGAGGTCGACAAGGGTGGTCACTTCGCGGCCTGGGAAGAGCCCCAGCTGTTCGCGACAGAGGTCCGCGCGGCGTTTAGATCCCTACGCTAGTTGCGAACGCACCTAAAAGATGAGTAATGGAAGGAGGAATTTATATCTGCTGGGGACTGCCGAGACGGAGAAGCCCCCGACCAAGAGTATGCTGCAATCGTTACCTCAAGAAGGGTGAATCAACAGAAAGGAGATCCTCATGAGCTCATCCTCCACCCCACTGTCCACCCCGGAAGGCCCCGGCTCCGTCTCCGGCGCGCCGAACCTCCCTGCGAGGTTCACCGACACGTTCACGAGCCGGTACGTAAACGCCGGCGGACTGCGTCAGCACGCGGTCATCGGAGGTGACGGGCCGCCGCTGCTGCTGGTGCACGGCTGGCCCCAGACCTGGTACGCCTGGCGCCTGCTGATGCCGGAGCTGGCCCGGGACTTCGAGGTCATCGCAGTCGACCAGCGCGGCATCGGGCTGACCGACAAACCCCGGGACGG
>JBKPOM010000152.1:0-7504 GCA_046733115.1 Actinomycetota bacterium | reverse complement strand
GTACCTTGGTGAGCCCAAGATCAAGAGAAGCCGCAGAACAGTGCGGCTCACGGACGCGGCAGTAGAGGGACTCAGGGATCACCTCGCCAGTCAGCTCGAGCAAATGGAGCGCGTCGGCGACCTCTACGAGGATCAAGGGCTCGTCTTCGCCACGGAGAGAGGCACCCTCGTAAACCCCACCAACTTCAGGAAACGGACCTTCGTGCCGCTCCTTAGGAAGGCCGGGCTTCTTACCATCCGCTTCCACGACCTCCGGCACACGTGCGCTACGCTGCTCCTGTCGAGAAACGTCAATCCCACGATCGTCTCCGAGATGTTGGGACACGCCACGATAGCCATCACCCTTGACACCTACTCCCACGTCCTCCCCACCATGCAGGACGGCGCGGCCCGTGCCCTCGAAGATATGCTGCGGTAGCGGGTTGCAGTACGGTTGCAGTACACAGGGCCCGGGCCCGAGAGGTTTGCGGGTCCTTTAACTATGTCCACGTTTTGCCTGCAAATCACGTCAAGAAATACGTGGAGCCGAGGGGATTCGAACCCCTGACCTCCGCCGTGCAAAGGCGGCGCTCTCCCAACTGAGCTACGGCCCCAGGCGAGCTTGGATGATCGAGTTTACCGCAGTTGGCCGAAGAGGATTAACGGAGGTCGGGTATCGCCCGACCTTGACAGATCGACTATGTGAGGTATGAAGATAGTAGCCGGTGCCTACACTTCTCCTTTCCCTTTCCCCATTACCCCTGAAAGGTGGGCACCGGTACCCTTACATACGGGCAGCTTACCATTTTGCCCTCTCGATTTTGCCGTGCTTTCGACACGCTTAACGGAACCTTAACGCCGAGCAAGACGCAACCTCTCTTTGCCAACCGGAGGCTGGCTCCCATCCGGGCGCGAGGGACGGTACAATACGCGTGGTGTGAGATCGTCGAACCGAGAGGTAGGATAGAGATGGCCCTCTACGAGTACAAGTGCGCTGGCTGCGAGGATCGCTTCGACCTCATGCGCCCGATGAGCGATGCTGACGAGCCGGCGGAGTGTCCGGAGTGCGGCTCGACGGAGTCGCGGCGCGTGATCTCGAATTTCGCCTCCATCACCCCCGGGGCGTCGGCCGTCTCGACGAACCCCGTGATGGACGCCCGCATGGCGAGCGGCGGTGGCGGCGGCTGCTGCGGTGGGGGTTGCGGCTGCGGCTAATGAGAAGTTGGCCGGAGGTACATCGAAGGAACCCCGAAGAACTGCCCGACCTCGTCCTCGAGGGCATAGAAGAGTTCAACAGGGGAGAGTTCTTCAAGTGCCACGAATACCTCGAAGAGGCCTGGATGCAAGAGTCCGGGCGCGTCCGCTATCTCTATCAGGGCATCTTGCAGGTAGGCGTCGGCTTCTACCACCTAGAGAACGGTAACTGGCGCGGCGCCACCGGCCTCCTGCGCAACGGTACCATCCGCCTAAAGGAGTTCGAACCCGTGACGTTGGGCGTGGACGTTGCGAAGCTTGTCCGTGAGAGCGAACGTTGTTTGCAAGAATTGGAGTCGCTCGGGCGCGAGCGGATAAGCGAGTTCGACGTGTCACAGATTCCGAAGGTAGAGCGTACGAAGTAATCTAGCGTCGGGGTCGTTCTTCCCTGGGCGCTGGGTTTGTTCAGGTCGGTCCCTCGAAGTCGTCGGAGGCCCTCCCCCGTGGCCGACGTAGGCGCCGGTCGGCCGGCAGCCCCCAAAAGCACTTTATGTGCGTGCTACCTCCGGTCATTCCAGCGTCGGGTCGAGGCCGGGGAGGCCGTCGATGCTCTGTGCGTTCCTGCGCGCCCGGTACTGGGCCATCTTTTCGGGTCCCTTGCGGCGGGCTGAGGTCAAGAGTTGCTCGCGGGGTCCCAAAAGCTCCATGCGCGGAACGCCGTACCCGCACGAGCTCGCGACCCTGCGCACCGCCACGTCAACGATCGCCCGCTCACCGAGCAGTTCGGGGAAACGGTGGCGCAGTTTCTCGTAACCAGCGCTTCCGAGCTCGTGGACGCGGCCGTGGCCGTGGAGGCGGATTATCTGGGGCGGGTCGTCGAAGGCGCAGAACATGAGGGTTATGCGCCCGTCGGCCCCGAGGTGGGCTATGGTCTCCACACCGCTGCCCGTGAGGTCGAGCCACG
The DNA here is from genome assembly GCA_046733115.1 of Actinomycetota bacterium. GTDB lineage: Bacteria > Actinomycetota > Rubrobacteria > Rubrobacterales > Rubrobacteraceae > Rubrobacter_D. The sequence continues at coordinate 5,367 of JBKPOM010000152.1, read as the reverse complement.
CGACGCGGTTGGGCTCGAGGACGCGGAACGTGCCCAGGCCACGCGGCGAGACGTTTACGCGCGTGTCGGGGTCCGTGGTGGCGGTCGCCACGAAGAACATCGGCTGCGCCCCTAGCCAGCGTGCGAGGTCGTCGGTTATGCTATCGTAGATTTTACCCATGCCGTGCTCCTCTTCGTCCGTGTCCAATACACCACGGGAAACAGGTTGGCTTAATCCTATAGCACCGCGCGCCTGCGTCACCTCGACCTCTGGTGGCGGGTCGGATCACAGAACATCGCGTCTCCTCAAGCCGATGAGTCCGGCCGCGATGAACGCGGCGGCGACCACGGTTAGCCACACGAACGGCGCCGCCGTCATGTCGTGGCCGGGAACCTTGGGGACGTGGGCGAAGGGCGAGACGTCGAGCACCAGTTTGCTCACCTGCAACGGCCTGCCGAATTCCTCGAGCAGCGCGCACGCCGCGAGGACGGCCGAGCCCACGGACGCCGCGAACCGCGGCGGTCCCCCGAATAGCGCCGCCGATCTCCCGACGAGCACCCATACGGCGGGCAGGTGCGCCGCGGCGGCGGCCAGCACACGCCCCAGCTCGCAGCCCACGCTGTCGCCCGCCAGCCCGTAGGCGAGCCCGGCGGCCAGACCGGCCGCGCCCAGCAAGACCGCAGGATCCAGGATCGCGAAGGCAAGGTGGCTCGTGGCCCACCGCGTCCGGGAGACGGAGGCGTCCAGCACGGGCTCTGCGCGCCCGCTCGCCTCCTCGCTTTTCAGCCTTAGCGCGGCCCCCATGGCGTAGCCCGTTGCCACGAGCCCGAGGAGGCCCATGATCGCGGCGAAGTACGTGTCGGCGAGGCCCGAAGAGCCGCCCAACCGTTGGACCAAGACCTCGAGCTTGGGGTTGTCCCAAATCACCTCTATGCCCCCTTCGGCGATGCCGCCGAGGATGGCGCCGAGGGCGGCGAACCCCAGACTCCAGGCGACGAGCGAGCCCCGCTGCAGCCGCCAGACTAGCGCCAGCGGGCTTTGCAACCAGGGCGACGCCGCCGCGGGTCCGGGACGCGGCAGCAGGAGGCCGCTCCCGAGGTCCCGCCGCGCGAAGAGCGCCAGGGCGAAAGCGACGAGCACCGCGACGAGCCCGCCGAAGAGCGCGAAGACCCACCAGCGTTCGTCGACGAAGGGACGAACGCGCCGCACCCATCCGAACGGGGAGCGCCAGGCGATCCAGGACGGCCCGTCCTCCTTGCCCACGTCGCCCGCCATGCGCAGCACCAGACACAGCCCGAGGACGGTGATGGAGATGCCCCTCGCGGCACACGCACCCTCGTTCGCCTGCGCGACCGCGGCCGCGATCGCGGCGAACGCCTACCCGAAAGCGGCAGACGAGACCCCGAACGCCACAGACCCCGCGACCGGCAGCCCGTAGGCCACCAGCGAGGGCGCCAAGGGCCAGATCCGCGTCGAAGGTGACGAGGAGGGTCGCAAGGAGGGGCGCCTGCCGCCCGGCGGCGGTCGCGCCCAAAAGCTCGCGCCGGCCGGCCTGCTGCTCGGCGCGGGTGTGCCTCACGACGGGCAGCAAGCTCGCCAGCCCGACGAGCAGGATCGTGCCGCCGAGGCGCCACGCCGTCAGAGCGCCGAGGCCCGAACCAAACGCGTGGCCGTAGAGCGCGGTCAAGGCAGGGTTGGCGGTGACTATGTCCAGGTACGACTGGCGTTCGGCGGCCGTCGGGTAGAGGTCAGAGAGCGTGTTTGCTATGGCGACGGGGAGGAAGGCGAACACCACAACCCAGGGCGGCAGGACGACCCTGTCGCGGCGAAGGATCAGGCGCACGAGCGCCCCGGTTCCGGCTAGTGCCTTGGCGAATGCCTTCATCGCGCCGCTTCCGCCCGCCGTGCCGCCGCTTGTTGTGCGTCCCGCCCTTCGGTCTCGTAATGACGCAAGAACAGGTCCTCCAACGTGGGTGGCTCGTCAGGCTCCTCACCCCGAAAGACGTCAGATGGCCGAGCAAGCCGTCGAGCCCCGCCGCGTCCACCTGGCAGCGCACCCTCTGTCCGTCCACATGCAGGTCGTGGATGCCTGGTAGCTCGCCGAGGCCGGATGGCGCCCTCGCCAGCTCGGCCGAGACCGAGGTCCTGCTAAGGTGCCTGAGCTCGGAGAGGGTGCCGCTCTCCACCGCCCTGCCGTCGCGTGTGATGGTGACCCTGTCGCAGAGCGCCTCCACCTCGGAGAGTATGTGGCTGGAGAGGAGCACGGTCCTCCCGCTACGCTTTTCCTCCTCCACGCACCCCCGGAAGGCGGCCTCCATCAAAGGGTCGAGGCCGGAGGTGGGCCCGTCGAGGAGCAGCAGCTCGGCGTCGGAGGCGAGCGCAGCGACCAGGGCCACCTTCTGGCGGTTTCCTTGGAGTAGGTACGGGCCTTCTTCCTCGGGTCGAGCTCGAAGCGCTCCAGAAGCTCGGCAAGACGCTCCCTGTTGACCCCGCCTCTCATGCGTCCGAGGAGGTCTGTCCGAGGAGGTCTATTACCTCCCCGCCCGTGAGGCCGGGCCACAGCGTCACGTCCCCGGGCACGTAGGCCAGACGAGGGTGCAACGCGACCGCCTCGCGCCAGGGGTCGCCGCCGAGCAGGCTCGCCTCCCCGGAATCCTTGCGGATCAGCCCCAGCAAAACGCGCAGCGTCGTGGATTTGCCCGCGCCGTTGGGCCCGAGGAAACCATGTACCTCACCATTCCTCATCGATAAGTCCAACCCGCCCAGGGCACGCGTCTTGCCGAATGTCTTGACCAATCCCGACACCGAGATGGAGTTCTCGTCGTTCATGAGTCCCTCACCCCCGTGGTAGCCGTCTCGCGTGTCAGCACCTCGTTTCAGCGGCGCCGGTTCTCACCATAGGAGCTTCCTCTCCCGGATCGCACCACCCCAATGCTTCCGATCCGTACCTCGGCCATCCACCATCACCTGAGGCTACTTTCGCATCTTATACATAGTCTACAAATTTATAAAATATATAAACGTGTATGTATAATTATGAAAATCGTGTTGACGCGCCTGGGCACTATGGGGAGAGGCCGATGGGGTTAAGCAACAATATGAAAGTGGACGAGGGGCGGGGTGGGGGCGTGACGAGGGGGCGGTGATGCGGTTCGTGGAGCGCTTCGCCCTTACGTCCTCTGAGGCAGGGGTTCCGCGGATGCCGGCGAGGGTATTTTCTGCGCTTCTCGTGTCCGATGAGGGCAGGCTCACCGCGGCGGAGCTTGCGGAGGCGCTCAAGGTCAGTCCTGCGGCTATCTCCAACGCCGTGCACTACCTCATTCAGGTTGGGCTCGGTGCTCGCGAGCGTGAGCCCGGCGAGCGGCGCGACCGCTACAGGGTTCACGGCGGCGATGCATGGTACGAGGTAACCATCAGTCGGGACGCGATGCTGCTGCGCTGGCAGGAGGATTTGCGAAAGGGGATCGAAGCCGTTGGCGCGGACACTCCGGCGGGGAGGCGGCTCGAGGAAACGCGCCGGTTCTACCAGTTCGTCCACGAAGAGATGCCGAGGCTACTGGAGCGGTGGCGGGAGATTCGGTCTGACGGCGGTTCTCAGAAAGGTTGAACCTCCCGAAAACGGCGCCTTCAGCCGCCAGTGACCGGGCAAGAACAAGCTGATGGCTGACCGCTGACGGCGCGGCGAGGGCGGTTCGCGAACCGCTCCTACGTGCGAACCGCCCTAGAACCTGGGTATGGGTACGATCTGACCTGTTGCGGTGTCGTACCTGTAAGCGTGCCGCCCCTGGAAGTTCCCTAGCGATGTTCCAGGGGCTCGTATCCAAGCCGCTGCAGCCGGCTGGCGATCGCCTCGTAGCCACTGTCGTCGGGATGCAGCCCGTCCGGGCCGAGGCCCTCGTCACCGAGGCTAACCTCGGCGTAGGGGATGCTGCTCTCGGCGGCCGACGCGTCGATGTGGCGGTTTACCTGCTTCAGATAGGGCTCGAAGCCCTTGCCGGCCCGAGGCGTATACCCGAGGCCCGCGGTGCGTAAGATGGTTTCATCGGGGGAACAAAGGCTCAGAATCTCTCCGGTGATCGCGTCCCAGTTCCCTTCGAACTCCTCCACGGCCGTACGCAGGCACCGTTTGCCCTGCGCCCCGCCACAGGTCCCAGCCTCGTAGGGGCCTCGAGCTTGCCTCAGATCGTTGATGCCGATGTTGTACGTGACGACCTCGGCGCCGCGGAGCGCCCTCCGCGTCGAAGGGTCGTTCCTGAGAGCGTGCAGCAGTTGGGGGCTCGTCTGGCCACTCACTCCCAGGTTGACCACCCTGACGCGGGCGGCCGTGCCTGCACGGAGGTGGTCCGCGTATCGGTCCACGTAGCCCCTGCGCGCGCCGATCCCCGCGGCCAACGAGTCGCCCAGGGCCACGTAGTCCCAGGCGGGGGCGTCGGGTGAGGTCGCCTCGGCATCGTCTTCGGCGACGCGTTCGGGCGCGTCCGTCGTTGCCTGATGCAACGTGCCGGATCGGGGACTCTCGCCCGCACTTCGTTCGCCATCCTCTGTTCCCCCAGAGCAAGCCGTAAGGCCCGTCAACAGGACCACCAACACGACGATCCCGAATAGCCTCGTCATCGGTTCCTCCCCATAGAGGTGTCCTTGCTTCACATCGCGCGTAGCCAGCTACGACAAAGCCTATCGCAAAAACCCGATCGCGCTCCCGGCAAACACCAGGACCAACCGGAGCAGGAGTATCTTCGCAGAGCCACTCGCCAGGGTTGGAGAGCCCGCAGCGAACACGATCGAAGGTGCCAAAAAGGCCGGAACATGGAGGACGATGTCTTCAGGCGAACATGTTGGCCCACTCGCGTGTACCATTCCATCATCTTGCCGTTGAGGAAGAACGGATCACCCTTTACGTACTCCTCCGCGGCCTCGCGAGAAGTCGTAACGGCCATCGTGCCGCGCGGTTCATCGCTCTCATCTAGAAATGCGCCCAGCAGCGGGAGAGTACCGTTCTCATGCAGCTCTCTCGAACGCTTGACATGGGCGGCGATGCCATCGGGGGCTGCGGCCATGGCCTCCTCGAAAGAGGCGTATCCGAGAACACAGAACACGATGCAGTACCCGAGTTGGCTTTTGATCTCCATAGAAGAATTCCCTTCTGTCTCCACGGCAGGTCCTCGCACGCCGTCGCCATCGCGGTGGTCCAACCTCGGGCTCTCGCACGCCTGCTTACCGAAAGCCCAAAATCCTTTGCCAGTCGTCTCGCCGGGGCCTGACGCCGAACTCCCGGATCGCCCTCAACAGCGCGTCTTCCAGTTCGACGCGATCAAGGGCCTCATCTTCGCGGTCTGGGTCAGTGAAACGCTGCCTACGAATGGCAGAGAGGTTCGAGACGATCTACC
>JBKPOM010000151.1:0-4043 GCA_046733115.1 Actinomycetota bacterium | reverse complement strand
CTTGGCGGGCTGTTGGCCCGTCTGAGCGCGAAGGTAGCGGCCTACACTTGCGGACAGCGCCTGAACGCCCTGCTCGGGAGACCGTTGCGCTGGCTGGCCGATCTGCTGGTCTGAACGATTACGCATCAGTGGTCTTAGGCCTCCTCGAGGGCTACTATCGCCCGTTCGTAGTCTTGCTGGAAAAAGAGGATGAAGCCGAGCGCTCCCAGCGCCTTTGTCTTAACGGCGGGGAACCCTCCGGTGTCACTCTCCAGAGCCGTTTGCAACCACACCTTGCCTTCTTCGAAACGCTGCGCGGCCCATGAGCGCCACAGCGCGGCCGCGAGCCTAAGCCGCAGCTGTGCGCGCCCTTCTCCTTCACCGGACTCCAGGGACCATGCGTGCGCCTCCCTGAGGTTCGCGAACTCTGTGCGCAGGCGCCGCAGCCACCGTACCTGGTCGGCTCTCAACAGCTCGGGTTCTGCCGCCTCGGCGAGGGCTAGGTAGTGCTCGGCGTGCCGACAACGGATCTCCGGCTCCTCCCTGCTTTCGTACAGCTTTTCGCGCCCGAACTGCATGACCGCCTCGAGCATCCCGTAGCGCAGGGCGCCGCCTGCCTCCAACTCTCCCGCCACGAGCGACTTATCCACCAGCGCCGAGAGCACGTCCAAAACCCGTCCCGCCTCGACCGACTCCCCGGCTCCAACGGCCTCGGCCGCCTCCGGATCCCAATCGCCGACGACCACCGACAGCCGGCGGAACAGCGCACGTTTGGCCTCGTTCAGCAATCCGTAGCTCCACCCCAGTGTCGCCTTGAGCGTCTTGTGGCGCGCAGCAGCCGTACAGCCGCCTGTGGTCAGAAGCTCCAGGGATCCTCGAGCTTGTCCAGTATCTGCTCGGCACTCAGCACCCTTACCCTCGCCGCCGCGAGCTCTATGGCCAGCGGGATGCCATCCAGCTTCCAGCATAGCCGTGCTACCGTGGAGGCGTTCTCCTCCGTCAGCTCGAACCCCGCATCGACGGCCCGAGCCTGCTCTACGAAGAGGCATACGGCCTCGTAGCTCGCCAGCTCTTCGGCTGCGTGCAGGCGCCCGGAGCCTGCAACGACAGGCTGGGCACCTGCCAGTTTGACTCGCCGGCCACGCGCAGAGGCTCTCTGCTCGTCGGAGGATCCTGAGCTCGGAGCAGGCCCTGAGCAGGGTATCGGCGAGTTCGGCGCACCCCTCCACCAAGTGCTCGCAGTTGTCCAGGATTAGGAGCACCTTCCTGCCCTTCAGATGGTCCACGAGCGCTTCGGTCGGAGCGTGTCCGGGGAGCTCGGGCACGTTTAGTACCTGGACGACGGCACGCGGCACCAACTCGGGATCGTAGACGGGGGCCAGCTCCACCCACCACGTCCCGTCCTCGAACTCCGCGACCGCTTCCTGGGCCACGGCCAGGACCAGCCGCGTCTTGCCCGACCCTCCGGGGCCAGTGAGGGTAAGCAGGCGCGTCTGGCCCACCAACCCTTTGAGCTCGGAGATCTCACGTTCGCGACCCACGAAGCTCGAGAGTTCGAGCGGCAGGTAATGAGGCGTTAGCTCCCGGGATCGGGGCGTAGGCTCTGTTCTGGCGGCCGACTCTGCAGTCCGAAGCCTCAGAGGACCGCCGCCTGCGGAGAGGCCCGCGGTGCTACCGTTCTCTGCGCTGGTGGGTGGTGTCATCGACCACTCCTCATAGCCGTAATTGTAGTCGTCGCCAAAGAACGTAGGACCCCCCTAACGGTGGACCTCACTATGTTCGTAAGAGCCTCGCTTCCGCAGGCAGGTCGGCTTCTACCGCCTCCTCGTGGATGGAAGCCAGTCGGAGCAACGCCGAGCCTGATGTTCCGAGCGGTGGTCGGGTTCGATGGTGACGTAGAAACAGCTGCCGTGTAGAGGATGCGGGCTCGTCTACCTCAACCACGAAGGTCATCAGTCACCCCACCTTCGCCCTTCGGATCACGAGTGAGGTGGACCACGAGTCTGTCGACAGCCAGGCTGGGAGCGGGAGCACTGCCATCGCGTAATCGAGTACGAGCATCGCTCATTTCCACGGGCACCTTCTCAGCTTATAATCCTAGGGCAACCGGCACCATCAAGAAGGAGGGCCTTCGTTGTCCAAGGTGCTACTGTTCAGCACGTCGACGTGTTCTTGGTGTCGCAGGGCGAAGCGCTATCTCAAAGAGCGCGGTGTTCCATTCAAGGAGATCGACATAGAGCGCGACACGGATGCTGGGCGTGATATCGTACGCAAGACGGGGCAGAGGGGCGTGCCGGTAATCAAGATCGGCAGCCGCTGGATCGTGGGCTTCGACAGGGAGCAGATAGACAAAGAACTCGCCCGCAAGGCTTCGTAAGACCTAGCGGTCCACGCAGCTAAGTTAGGTACTAGGGCACCCAGCACCTCTCGAGAGTATCCCCGCTGCACGCGGAGGAGCAACCGGGCGCTGTTGTCGCTACCGACCCCGCATCGGCGAACGCCGATCGCGAGAACGGCGCTGCCGTTTACCGTACGCCTCGCCCCAGAGGGTCTAATGGAATTGCGGCTCATCGCCTAGCAGCGGACGCGAGGCACGTGAGGACGCGGCCGCTATAGGCTAGCGCGGCATCTGTGGCGGAGTGGATCGTGGTCCTGTGGGTCCCGGCCTGGTTGGCCCCGGGTGGAATCGAAAACCCGGTGCCCCTGGGGTGATGAACGGGAAAGGAGACGAGCACCGGGCCTTTTGACACCCCCATGATGTACGCGCCGGGTTACACCCGGATAACAACCCGGCAAGAGCTTGGTAACAAAGAGCGCTTCCAACCCGGGGTTCTACGGAGTCTCGGCACTTTCGTACGGTGAGGAGTAGTCCGTCGACCTCGAGTAGCACGACCTTCGGGTTATGAGCCCAACGAGCTACCATACTGCTCCACCCCGCGTCGTGGGGAAAAATCCCGTGAGCGAGCAAGATTCGGAGTCTGGTTTCGCCTGGGTGATCTGGTTTGTCAAAGAATCTTGCTGACTATTTGCCCGGATCTACTACCCGGCGAGTGCTAGTTCACCAGGGCTGTGGTCTGCGTGATGAGACGCTACCCTGACGTGCAGCCCGACAGCGGATCGCGAGGTCGAACCTGGGGGTAAAATAGAGGATCGGAAGGTGAGGTAGGCTGCCCGTTGGATCCGCTCGTTACGACGAAGCTGCGCCCGTCGCAGGCGCGTTCCAGGCTGGTCGCGCGTCCTCGCCTGGCAGCGAGACTGGACCCGGAGGCGGGCCGCAGGTTGACTCTGGTCTCCGCCCCGGCGGGCTTCGGCAAGACCCCGCTCCTCGTCGAGTGGGCTAAGGACCGGGCTGGCGGGGGGCGTCCCGTCGCCTGGCTCTCCCTGGACGGGGGCGACAACGAGCCCGCCCGCTTCCTGTCCTACCTCGTGACCTCGCTGCAGACCGTCGAGGAGGGGTTCGGGGAGGCCGTCTTGGCCGCGCTGCACTCGCCCGAGCCGCTGCGCGTGGAGGCGTTGACGGCGGCCCTTGTCAACGAGGTGGCCGCGATCCCCGGTGGACTCGACCTCGTCCTAGACGACTACCACCTCATCGACTCAGAGGACGTATACTGGATTGTCTCCTTCGTGCTGGAACATTTGCCGGAGGGCGTACACATCGTACTTTCCGGACGCGCCTATCCCCCTGCCCCTTGCGAGGCTGTGGGCCAGGGGTCAGATGGAAGATCTCGGGGGCTTGGAACTGGCGTTCACCACGGAGGAGACCCGCACGTTCCTGAACGGCGTCATGGATCTGAACGCCTCCGTGGAGGACATCGCGAGGCTGGAAGTGCGGACGGAAGGCTGGATCGCGGGCCTCCAGCTGGCGGCGCTCTCCATGCGCGACCGCGAGGACGTCTCCGGCTTCGTCGAGGCCTTCTCGGGTAGTCACCGCGACGTGCTGGACTTCCTCGCGGAGGAGGTCCTCGAAAGCCAGCCCCAAGCCGTTAGGGAGTTCCTGCTAAAGACCTCGATCCTGGACAGCCTCACGGGCCCACTGTGCGACGCCATTACCGGCCGTACCGACG
>JBKPOM010000150.1:0-12641 GCA_046733115.1 Actinomycetota bacterium | reverse complement strand
AGCATCCCGTTGTACAGACGGCGGCTCTCGGCAAAACGGGAAAGGAGCAAAGCGTGTTGGTAGCGGTTGGGGAAAAGTCTGTAGTCGAAGGTCTTCTACATTTGTTTGTTCTACTGGACACAAGAACTCCGCGCGACGGATTTTTCTTTCGGTCACCCGAAGGCGACGCCCCCCAATCCGAGTTATTGTACGGGAAGCCCAAGAGATACGGAGGACGCTAGGGATGAACCTGGGGAGCCAGCGCGACCTGTTCGAAATGCCGCAAGACATCGCCTATCTGAACTGCGCGTACATGTCGCCGCAGCTACGCCGGGCGCGCGAGATCGGGGAATGGGCCGTCTCGCGCAAGTCGCGGCCCTGGGAGGTCACACCAAAGGACTTCTTCGAGGACGTGGAAGCGGTTAGAACGCTGTTCGCGCGGATCGTCGGCGGGGATGCCGATGGCGTCGCGGTCGTCCCGTCGGTCAGCTACGGGATCTCCGTCGCGGCGGCCAACGTGCCGGTGCACGAAGGGGAAAAGATCATCATCCTCGAGGACCAGTTCCCCTCGAATGTCTACCCCTGGCGCGAGCTGACCTCGCGCGAAGGGGCGAAGCTCGTCACCGTGCCCCGCCCTGAAGACTCCGACTGGACAAGGGTTTTGGTCGAAGAAATCGATGGCGACACCGCCGTGGTCGCGGCGCCAAACTGCCACTGGACCGACGGCTCGCTCGTAGACCTCGCTCGCGTCGGCGAGAAGGTCAGGGAAGCGGGAGCGGCGCTGGTCGTCGATGGCATACAGTCGCTGGGTGCTCTTCCTTTTGACGTTTCGGAGATCAGGCCGGACTTCTTGGTCGCTGCCGCGTACAAGTGGTTGCTCGGGCCGTACGGAGTAGGGTTCATGTACGTCGACGAAAAGCACCGCGAGGGGCAGCCCATAGAGCACAACTGGATTAACCGCCGTGGAAGTGAGGAGTTCTCGGAACTCGTGGACTACCAGGACGCCTTTCAGCCAGGTGCCCGCCGCTACGACGTGGGAGAGCGGAGCAACTTCGTCCTGCTCCCCATGGCCGCCGAAGCACTGCGCCAGCTCCTCGACTGGGGGGTCGAGAACGTCTCCGAGTCGGTCGGCATGTTGACTGATCTCGTAGAACAGAAGGCAGAAGAACGCGGTATCACGAGGATACCGAAAGAGAGGCGGGCGCGGCACATGATCGGCTTGATGCTCGGCCCTGGCGCCCCGGCCGACCTCGCCACCAGGCTCATGCGCCACGACGTCTTCGTCAGCGTGCGTGGCTCGACCGTGCGCGTCTCGCCCCACCTCTACAATACGGAAGAGGACGTGGCTCGCTTCTTCGACGTTCTGGAGCAAGTCGCCGGTTAGGGCGCGGTTTTTCCACGCATCCCCCATTCGGGGATAGAATCTGCCAGTCTGCCTTATCTATCCGAGAGGAGATGACGACATGCGCATAGGTCTTCAGGTCCCGAGGTTCAGTTGGCCGGGGGGCACGCCGGGGATCGGCCCGAAACTCTCCGAGATCGGCACGACCGCCGATGAGGCGGGTTTCGCTAGCCTCTGGGGGATGGATCACTCCTTCCAGATACAGAGCGTTGGCGACGTTGACGAACCCATGCTCGAAGGCTACAGCGCCCTCAATTACCTGGCCGGCATAACCGAGCGGGTGAAGCTAGGAACGCTGGTGACCGGCGTCCACTACCGCTACCCCGGCCTTCTGGTCAAGACCGCGACCACGCTCGACGTGCTCTCGGGGGGAAGGGCCTATCTGGGCATCGGCGCCGGATGGAACGAACGCGAGTCGCGAGGGCTGGGCGTGCCTTTTCCGTCCACCAGGGAGCGCTTCGAGCGGCTGGAGGAGACCTTGCAGATCGCGCAGCAGATGTAGTCAGGGGAGGTCGGGCCTTACGAGGGCGAGCACTACCAGCTCGCCGAGACGCTCAATATCCCCCACGCTCTGGGCCAGCCGCACCCGCCGGTCATGATCGGTGGCATGTGAGAGAAGAGGACGCTGCGGCTGGTTGCGCAGTACGCAGACGCCTGCAACCTGTTCATCTACGGTGGCTCAGACGTTATCCGCCACAAGCTCGATGTTTTGCGCGGTCATTGCGAGGACGTGGGAAGGGACTACGAGGAGATCGAACGCACGGCCCTTGGCACCGCCAACCTCGCCGAAGACGGCATGACAGCGGAAGACGTTCTAGGTCTTTGCCGGGAAATGAACGAGGCCGGCATACAGCACCTCATCTTCAACATGCCTAACGTCAACAAAATAGAGCCGCTCGAAACGTTCGGGGAGGAGATCATCCCCGCCGTCGCCGAGTTCTAGCGTACCCGCCGCGCAGGATGGCGTACATTTTCATATCCTTGTAGGGGCCTTCGTAAGACACGCCGGCCTCCTCCATAACCCTCGCCGACGAGGCGCTGCACACGGGTGCGTCCTCCAGCGGAAACTCGCTGTGAATGATCCTCTCCGTCTCAAACGCGGGGTATCTATTCACGGCGGTATCAGGCCCTTGGGCGCTCACCAATATGACGATGCTCCGGCGAGCTCTTCACGTACCGGCGCACTACTCCTGCCGCGAGGCTTGCGAGGAGGCGCTCGGCAGCGCGAACAAGTCAAAGCCACTCTGCGGACGCGCAGTTTTCGCTTACCTGTCCATCAATATGGTTTTCTACCCGCCTGCGTGAGGACCAGACCCCCCGGGTTCGTTGCCTTTCTTCCCTTTCCCTTGAATCAAAAGAGCCGCCGCGATCGCGCTCGTGACCGCCATCCCCGCTGAGGTGTACATCGCGAAACGGAACGCACTGAGGAAGGCCTGGTCCACAGCCCGGTCTATCGCGGCATTATCCACACCGCTCGTACCCTTTCCCAAGATATGGGCCGCACCAAGGTTGGTCTCCTCCGCCCGCAGAGCCGCTTCCTGGCCGGGTGTAAGATTGAGGCCGTTCACCCTAGCATCGAGGCTATTGGCGAACGCCGCCAGCACGAGGAATGCGAGCACTGCTAGCCCGAGCACTTTCGCCGTTCGTTGGACCGCTCTGTTAACGCCGGAGCTAAGCCCGGAGTGCTCTTCTCCGACCGCGTTCAGAATTGCAATCGACAGCGGCGCAAACACCAGGCTCATTCCGAAGCCCAGCACTACCACGGCGGGAAAGAAGGTCGTCCAGTAGGATCCTCCGACTCCCGGCAAGGCAAAGAGGATGAACCCCGCAGCGGCGAAGGCAGGACCAACCATCAGTGGCAGCTTCTCACCGTAGCGGGTCACCAGTCCGCCGGCCCAGCGTCCCATGACGAAGGTGATCACGGCAAACGGCACGAGCGCGCTCGTCGCGGCGGTAGCCGAGTAGCCGTGGACTTGGATCAGGACGATCGGCAGCAAGAATAGCGCTCCCCCGAACCCAGCATACAGCAGCAACGGCATCAAGTTAGCCCCGCTAAAGTTACGCGAGCCGAAAAGGTCGAGAGGGATCAACGGCTCGGGCGAGTGCCGCTCGACGACCACGAACCCGACCAGCGTCACCGCCCCGACAACCATAGCAACCACTTCCAACGGATCGAGGCTCTGATCGGAGGCCCCGATCAAGCCGTAGACGACACCTCTAAGGCCCACGGTAACTAGTAACGCCCCCGGCAGGTCCAGGGCGCGCACGTGTGCGGCACGGCTCTCGGGGACATAGCGAAACACTATGAGAAGCACGACTATGGCCAGCGGCACTTCGACGAGAAAGGCAGCCCGCCACGAAATGGTGTCGATCAGATAGCCGCCCAGAACCTGTCCCAGCACCGCAGACATGCCGGCGAATGACGACCAAGTACCGATCGCCGCGCCGCGCCTCTCCCCCTCAAAGGTCGCACCAAGGACAGCCAACGATCCAAGTATCAGGCCCGCTGCACCAAGAGCCTGAACCACCCGCGCAGCGATGAGTTCGCCGGGGGAGTCCGCAACCGCGCACCCCACGCTGCCCAACGTGAAGACCGAGATGCCCAGGACGAAGACGCGCCGGTGGCCAAAGTGGTCGCCCAAGAAGCCGCCTACCAAGATCAAGGTCGCCAACAAGAGCGCGTAGGCCTGGACTACCCACAGGGCTTCCGCACGGGTGGCTCCGAGATCGCTCTGGATTGAGGGCAACGCCACGTTGGTCACGGTTCCGTTGATAAAAGCCATGCTGGAACCGACGATGGCCGCGGCGAGAATCTAATGTCCCACGACCACGACATCCGGGTCATCGTGTTGGGTAGGAGGGATATGGTGAATTTCGTATGGATGCTCGGCGATGTTACCCACACGTGCCCCAGTATAAGACCTTCTCGTCTTCTATCCGACCGTCCAGTATCACCTATCATACCGATTCAGGCATGGTTCCATCATTGTGTCACCCGAGGAACGTGCTCCTTGCCCCGCTTCACGAGGCAGGCCTACCTACGTTGGATGCAGTCGAGACAGACCGGACGTACGCGAAATAAGGCCGCTGGAGACGTTTGGGGAGGAGATCATTTCGGCCGTCGCGGACCTGTAGCGTACTCGGTGCGCAGGATGCAGTACATCCTCATATCCCTGTAGGCGCCCTTGATGTACTCGCGTCTGCGTAGGGTGCCTACGTAGGACATACCCGCCTTCTCCATGACCCTCGCGGAGGCCGTGTTTTTGGCGATGCAGCGCGCTTCGACGCGGTTGGGGTCCATCCGCTCGAAGCAGAAGCGGATCACCCGCCGCACCGCCTCCGGCATGAGGCCCGTTCCCCAACACTCTTGAGCCAGCACGTACCCGAGCTCGGCGCATGAATGTTCGGGGGCAGCCTCCATGCCGCAGGTTCCTACGAAGGCCCGCTGGCCTTCAACACCACCCCCAGCCCCCGAAATCTCCCCTCTCGTAGCCCTCGCTAGCGAAGCGCAGGAAGTTTTCGGACTCCTCTATGGACCCATAGGTCTCCCAGGGGACGTAGCGCGTGACCTCGGGATCCGAGGCGTAGGCGAACATGGCCTCGGCGTCGCCCAGACGCATCTTGCGCAAGAGCAGACGCTCCGTCTCAAGCTCGGGGAGGTCGGTGAAGATCCTCGCCGTTTCACCACGCTGTCCCACTCTGTTTACCCTCTATTCCCTACCGCTCACCCGTTCGATGCTCGACCAGGGGAGAAACTCGTAGTGCGTCGGGTCTCCGCTCGGGTCCCTGGCGTCGAGGAGCAAACCGTTCTCGTTCTGGTCGCAAACGTAGCCCTTCAGATCGGTGCCGGTCCTGGCCGAGACCGTGACCAGGCTCCCCCGGCCAAGGAACCCCGTTATCCGCGGTGCGTCCTCCCGCATTCCATCCACGTTTCCGGCCTCCCGACGTTGCACAGCGTCTCCTTCGCGCGTAGCGACCGTCACACAACAGGGTACAGCACACTCAGCCCTGCGGGCGGCTTGTCAGCACTTCAGCACGCTCAGCCCTTGCGGGCTTCGCTCGTCAGCTTTTGGTTGAGATCACGGCTGCCCGCGTGAGGGTGGCGGAGCAACCGCGTAGGGCGGGCGATGTAGTAGTAGGGCTAGGGGTGGAAGAGCATGAGCCGCCGGATCGGGGGAGAATGCAGGTCTTCATAACCGTCCGGGAGAAGATTGGTGGGGCTCTAAGCGTGTAGCATCCGGGGTAACAGCAGGTTGTAGACCTCCTGCCAGTGGTGAAAACCGTGAACGTCGCTCCTGCGGGCGACGAGGTCGCGGTTCCACGGTTGTATCTTGGTCGCCGCCCACAGGTCAGCGTCGGCGACCCGCTCTATGGTGTCGGGCCTGTCGTCTATGAGGCCGAAGGCTCCGAGCTCCTCGATAACGCCTAGCTTGTCCTCGGTCGTGACCGTGAGCCCCGCATCGGGGCCGAAGTGCGCCTCGAGCCAGGGTCGAAGGTGGGGAGTCATGATCTCCGGGTCGTTGTGGGTCACGAAGTGAATCGCGATGCCGAAGTCTTCTTGCAGCGCGCGCAGCGCCTCAGGGGCGCCCGGGTATGGTTCCCTCTCGCGGATGCGCGCGGGGTCGAAGACGCGATCGAAGCCGAGGGTCGTGGTCTCCTCGCCGTAGGTGTCGAGGACGTGCGTCCAGGTGGTGACTTCCTCCACATCGAGCTCCTCGCCCGTGATCCGCAGGACCGCGGCACAGACCCAGGCGCCCGTGTCCCATATGGTCGAGTCCACGTCGACGCAGAGGGTTGGCCTCAAGGTTCGATCAACTCCTCTATCGGGATCGCCTCTGTGAGCCCTGAGGCGGGGTCTACGACGGCGTAGCTCGCCCCTGCCTCGCGGGCTATGAGCGCATGGCGCCTGAGGCCATCCCTGTCTTCGATGGTCCCGTGGCTGTCAGGCAGGTCGAGGTGGGCGGCCCTTTCGCGGAAGTCGCGGGCCTTCTGTCGTGTGCTGAAGAGCGCGGCCACGAGCACTTCGCCATCGTCGACCTCGACGGAGAGCAGGGGTGCCTCTCCCCTCTCGTCGGAGAGCAGATAGAGCGGAAACGGTATCTCACCAGTCAGCTCCTGCGCCTTCTGCGCCACGTCTTCGGCATGGAACAGGCCAGCTCCACCCTCCGACACGACGAGCAGGTAGTCGGCCTCGGAGAGCGCGAAGTCCTCCACCGAACCCCAGTCGGAGAGCTGTCGTGGATCCAGGCCCGAGAGGTCCTCCATGCCGTGCGCGGCGGCGCCCGCGGAGAACTCTCCGGCTAGCTCCCTGTCCGAGAACACGGCACCGACCAGGGCGCTCTCGCCGCCTACCTGGGTCTCCTGGAAGACGTCTTCTCCCTCTGGATCGACCAGCTTGAAGAGCGGTGGGTAGGGGAGGTCGTCCAGGGTCAGCACGGGCATCATCTCATCCATGGTCTTCCGCCCGGTTTGCGAGCTCCTTTGCCGAGCCCCTCGGGAAGAACGCCGCAACGGCTAGGGCCAGGAGGCCGAAGAAGAGCAGCACCCAGAACGCCGGGCTGAGCGAGGCGGCGAGGGCGCCGGCAAGCTCCGAGTACGCAGCCTCGGGGATGCGGCTACGCACGGCGGGCTGCAGCAGGGCGTTCGGGTCGGAGAGCAATCTGCCGAGGCCCTCGTCTCCCCCCGCCGCCCTGTCGACGGCGGCCCTGTAGCGTTCGCCGAGCGAGGCGTTCAGGAAGGCACCCATGACGGCGACCCCGAGCGACCCCCCGACGGTGCGGAAGAACACTACAGAGGAGGTGGCTACGCCGCGACGGCGCCAGGGGACTGCGTTCTGGACACTGACCAGGTAGCTGGTGCTCGAGAAGCCGAGCCCGAGTCCGATAACCACGACAGCACCCACGACGTAGGCGAGTGAGATCCCGCCATCCATCGGCACGCACAGGCCTGATCCGAGCGCGATCAGGGCGGACCCGAGCAGAAGCGTCGCCCTATATCCGGTCAGCAAAAGCAGCCTCCCTCCGACGAATGAACCAACGGGCCACCCGATCGAAAGCGAGGCAACCGCCGCCCCGGCCGTAATAGCCGTCCCGCCTAAAGCGCCCTGCACGAACAGCGGCACGTAAACCGAGACGCCGAGCAACACGCCACCTATCGCCACGTTCCCGAGCGCCGAAACGGCGATGATCCTCTCCGAGAACAGATCTAGCGGAACGACAGGATCGGCCGCCCGCCGCTCGACCACCACGAAGAGCGAGAGCACGATCAACCCACCAAAAAACAGAGCCAGAGTCCTCACCGACAGCCCCCCGTCACCGCCCAGCAGCGCAAGCAAGACCCCGACGAGGCCGGCCGCGAGGAGGGCGGTGCCGAGGTAGTCCGGGTTGCGCTCGCGGCGTTGGAAGGACTCGGTCAGGGTTGCGGCGAGGAGGACGGCGGCGACAATCCCGAAGGGCAAGTTCACGTAGAAGACCCAGCGCCAGGAGATCAGGTCGGTAATGAAGCCGCCGGCCGCGGGCCCGACCACGGCCGAGATCCCCCAGACCGCCCCGAAGAGTCCCTGCACCCGCGCCCGCGTCTCCAGCTCGAAGATGTCCCCCATTATGGTTATGGCCACGGGCTGTACGGCCCCCGCCCCGAGGCCCTGCAGGGTACGGAAGAGGATGAGGGCGCCCATGCTCTGCGAGGTCCCGGCGAGCACGCTGCCCAACAAAAACAGGAAGATGCCGGCCAGGTACACGGGCTTCCTGCCGTAAGTATCCGACAGCTTGCCGAAGATGGGTCCCGTCACGGTCGCCGCGAGCAGGTAGGAGGCGAACGCCCACGGGTAGAGCTCGAGGCCGCCGAGTTCCCCGATCACGGTCGGCATCGCCGTCCCGACCACAGTCGAATCTAGGGCGGCCAAAAACGTCCCAACGAGCGTAGCGAGCGTTATGAGTGCCTTGCGGCGCTTGCTCAATCCCAAAGAAGTTAGCCTTTCAGCACGTCAGCATTTCAGCATCTCAGCTTACAGTTTTCGATAGAAGCATCTCACTCCCATACGGTTCGGCAGTCGGCAGAGAGTCTATAACGTGCGCATCGCTTTACAGCGTCGCGCGACGGACTATCAGCCCGTAGACCGTCAGTCACCAAAAAGCTGACAAGCTGAAGTGCTGAAATGCTGACCAGCTAAATGAGAGACTTAGGCCTGGCGATTTGCTTGACGACGGAGACGAGGCTTTCGTCGGTGAAGGGCTTTCTGAGGACCTGGACCGAGCCCTGGGTGCGTTCGGCGAGGGCTTTGGCGGCCGGGTCTTTCTTGGCCGCGGTGAGGACGACGGGGATCTTCTGGGTCTTGGGCATGGCCTTGAGGCAGTGGCACGTCTCGACGCCGCTGAGTTGGGGGATCGAAACGTCCATGATTATGAGGTCGACCCTGCGGGTGAGTGCTTCCTGGAGTGCCGTGCGGCCGTCGGTGGCCGAGACCACGCGGAAGCCCGAGTCCTCCAGAACTCTGGCGGAGCGCTTAAGCTCTGCTGGGTCGTCGTCTGCGACCATGATGGTTGGCCTGCGGTCCACGGCGCTAGATTTTACACCCATTTCACACTTCCGGCGACCGTGATATGCGCCACATCTCCCTCCGACGCGGCAGAACGAATGAGTTACACTCTTTTACGAGCAGAGAACACGTATCTGGCGCACGAGAGGTGAGCGTGACGGAGCAGAAATACTTCCGAAAAGGCTTCAAGATGCGGGAGAACGTCCAGCATCTTCTGGACCGGGACTACCGCTCCGAGGTCGTCGACAGGGTCCGCGAGAACGGCAACTTCTTCGAGGCCGACGGGTTGACTATCCGGCTCGCCGACGAGTTCGGGTTCTGCTACGGTGTCGACAGGGCCGTTGACTACGCCTTCCAGACCCGAGAGAAGTTCCTCGACAGGCGGATCTTCATCACGGGGGACATGATCCACAACGCGTCCATGAACGACCGTCTGCGCGAGATGGGGATAGAATTCCTCTCCACCGGCTTCGCAGGCCCCCCCGAAGAAGCGTTCGACCACCTCTCCCCCGAAGACGTCGTCCTCTTGCCCGCCTTCGGCGCCCCGATAGATTGGGTCGAGAGGCTCAAGCAGAAGGGGTGCATCGTGGTCGACACGACCTGCGGGTCGGTCCTCTCGGTGTGGAAACGCGTCACGCGCTACGCCGCACGCGGCTTCACCAGCATCATCCACGGCAAGTACTACCACGAGGAGACCAAGGCCACCGCCTCGCAGACCCTGAGGGACGGCGGCAACGGGAAATATTTGATCGTCCGCAACCTCAAAGAGACGGGCTACGTCACGGACTTTATCCTTGGCAAGATCGGAGCGGACGAACTAATGGAGAAGCTCACCCACGGCATGTCGCCCGGCTTCGATCCCGATGAGGACTTGAAGAGGGTCGGTGTTGCGAACCAGACAACGATGCTAATGAGCGAGACAATGGCCGTGGGAGAGGAGATCAGGAAGGCCATGGCAGAGCGCTACGGCGCGGAGAACATCGAGGACCATTTCGAGCTATTCGACACCATCTGCTCCGCGACCCAGGATAGGCAGGACGCCCTTTTCGAGCTTTTGGAGCACCCCCTGGACGTAATGGTCGTCATAGGCGGCTACAACTCCTCTAACACGAACAACCTGGCCATTATCGCCGACGAGAGGGTCCCCAGGAGCTACCACATAGCGAACGGCGACTGCATAGACGGCGACACTATCCACCACAAACCCGCGCACACGCCGCTGGACAGCCGCGAAGAGATAGAAGAACAAGGCTGGCTTCCCGAAGGCCCCGTGCGCATAGGGCTCACCGCTGGCGCCTCTACCCCGAACTCCCAGATAGGCCTCGCCATAGGCCGCATCCTCGAAGCCCGCCCGCTGGGCGAATCGCAGGCTTGAGCCTGCGATTCGAGCAGTTCAACAGTTCAGCCGGTCACCATTTCAGCTTGTTGTGGCGTGACGATTGGTGCTTGGTTGATGCTGGTTGATGCCCTTGGGGATCGGTTCAGGAGACGTTCGGCGCGATTTCTTCGGCCACCCAGGCCGGGGACTCCCTGGTCATCGTAGAGAGCGAGAGGGCGCAGAAGGAAGCGCCCGCTTCTTTGAGTTGTCCGAGGCTCTCGATCAATTCTTGCGCGGTATCTCTCGGCTCGTTCGGGGCCTGTGGTTTTATATTGATGGTGGTTTCTATCTCGAGCTCTTCGGGGTCGCGGTCTTGTTCTTGGCTGAGGCGATGTAGCTTGTCTCGCACCCTTCGTATGGAGTGGGGGTCATCGCGGAAGCCCATCCAACCCTTCGCGAAGCGCAAGGTACGCCGAAGGGCTGCTTCGCTATTGCCGCCGACCAGCACCTGGGACCCTCCGGGGGTGTGCGGTCGGGTGCCTATCTGTGCGTCGGAGAAGGAATAGACCCGGCTGGAGAAGCTGCTCTTTTCTCCCGACCACAGACTTTGCAGGCATTCCAGGATCTCGTCCGTCCGGCGTCCGCGTTCGCCGACGCCCATGCCGAGGGCCTCGAACTCTGCGGCGTTCCAGCCCGCTCCCGCCCCTAGCACGAACCTCCCACCCGAGAGCACGTCGAGGGTCGAAGCGACATTGGCCAGCACAACGGGATGGCGGTATGGCAGTACCAGCACACCCGTACCGAGCTTTGTGCGGCTCGTCGAGCCCGCCAGGAAAGCGAGGGGCGTCAGCGGGTCGAGCACGGGCCCGAATACCTTGAGCACGTGATCCGGAACCCACACCGAATCCAGTCCGACCACTTGCGCAGCCCCGACTACCCCGGCATACGCTTCAGGCCATCCACCCAGCAAGGAGAGGAACAATCCCAGCCTCACAAGACCACCCCGCGATTTATATACCTTGAGATCTCACGCCTCGCACGGGTACACCCACTCCGCCAGCCCCAAGGCCGCTCCAAAAGCAAAACCTGAAGCCTCGGCTTGCTGCGCAAACCGCTTTCAGAGCCCTATCTCGACGATCCTGTGCGCTATGTCCGCGAACTCTCTTCCTTCCGCGGTGTTGGAGGCGAGTGAGCGTATCGAGCCATCGTCGAAGACCATCTGGACGGACTCCGTGGCCGCGGTCTCTCCCCGCAGGTAGCTCCGCACGGCGTAGATGCCACCGGCGATCGCCCCGAGAAGGACCAATCGTCTCATCAGCTTCTTCACTGTTCGCCCCCTTCCGCGAGTACCCTATCGACCTCGCCGCGGGCGTTTCGCATGTCGTAGAGCACGAGGCCGACCCTGGCCTCCGGTCCGATCGTCGCGGCCAGGACGCCACCGCCGTCGAGCCGCAGCAGCAACAGGTGTCCGCCCTCGGTATCTATCCTTAGTTGGGAGGCATGATCTTTGCCACCCTCACGCGCCGCCTTGTCCGAGAGGTCCACCAGGGCGGCGAGCAGCGCGCCGGCCCGCTCTCTGTCCACCGCCGAAGCGTGCGAGGAGGAGAGGAGGCTCCGGTCCTCAGAGAGTACGGCGCACGACTCGATGTCCTCCGAGAGCGCCCTCAGGTCGGCCAGCACGCGGTCGAGATCCCCCAGCGTTCCGCTACTTTCTGTCATAGCATCTCCCATCCCCTCTTCACCACCAAAGCGGGCATTATATCCGATGCACTACGTCGTCCCCGAAGGAGCTTAACAGAAGCCCCCGACGATGGTATATTCTCCCCTCCAGGGGCGATTAGCTCAGCGGGAGAGCGCTGCCTTCACACGGCAGAGGTCGCTGGTTCGAACCCAGCATCGCCCACTCCAAAAAAGTGGCGTTTTGCAGGTAAAACGTAGCCGCGAGAAGATGGCCGGCATTTATACCTGGCCTTTTCTACACCTGTAGTGACCGGCTCGTACACTACTTCTGTACGCTTGCGGTTGACTGCCGACACAATGCCCGCGACACCTTCCGATGTGAGGCGCTCGCTAACCTCGAGCCACGGGGTGGTCTCCTGCTGGACAGATATATGCACGTTGATCTCACCGCTGGCTGCCATTCCCCATGCTCTGAGACCGATGCCAGGTGTTCGCTGAGGTAGGGTCTGCAGTATCCGTATCGCCCTACGGGCGGAGATCACATTGAACGGGGGATTGTGGGGGCATGTCCGGCGTTCTGGGCACTAGAGCATCTGTCATAGCAATTGGGCCGCGGTTCGGTAGCCACAGTGCCGAAAGAAACCCCGAGCGTCCGTGGCCGTCACCGTACCCAGGGCCCGGCCCATCGCCTCGATCAGCGCCGCGCGGGAGCGCGCTTCGGCCCC
>JBKPOM010000149.1:0-5358 GCA_046733115.1 Actinomycetota bacterium | reverse complement strand
CGCCGTTTCTTCCCTGCTAGTTCGTCTCGGCGGCGCGGCACTCCGCTCCGTCGCAGGTCGCCAGCCGGTCGAGTCGGTTTTTCAGTCCCCGTGCCAGCCGCCGATTATTCTTGGGTTTGCGGGAGTTCAGCTGGTAGGGGTCGTTCCGCATGTTGTAGTGTTCCTGCTCTCCGTTGACGTATCTGGTCCAGAGAGTGCTCTGGGTACGGAGGGCTTCGTAGCTGGGAGCGTCGGAGTTTTCGCCCACGCGCGCCTTCGTCCGCCAGTTCTCCGTGAGAATGCCCGTGCGCCAGTTGCTCACCGTTGGCGGGGAGGTGTCCAGCAATGGAACCATAGACTTACCGTCGACGAAAGAGGGCGGCGTCACGCCCGCAAGTTCCGCGAAGGTCGGGGCAAGGTCGTTGTTGAGAACCTGGTGTTCCAGGACACGGCCCGCTGGCACTCCGGGCCCACGCACCATAAGCGGCACCCTGATGTCCTCCTCGTAGGCGGTCCTCTTGCCCGGCATCATCCGGTGCTGGCCCAGGTGGAAGCCGTTGTCCGAGGTGAAGAAGATGTAGGTATTGTCCAGCTCCCCCGTGTCCATGAGTTCGGCGACCACGTTCCTGAGCAGGTCCTGCACGGAGAGCATCGATGCCAGACGTTTCTGGTGGAGGCTGCGCATTTCGGAGATCTTCCTGTCCGACAGCCTCGGCATGTCCCTTATGAAACGGGGCTTGTCCGAGACATCCGCCTCGTCGAAGTTTCGAGGGCGCGGCAAAGCGGTGTTCCTGAACCGATCCGCGTAGCGCCCGGCGGGGATCGCCGGCTGGTGGGGAGCCCTGGTCGACACGGTTAAGAAGAACGGATCGTGCTTGGCCGAGGCCCGCCTGATGAAGTCTACCGACTCGTTGGCGAACAGTTCGGTGTCGTGACCCTGGACCTGGAACACCTTGCTGTCGTCGTTGACCTTCTTGGTCTCGTTCTCGCCCAGCCAGCCGAACCACTCGTCCCAGCCGGGCGGGATGTACATCTCGTCGTAGCCGTTCAGGTACTTGCCGATGAACTTGGTCTGGTAGCCGGCGTCGTCCAGCCAGGTCGCCACCGTCGACTGGTCCTCGCCCGTGCTACGGAACTTGCTATACCCCCCCGAAGGCGCCACGTTGCTCCTGATACCGTGGTTGTGGGGGTACTGCCCGCGCAGTATCGTGGCCCTGCTGGGGCAGCACAACGAGTCGGAGACGTACGCCCTCGTAAAGGTCGTGCCGTTCCTGGCCATGATGTTGCGCAGCCCGTCCAGGTACTGCATGTCCTGGCTAGCCAGGTCGTCGGTGAGGACGAAGACGATGTTGGGCCGTTCAGCGGCGGTCGCAGATTTCATCGACCCGATCGCCGTGATCAACACGACTACTATCGCAATTAGAACAGCTGTCGCCATCGAAGCCAGCAGTGGAACTGTTTTTCCCACGCCTGTGATCCCCCCTTAGAGGAGAAGAACGAGGCCAGCAAAGACCAGCGCTCCCTGACGCAACGGGCGTATAGTACCTGATATCTGGACGCAGCACATATGCTAGCTGGCCATGATTTTGTAGCCGCACAGCGACTGACGTTCTACATCGCCAGGTACAAGACCTCGCAGGTGGAAAACGTGATGACCGCCCGGCCCAGGCCATATTTTTGTCGAAAGTGTGTTCGGCAGCGCAGCACGAGGCGCGCCTTCATGTTGGCCATCCCGATGACATCACCTCGGCGCGCTTGGCGCGGCGCTCCTCGCTTACGATGTTGCTGTTGATTCGGGAGTAATTTGCAGCAAATTGGGAGTTGACAGTGAACTTTTGGGTAATGACCCAGCGCAAATCCTCGCAGCCGGATGGGAGCCAAACGCGGGTTCAGAGTCCGCGTTGCTTATCGCCATGCCGACATATGAAGGTCAGGGCCGTCCCGTAAGCCGGATTCTGCTTTATCCCGCCATCCATCTCCGGGAGATTCCCGGGCTTCCCTAGGGAAGCTGCGCCTACCAGCCGGACGCCGTGCGTCCGGGCAATTTGGCTTGCTCGCACCGGTGGTTTACCTGGCCGGTCCCTCGCGGGATACCGCCGGTGGGCTCTTACCCCACCCTTTCACCCATCACCTGTACCGGGCAGTTGGGCGGTTCGCGAACCGCCCCTACCGGCCATCGGCTGGTCTGCTCTCTGTTGCACTTGACGTGGCGGAGGACTTACGCCCATCCGTCCCTCGGGTTGGTTAGCCCGAGCGGCCTCTGCTACGAGTCCGGACTTTGCTCTACGCCCCGGGCCGGAAGCCTCGGACCGCAGCGGCGGGTCGGACGGCCCGGACCGGGTGGATTATACCTCAGGAGCCGACCCGTGAGCCTCTCGCTTTCCCCCGAGGGAGGAGGACGATCTTGGTCGGTGTGAGGCGAAGCTCCACCCTCTCGGTACTGTTCCAGCGCTTCTGCCAGCGCGGGTCGCCGCCGACGTCGGGGTCGAACCAGACGCCTGGACCCTCAGGCTCGAGCACGCCCTCGTAGGAGGAGAAGTCCTGCGGATCGTGCAGCGTCGAGGTCGTCCCGCGACGGTAGATGGCGTTGCGCGAGCGGAACGACTGCACCGAGGAAGGGCTCGTACCTAGGGCGCTGGCGATCCAATCGTCGCTCCTGCCCTCCTCGACCCAACGGCGGATGTCGTCCATGAACTTCCTGAGCGAAACCCTCTGATTTATTCCCACGCGCGCCACCGCCTTCTAGCTTTCTATTTAATTGTTCTGGCTCCCTAGCCTACATACAGCGCGAACTATTTTCCAGAATCCCGAAACCTATGGTGTAGACTTGCAGCGTGGATGCGCTTCTGGACATAGGCGTCGGGATACTGCATTTGATACCCCTGATCCTGGTCCTGTACATCCCCGCGCTCCTCGGGATGGCGACATGGAGCGAGCGTGGGGAAGGCTACAGGATCAAGGCCATTTTGTGGTTCGCCATCGGCTTCGGCGCGATAGTCGCCGTGCACATCATGATACGCAGCGTCTCGGCCGTACAGGTCGCCGAGGTGATAGGTTTGTCGTTGGTTCAGGTAGCGATAGCTCTGGTCTTAGCAAGGCTGACGGTCTACCAGCTCGCCGACTAAAGCTGGTCAGCACTTCAGCATTTCAGCTCGTCAGCAAACAGGTGGCTGACGGCCTAACCACGCTCGGTGGTCCCATCCTGGAGGGTTTGTAGACACGTTTCGGCTCTGTGCGATCAACGAATTGTCTTGCCAAGTCCGGGGAGATGTCGATGGCGCGACGACACTCGGTGTGAGCTCCACGGACGACGGGCTATCAGCAAACAAAACCTGACTTGCTGAAATGCTGAAGTGCTGGCCGGTGCGCTCTCTGGGAGGGTTTACCCTCCCAGAGAGCGCTTTCAGCCGCCGTTCAGGGCGTTCTTGACCTCGCTCTTGTCCCTGTTCAGGGCGTAGAAGGTCATGTCGGCCTTTGCCTGCTTGTAGGGCTTCTGGCGGACCTTGTTCAGGTAGTCGGCGTCCAGCATGGCGGTTATGACATCTCCTATCTCCTCGCGCGAGAGTTCGAGCTCGCCGCGCTCGTCGAGATCGCGGATGCTGGAGAAGATCTCCACGAAGGTGGATGGCCCTTCGAGGGAGGCGACGCTGGTGCAGACCGTCTTGAGCTCGTATGGGGTGAGATCCTCGAGCAGATCGAAGCCGGGTTTAGGCTCGGGCTGGCGTTCTTCGCGCGCCAGCTTGCCATTGTTCCTGTTCCGGTTTGCGAACTGGGCCTCCTTCGGGTCCTCGGCCGCGAGGTCGGCCTCCTGTAACTCGGGGACCTTCTCGTCGGGCAGGTAGACCTGCAGCTCGAGGTCCTGGTCCACGGTGTTGACCAGGTTGCGGCGCTCTGCCTCGACCACGAAGTCCTTGAACTTCTTGAAGCCGGCGTTGCGCTCGTCGAAGGAGCCGAGCTGAACGATCATCTGCTGCTTGACCTGCCCGAGGACGCGCGTCTTGCCGCCCCTCTTGAGCGTCTCGACGGCGCGGACCAACTCCTTGTACGGGTCCGCGGCCTCCTTCTTCGGCTCCTTATCCTGGGTGCGGGCGGCTCGGTCCTCTTCCAGGAGGGAGGCATAGGAGATAAAGTGGTCGGCGGATTCGATCAGGTGGTACGACGTCGCCTCGGAGACCCCGATGACGACGACCGTCTTGCCTTTGCTCCTTAGCAAACTGAGGAGCGGGATAAAATCCCCGTCGCCAGTGACGAGCACGTAGGTGTCGACCTGCGGGTGGCCGTGCAAAAAGTCCGAGCACTCGACCGCGAGCATCACGTCTATGGAGTTGGTGCGGCGCTTCTGGGATTTGCCGCCAGGGAAGTAGCGGGCCGAGATGTAGCGCGGTGAGATGCCGTTCGAGTACAACGTCGGCGGGGCCTGGCGGAAGTCCCCATCGGTCCAGTCGGCGTAGGCCGTGGCCGAGACGATGCGCCCGTACTCGCTCGCCTTCTCCAGTATCGCCGAGACGTTCGGTTTCGATTTGTACTCCGTGACCGTGGAGATGTAGATGTTCTCCCAGTCGATAAACACTGCCAGATCTTCAGGCATACACGATTTTCCTAACGTAGAAGAGACCCAAATTCCCGGGCCCCTGTTGGTCTCTTATTTATACACTGTAGCGGTCGTGGATCCTGACCACGGTCTGCGAAAGCGTCTCCTCGTCTAAGACGGCCTCCACCCAGAGCAACTGCTGCTCCCCCACCTCGAAGTCCTCCGGCAAGTCGAAGGCCGCGACTATCGTCACCGGCTCCTCCGTCCCATCCAGATAGACGGAGTACTCCGCCGATTCCATGAGGACCTCCCCGTCCTCATCCGTGACCAGTAGGCGCGCCCGACGCTCCTTGTCCGAGGCGTGCTCGCATCCCTCGAACTTGGTATACACCACAAACGAGGTCTCGCCCGAGCCGTTGGGCCGGATCTCATCGAGTATCCCGAAGAGCGTGAGCCTGTCTTCGTACTCGGTGCAGCTCTCGGCGAGGACGAGGGCCGTGCATTCGACGACGCCCTCACACTCGCTAGCCACGGGGCACCGTCCCGCTGCCGTCGGCCTCGGGAAGCCCTGCGGCCGACGTGCCTGTCTGCTCCTCTCCGGAGAGCTCATCCAGAGAGAGCTCGTCCGTGGCGCCGTCAGCGTCGGCCGAACGCGAGGAGACGACCTTGGCTATCGCGCTCACTGAGTCGCCGGCGCGGAGGTTCATCACCCTGACGCCCTGCGCTGCGCGGCCCTGGCGGGAGACCGAGTCGGCGTCCATGCGGATGGTCGTCCCGAAGTTGGAGACGATCATGAGCTCGTGCAACCCAGGACGGACGACCCGCACGCCGGCGAGCTTGCCGCGCTC
>JBKPOM010000148.1:0-4696 GCA_046733115.1 Actinomycetota bacterium | reverse complement strand
CACTGCGCTATATGCCCTGCTGGCTGGAGCCGAAGGCTGCGGACTGGTCGCGAGAAACGCGCGGCTTGCCCACGACGATGTGTTCGCGGACTTCCTGGAAAAGTGCCGGTGGAGATCGTCGAGCGGGTCGGCATGATCCTTGCGCAGCACAGGGCTTAGTAGAGGCTACTAGGAGAACCTCAGATGTACGCGGGAGGAGGTAACTGAGTGAAGCACGAAAAGTTTGCAGAGCGGGCAGGCAGACGACTGGAGAAGATAGCTGATCGGTTCGAGGGCGTTGTCGACGAACTTGAGATGGACACTAACGCTTCAAGCGAGGCTTTAGTAACCTCGGCACGTGCCCAGGAGCTTAGGGTAGCTGCGCAGGTGGTACGCGAGGAGGCTGCAGCCGTGGGACGAAAGGAGCAAGAGCCCAAACCAGAGTCCGTTTCGGAGCCTCCTCCTACGGAGAAGATCGTCGAGAACCCGCCCCTGGAGGCACAGGGGTAGGCACCTCGGCAGGGACAAGCCGCTGGGTGCTCCTGGATTCGGTATATACCTGCTTCTCCGAAGTTTGTATGGCCCAGGGGTACGCTGCGGTACGCGCTCCTGACTGCGTACCGAGGCCGTAGCGACGGCGCATCGTCGGCGGGGCTAGGGAGATAGGAATGCATTCGGCGCTTTTAAAGTGACCAAGCCCTTCAAACAAAGCGTCGTTAACGGCGCCCCGCAGTGTGCCACGCGTGGATCTTGGGAACGGTAAGGCAGTAAGCGCAAAGAAACTGGACACAAAGGGGCATCATGGATGACAACCACCGCAAAGCTGAACAGCATGCACGAGAAATGGGGAGCGCCAGGCCACAGAGTACCGACGAGGCTGTGCAGGGACGGATGGCTCGCCTGGACGTCTCCCAGGAGTTGGCGAGGTACCTTCTGGACCTCGAAACGAGGATATGGGAGCTAGAAATGGACCTCAAGGAACTCAAGGGGCGCCCCAACTAATAAGATCGGCGCCGGGGAGGGCAGAGCCCCAAGTTCGGAACGTGTGTTGTAGTGGGTTTAGCGTGGAGCAAATAGGGTATGGAACGGATGAGGCAAGATGAGGAACGGAAGGAGTGATAACGATGCCTCGGGTAAGGGACCGGATGGTGTCCGGCGTGGTGAGTATCGAGCCCGGAACGGGCGTAGTGGACGCGGCCAAGCGGATGATCGAGGAGGAGAAGGGGCCGCTGCCCATCGTCGAGGGTGAGCGGCCCAAAGCCATAGTCACCGACCGCGACATCATCGCCCATGTGGTAGCAGAGGGTCGAGACCCGACGAAGACGACGGTGGACGAGATCGCTTCGGAAGAGCTCGTCACCATAGGTCCGGACCAAGACATCAGCGAAGCGCGAAGGCTCATGGATGAGCACCAGCTCGACCGCATCTTGGTCGTAGAGGACGATAGGCTCGTAGGGATCATCTCCGAGGCGGATATCCGCTCCGACGAGGGGCCGCTAGGCAGGGTCACCGATACGGTAAGCGGAGTGACGGAACCGGTAAGCGGGGTCACCGATACGGTAGGCGGGGTCACCGATACGGTAAGGGGGACCACCGACAGGCTCTTAGGAGGAGGCAAAGAGGAGCAGCAGCGCTAGGAAAGTAGGACAGAGGCAGTACTTGCCACCAGAAGAGGCGAGGGTCGGGGCGTAGAGCAACCCCGGCCCTGCGTCGTTAGCCGCTATTCAGCGGTGTGCGGGGAAGGGTTATTCTCCGAAGTTCGCATCCAGGATCCTGCATAGATTGCCCTCCGAAAACCGTCAGGATGGCTTTTGCGGCTCCTCACGCACCGCGAGTAGGGCCTACATGTAGTGGTGCATAAAGATTCGTCAGCGTGAATAGGTCTCGGACCTACCGGGGATCCGGGCTTCTCAGAATTCACCTTCCACGTACTCTCGGGTGAATTAGGGGTGGGGCAGCGTGCATATGGAACGTAAGATCCTTTTAGGCATCGCGGTAGGCATCGTGCAACCAAGGCTCCTCAAGGAGGATCAACGATGGCCTCAGTCAGCGTTCGCTACATCGTCGACGACGTCGATGCGGCGATCACCTTCTACACACGGCACCTCGGCTTCACCCTCGAGTTGCATCCGGCCGCCAGCTTCGCCATCCTCTCGCGAGGCGAGCTGCGCCTTCTTTTGAGCGCGCCAAGCGGGCCCGGAGGAGCCTCTCAGCCCATGCCCGACGGACGCAAGCCCGAACCCGGCGGCTGGAACCGCATCCAGCTTGAGAGCGACGACCTCGACGGCCTAGTGGAGAACCTACGCGGCGCAGGAGTACGCTTCCGCAACGACATCGTCAGTGGGATCGGCGGCAAGCAGATCCTGCTCGATGACCCCGCTGGCAACCCCATCGAACTGTTCGAACCCCCACGCACGTAAAGGCTCGGCGCCTTCTGGCATCCCCGCGCCGGCCGACAAACTTCGGAGGATTCGGCGAAAGCGAAAACCGGCTACCGAGCTTCGCTGCCACGAGCCAAAACTTCGCGCGAACTTCGCATAATTACTATTAGGCGAAGTTCGTGAATAAGGGCAAGAGGAAGGGCCAGAGCCCAGAAACAAGCCCCGGCCCTATTGTTCTAGCTTACGACGACGCGAAGCTAGCCGATGAAGTGGAAGGTGATAATGACCTTCTTTCCACGCGTCTCGACGTTTACCTCGCCCCGCACACCGGCGTACTTCTCCGTGCCGCCGGTGATGGCATCGACGCCCCTAGCTGGGAGCCCAGAGAGCTCAGGGTAGGCTCTCACGCCTTGTGCGCTGATTTCCCCGCCCGGCAGGGTGTATGTGGCCGTAGCCTCCGCCATTTGGGCCTTCTCTGAGGGCTCATCGGCGGGGTCGGTCAGTACGGAGAACAGGTCTAAGCGCCCGATCCTCTGCTTTCCGCTCTCGTTGTAGATGGGGGCGTTGACGGCGTGGATATCGCCTTGGCTTGGTCCTCGTGGGCCAAGGTCGACGACTTCGATCTGGCGGGTCTTGGTCAAGACGGTGAGGGTACTACGCCCTTCGCTTGCGTTGTGGTGCTCGTCGTTGCCCTTAGGCGAGGCGGATGATACGGCTCCCAGGACACCTATTATCCCGAGCGCCAGCACCACCACGAAGAGCACCACTCTCCTACTCGACAGCACTTTTCTCTATTCCTCCTCCCTAAAGAGGGGCGGGACACTAGGCTCTCTAAGGCCCGCCACGTTTGACAACGGGGCCAGCCTACACATTTGAGGGAGGCAGCGCATCCCTCAATGGCGTGTTTTTGTGTTGCTTAGGCGTTGCTTGCAGGCAGCGAACTTCCGAGAACGCCGTAAAAGCGAAGTTCGGCACGGCCCCGGTCCAACAGGACGAGATCGGAGGGCACCGGGACTATGCAAGATCGTGCAAGCGAACTTCGGAGAACGTTTCTTCCACGCACTCGGGTGAATATAGGTGAATATAGAAATAGGAGCTCTCTCCGAAAGAATCCCCGTTTCGCACAGAGCTCGGTAGCATCCTTCTAGAGCGGCGTAGGTTACCTAACGGCCCGCTCCTCCTCCTGCGAGAAGCCTTCTCTATTGCCCACCTACCGACCATTCGCCTCACACCTCACGCCGGAGATTTGGCAACCTCGCACGCTGTCGTTGCCCACAGAGTTGTGGTGGATGCTGACCCCTAAGGTTCTCCCGCGATTGCCGTCCTTGGCGTAGATGCCGGGCCCGCGGTTATTCCGGACGCTGTTGTGGACTACCTCCACGTCCCGGGCGGTTTGGAGCAGGATGCCGGCCCGGCCTTCGAGGTCCGATGGGCCCTCCTTGAGGTAGCCGTTATGGACCACGCTGTTGTGCGCGATCTTGCTGCCCGGCCCCTTACAGAGCTCGTACTTGATGCCGCTCTTGCCGTTATCGTGGATACGGTTGCCGGTGAGTACTATCGGGCCCCCCTTCAGGTCGCACCAGATCCCGTGCCAGTAGTTGTGGTGGATCCTATTGTTCCTGAGGGTCGCGCTGTTGCCGGCTATCTTGACCCCGGCCGAGGAGGAGGTGTCCTTGCTCGAAGAGCCGCCCAAGGACGTGAAGCGGTACGAGCCGTTGTGGTCGATCTCGGAGTTCTTCAGGATGAAGCCGTCGCCCGGGTTGCCGATCCCCTGGTTGGCGTTACGGTGGAGCCTCGCGTCGAGGACGTGCAGCTTCGTCCCGTCCCCCTTGATGGCGCTCCCGCACGCCGGCGCGCACTTCTCGCCGCCCCCCGCCCCACCGATGCTTAGGGACCTGATCGTCACCCGGTTTGTGCCGCCGACGTAGAAGGCGCTCTCCGCCCGTTGGGCATTTATGGTCGGGGGGGATCCATCGGAGTAGGTCCCCCTGAAGGTATCCCCGCTATCGGCGTCGATCGGCCCCCTGAGCTTGTAGGCTCCGTCCTTGATGATGAAGGTCGTTGAGGGCGGGCAGTCGGCCGCCGCCTTAGCGAGGCCCTCGCCGGGGGTGACAACCGAGTCGCACGTTCGGGCGGCGGAGGCGAGGTGGGCCCCGAGCCCGATCGCCGCCAGGGCGGCGAAGATGGCCAAGAGTTTCTTCACATCCCTCTCCTACTAGGTATCCCTCTCCTACTCTGGGGCGCTCTCTCGTTAAAGGCGATACTCCATCAGACTGGCCGCTGACGCCCCGCGCTTCGCGTAACGCTAAGTGAGTAACGTTACGTGAAGGTCGCCA
>JBKPOM010000147.1:0-4777 GCA_046733115.1 Actinomycetota bacterium | reverse complement strand
TCCTCTTTGGGCTTTGGTGGCGTAACGCTTAACGGTGGAGATCCCGACCCCGAAGGTACGGGCTGCCTGGGCCTTGGGCCTGCCTCTCTCTATGGCATCCACGATCTTCTGACGGAGGTCTTTGGAGTACGCTTTCATCAGTCCATGATGCCATGCAGCCCATCCTCATCGCAACACGCTGTATGTACATAAGAAACCGATAGAACCGGGGCTATCTCAGTCTTTGCTCTTGCAGGGAAGCTCTAGCCTAGGACCGGGGCAGCCTATAACCAGCGCGTGCCCCTCTATCCTGTGGTGCGTGTCTAGCCACACGGTCTCATTATCGAAGCGCCAATCCGATACGCAATACCTACGGTGATCCTTGGTGACAGCGCACGCCTTGGCCCGTGGTGGAGATATGGAGGTTGGATCGACCTTGTACGCGCCTATCTTGGTGCCTCTCACGAATGCTTTGTAATGGTCTGGACCGTCGCAGTCCTTCTCGATGAAGTCGTAATCCCAGCAACTCGTGATAGGGGCCGCTACGAAGGCCCCGCCTCGGACCGGGTAAACGTGGCGGGTGTGGTGGTGGCCATAGAACGATAGCCCGACGGCAGTAATCCCACGCTCAATCAGCGCCGGGTGCCAATGCCGCATAACTCGCGTGTCCTTAAGGGGGGTCTAACCGGCGGCCACGAACAACGCTATAAGGAGCGCCACACTCGCCAGCATCAGCATTAACGTTTTCATTTCCGCTCCTGCTATTAGCGCATAGCCCCAATCCGATTGCCTAAGAGTACCGGACCGGGGCGGGCCGCCCTGGCCGACATCGTCTTCGTCCTGAAGAGCGGCATCCCTTGAGAGATTCTCCCCAAGGAGATGGCTGTGGCTCGGGGTCGACCTGCTGGCAGGACTTGCGCGATTGGCAGGGGACCGGCGTGTGGCAAGAGTTGCATCGCGTGCACGTGGACCGCCTGGGAGAGGCCGACCGGATAGATTGGGAACGCGCCAATTTGGAGTCGGCGAGCGAGACGCTCAGGTTTAATGACTCTTACCAAGACATACCCGGCTATGACCTCTAATTCTACTCCCGGCCCTGTTGACGCCATGCGTAAGAAGTAATTGGGGTCGTGTCATAGCCCCGGCCCTTCCTATAAGGTGAGCGATATGTCCTTCTCTACTTGATCCGCACTTCACCTTGAAGTCCCAGGGGCGGAAACCGCATGAAAAGCCATCGCTCCGGCCCTCCTCTTTTACCTAACGACGGCAACCGCCTCTATCTCGATCAGGAGCCGGGGGTCTATGAGCGCGGAGACCTCGACCATCGAAGAGGCCGGGTAGGGCTCCACGAAGTAGCGCCGCCTGACCTCGTGGATGTCGTCGTAGAGCCCCATGTCGGTTATGAAGACGGTGACCTTCACTACATCCTCCATGCCGCCGCCCGCCTCCTCGACCACGGTCTTGACGTGTTCTAGCACCGTCTCCGTCTGCAGCCCTATGTCCCCCTCACCGACCACGGTCCCGGCGGCGTCCATCGAGACCTGTCCGGAAACATAGATCGTCCTCCCAGCCGGCGCCTCCACCCCCGAAGAGAACGCTCCCCTACGCATCGGCGCCGGCAGCTTCGGGCTGGTGATCTCTGTTCTGGGCAACGGACCCTCCTCTGCTCGGTTTCCCGGCTTCTACGTTAACACTACTGCTGATCCCTGGCTCGTGCCCCTCCGGCTGATATAAAACGACCATATCTCGAACCCGTAACAGCTTGCGTCAATAGACGAGCAGCGTCTGTGTCAAGGAGTGGTTGCAACAGATGCATACCCACCTCCTACGTTCGGCCAGGGCCGCGAACCCCGACGAGCAACCCGATGGCGGCCGTTGTCAAGTGGTCGCAGCCGACCTAAGAACCGAGGCGTCAGCAATCGTCAGCAGTAGAGGCGATATTTGGCGACATTTGCTGATACTTGACGGACAGAGCAGAGTCATAAGTACCTGCAAAACGGCCATTCTTAGCGGGGTTTGGAGTAGGGAACAGGCTCACTCGTAATGAGTAGGAAAGCGGTTCGAGTCCGCTCGTCGGTGGTCTTTGACATAGCATAAGCCTAAGTAAGCCAAGACCTCACGTTGTCTATCGCCGCAATATGGCAGCAGTAGCGGCAGCAGTAGGAGTGGTATCGGGCGGTATACATCGGTACGCGACGCACTGATTGGCGTGTACATAACCCCTGCAAATATAAACTTTTTGGCTTACTTATGGGTCATCTACAGTAGGAGTTATTCGGATTGTGGATCTAGAAAAGGTCGCGGGTTCGAGCCCCGTCGGTCACCCTCCTTATAAATACGCCGTTTGCAGGATGCCGTTACCGTAGTTCCAACGCTATGCCATGGTGCTGCTCTTCGTCCACTCCCTCCTCCTTTGCGAGAGTTTCGGTTTCGCGTCCTGCCTACCGAAGGCCGCCTTCACTTAGAACGTTGGTGAACATTCGAAGCACTGCACGATCGTGGAAGGAGTCAGCACGTCGAACGGTAACCTATTGGCCTCGTCTATAATTATGGGAAGTCGAGCGTGGTAGGGAAGGAGCGACGGTTCGGGGGACAGCGTTATTATGGGACTAATCCGCTAGGAAAAGTCGCATTCTTGAGGGAGAACGCAGCCCTGCTTCGTTTGGGCTCAGGAACGTAGAGTACGCAGCGCTGGCTAAATGCTCGACGCTGACCGCAAGCAAAGGACCGTACGATGCGATATACGAACCTTCACACTGGAGTCTCGCCGATGCCAGAACCTGCCAACTTGAGCGGCTACCTGCCGATTGCCGAACACGGCCTCATCGGCGACCTCCATACCGTCGCACTCGTGGGCACCGAAGGGACGATTGACTGGTACTGCTGTCCGCGTTTCGATGCCCCGAGCTTGTTCGGGGCGATCCTCGACCGGGAGCGCGGTGGCTACTGGCGAATCGCTCCTACCGGAACGGACTGGACGACCAAACAGCTTTATTTCCCGGACACCAACATCTTGATCACCCGCTTCCTGAGCCCCCACGGCGTGGGAGAGGTCCAAGATTTCATGCCTGTCGCTTCATCAGGCCACCGGCCCCACCGTCTGATACGACGCCTATTGTGCGTGCGCGGCCGGGTGACCTTCCGCGTCGAGGTCGAGCCGCGTTTCGACTACGGTCGGCAGGCGCACAAGACACGCCTGCACCAACGGGGCGCGGTCTTCGAGTCGCCGATGCTGACGGTCGCACTGAATTCGCCGCAGCCGCTCGAGCGTTCGGAGGAGGGCGTCAGGACGCGCTTCGACCTTCGAGCCGGGCAGAGTGCTACCTTCGTGCTGGAGAACATCGGAGATGGCGAGGAGCCGCAGCACTACAGCGAGGGCGACAGCCGCAAGGCACTCGACGACACGGTGGCGTTCTGGCGGCGGTGGCTCTCCCGCTCGCGCTACGGGGGCCGGTGGCGAGAGACTGTGCACCGCTCCGCGCTCACCCTGAAGCTTCTGACCTACGCGCCGACCGGCGCGATCGTGGCTGCACCGACCACCAGCCTGCCCGAGCAGCCGAGCGGCGGGGAGCGCAACTGGGACTATCGCTACACCTGGATCCGCGACGCCGCCTTCTCGCTTTATGCCCTCTTGCGCCTAGGCTTCACTGAGGAGGCCGAGGCGTTCATGAGCTGGCTGACCGAACGCTTCTGCGAGCGCCGGTCCAAGGAGAAGGGACCGCTACAGATCATGTACGGCATCGACGGCCGCGCCGAGTTCCCCGAGGAGGTGCTTGAGCACCTCGAAGGGTACCGCGGCTGGGGACCGGTGCGAGTCGGCAACGCCGCCGCCGATCAGCTGCAGCTGGATATCTATGGCGAGCTCATCGATTCGGTCTACCTCTACAACAAGTACGGCACGCCGATCTACCATGACGCGTGGGAGGACCTCGCTCGCGTCGTCGAGTGGGTCTGCGAACACTGGGACGAGGCTGACGAGGGCATCTGGGAGACGAGGGGAGGTCGCAAGCGCTTCACCCACTCGCGGCTGATGAGCTGGGTAGCGATCGAGCGGGCGATCAGGATCGCTCGGCAGCGCGGGCTGCCCGCCGATCTGGTGCACTGGATGTCCGTACGCGACCGCATCTACCGCCAGATCATGGCGCAAGCTTGGCATCCGAAGCGAAAAGCCTTCGTGCAGCACTACGATACCGACGTGTTGGATGCCTCCGTTCTCTTGATGCCGCTGGTCAAGTTCCTCTCCCCGACCGACCCGCGCTGGCTATCGACGCTCGACGCTATAAGGGAGGAGTTAGTTTCAGATAGCCTCGTCTACCGCTACAACCCGGTCGCTTCTCCCGACGGGCTAGAGGGCGAGGAGGGCACGTTCTCGATATGCACGTTCTGGTATGTTGAGGCGCTGGCGCGGGCCGGGCGGCCGGACGAAGCACAGCTGGTCTTCGAGAAGATGCTTACCTACGCCAACCACTTAGGGCTCTACGCAGAGGAGATCGGCCCGAGCGGCGAGGCCTTGGGCAACTTCCCGCAAGCCTTCACCCACCTCGCCCTCATCAGCGCCGCCTTCAACCTCGACCGCCAGCTAGGTTAACGATGGCGTGCTCTGTGCCTGCTGAGGACGGCAGCGAGATTCGGCTCGAAGATGATAATGAGCAGAGCGTACTACAGCATCGGTCATAATGGTTGAACCGATATACCATACACACGGGTGTCCAAGAAATCCCGGTTCTGTGGCTCAGACTATCTTCTAACGGAGGTGTTCAGAGTAGGTTTCATGCTTCTACGAGCGTCCCCAGGTCAA
>JBKPOM010000146.1:0-25462 GCA_046733115.1 Actinomycetota bacterium | reverse complement strand
CGACGGACGGTTCCTCTACGCGATCGACGCCGACGGCGGCTGCATCTACGGCTGGTCCGTCGACGCGGAGGGCTCGCTCGAGCCTGTCGGATCGTGGGACGGTATGCCTGAGACGGTGGCCGGGCTTGCGGCGAGCTGAGGCAGGAGCAAAGCTAGATGCGACTCGAACCCCTCTACACGGTCACCTTCACCACGCCCGAGGCCTGGAGCGTGGAGGTCGGCGCGGATGCCGGCACCGAAGGGCGCGCCTTCCTGTTGGCCGAGGGGCGCTCCACGGGGCGCCTCTCGACCCGCTACCGCGTGGCCAACTTCCCTCGCAAGCGGGCGGACGGGGCGCTAGTGCCCGAGGTTCGGGGCGTGCTCGAGGCCGACGACGGTGCCACGATCCTGTTCGGAACGGGCTCGCAACGCCGACCGACGCCGGCATGCGGCAACTGCTCGGAAGCCTCGTGCACACGACCGACGACCCCCGCTACCGATGGCTGAACGATCGTGTCTGTGTGATCGAGGGAGAGGTCCGCCCGGGTTCCGACGGCCCCGGATCCGAGGTCGTGTTCGAAGTCTCGGAGATGGTCTGGAAAGGAGTGCCATAGGGATAGTACGGGACCCGTATGCAGAAACGCACCGACGAACAATGGCTCGCCCAGTTGCGGGGGCCAGATCTGAGCGAGGCTCTTGCGGATCTCTACGATCTGCTCGTGAGGAGCTTGAGGGCGGCCCTGAGTGGCCGTGCGGGCGGTGCGGACGCCAACTTCGAAGACTTCGCCCAGGAGGCATCGCTCAAGATAATCGACAACCTCGACTCCTTCCGGGGCGAGAGTCGTTTCACCACCTGGGCGAAGAAGATCGCCATGAACGTGGCCCTCACCGAGCTCAAGCGCAGACGCTGGCGCGACGTCTCGTTGCAGGATCTCTTTGACCGACGATCAACTACGGGACGCCGGCTGGCGAATCCCGAGCCAGACCCTGAACAGGCGGCTTTCCAGAATATGGCAATGGCCACGTTGCGCGGCATCATCGACGAAGACCTAACCGACAAACAGCGCGACGTGGTAATAGCCGTGATCCTGGAGGGGATGCCCATCGCCGAGGTCGCGTGGCGGATGGGCACAACCCAGAACGCCCTCTACAAGCTGCTGCACGACGCCCGCAGGAAGTTGAAGCGGCGCATGGAGGCCGTGGGCCTCTCCCCGCGGGAAGTGCTGGCGAACTTCGACCAAGGGTAAGAGCTCGAACACTTGGGGAGTCCAGGACATCAGAAGCGAGACTGGAGCTTTGTGATGCTGGACCGGAATGACCTCCACAAACTGGCGCGGGCCGTAGCCTGGACGCGAGAGAGAGATCGGTTGCGACGAGTGCTTCGCGCGGATGGACCTGTTCGCAGAGATACAGTTCTCTGGACCTGATGCCGCGACGGCAATGCCTCAGGTCCAGGATCACTTGCGCAACTGCGATGACTGTCGCGAAAAGTATGAGGCCCTGCTAATAGCGATCGGCGTGAGGTAAGGGTACGAGCCGAAGCGCCTGGCCAAAATCCAGAATGCGGGACGCGAGGGGTAAGAAAATAGTCCACCAAGTGGCCTTTATATACGAGAACCCGAATAGAAAGGGATGAAGGGGCTCGCGAAGCGAAGATATCCTTCAGGGCGCAGAGTCCGATCACACTCACATCTTTTCAGAGGAGGCACAACATAGCAAGATAGGCGAATAACGAGACTCCGGAGCCGCTCGCGAGGTACCTGGCGTGGATCGGCCGGGAAAAGCTCCTCACGCACGAGGAAGAGATAGATCTAGCTAGGAGGACCAAGGCCGGCGACAGGAAGGCGCGAGAGAAGCTCATCAAGAAGAACCTCAAGCTGGTCGTGTCGGTCGCCAAGAAGTACCGCGGCATGGGGTTGCCGTTCGGGGACCTCATCCAGGAGGGCAACATAGGTCTCATGAAGCCGTCGAGAAGTTCGACCCCGACAGGGGATTTCGCTTCTCGACCTAAGCCACGTGGTGGATCCGTCTGGCCGTGCAGCGCGCCGTTGCTGACAAGGGCAGGACCATCCGGGTGCCCGTTCACATGGGCGAGAAGATCCGCAAGATGGCCAGGGTCTACAACGAGCTCTCCACTGAGCTGTTGCGAGATCCCACCGACGAGGAGGTCGCCGCGAGGATAGGGTGGGATGTGGATCGGGTCAAAAGCGTGAAGAGCGCCATCTCCGACGCCACCAGCCTCAACCGGCCGCTCTCCTCGGAAGAGGACAGCTCGGAACTGGGAGATCTCCTCGAAGACGAGCGGGAGACCGGAATTGCCTCCCAGGTGGTGCGGGAACTCGAGACGCGCCGCCTCATGGAGTCGGTCGAGGGGCTCCCGGAGCGCCGGCGCCGCGTCCTCGTCCGTCGTTACGGGCTGGACGGCGAGAAGCCTGCGACGCTCGCCGAACTCAGCGAGGAACTCGGCGTTTCGCGCAAGCGCGTGAGGCAATTGCAGCGCGAGGCCGAGGAAGATCTCAGGGATCGAACAGAACATAGCCCGGGGTTCCCGGCAGCCGCTTAGGATCTTTCGGCTGTTTTCAAACACTCCGCCTTCACGAATCAGCCAAAAACCAGGAACTGACGGCTGATCGCTGACAGTGTGGTCCGTAGCAGGTCGAAGTGCTTACGGACCGCATCAAGGATGTGAGAGAGGGCTCTTCAGTCGCCACAAGACCAGAATGATCGACCCTGCCAGGGTGCTTCCCGGCCGGGAGCAGCGGGCGTTCGCGCTTCCGGAGAGGCACGCCGTGCTCGGAATACCGCTCGAGCCGCCCTTCCCCGAGGGTTCGAGCACCGCGGTCTTCGGCCTCGGCTGCTTCCGGGGCGCCGAGCGCAA
Source organism: Actinomycetota bacterium (assembly GCA_046733115.1). Taxonomy (GTDB): domain Bacteria; phylum Actinomycetota; class Rubrobacteria; order Rubrobacterales; family Rubrobacteraceae; genus Rubrobacter_D. The sequence continues at coordinate 22,605 of JBKPOM010000146.1, read as the reverse complement.
GTTCTGGCAGATCGACGGCGTCTACACGACCGCGGCCGGTTACGCGGGAGGCTTCACGCCGAACCCGACCTACAGGGAGGTGTGCAGCGGCCGGACCGGGCACTCCGAAGTCGTGCTCGTCGTCTTCAACCCCGAGAAGGTCCCCTACCGGGAGTTGCTGAAGGTGTTCTGAGAGGCCCACGACCCGACGCAGGGGATGCGCCAGGGCAACGACGCAGGAACGCAGTATCGATCGACGATCTACTACACGGGCGACGACCAGCGTCGGGCCGCCGAGGAGACCCGCGACGACTACCAGGAGGCGCTGAGGCGCGGCGGTTACGGTACGATCACCACGGAGATCTCACCCGCCGGCCAGTTCTACTACGCCGAGGACTACCATCAGCAGTACCTGCACAAGGTACCGAACGGATACTGCAGCCTGGCAGGCACAGGCGTGAGCTGCCCGGTCGGGATCGGGGCGGCGAACGATGAGCGGCCCCGCACCGACGAGGAGTGGAGAGAGCGGCTCTCGCCGAAGCAGTACGCCGTACTGCGCGAGGCGGCGACCGAGCTGCCGTTCTCCGGCGAGTCCGTGGACACCGACGATGAGGGCCTCTACCACTGCGCCGCCTGCGGCAACCCCCTCTTCGAGAGCGAGACGAAGTACCACTCGGGCACCGGGTGGCCGAGCTTCACCGAGACCGTCTCATCGGACGCCGTCGAACTGGTCGAGGACCGCTCGCACGGGATGCTCCGCACCGAAGTCCGTTGCGCGCGTTGCCGCTCTCACCTCGGTCACGTCTTCGACGACGGACCGGGAGAGGCCGGTGGGCAGCGGTGGTGCATGAACAGCGTCGCGCTCAACCTGGACCGCCGCTGACACGGACGCGGGAAATGACGCTGCGAGGATGCGGGTTCCCGCAGCGCGGGGCTTTGAGAGCTACGCTGGCTTTTGTGCCGCCCGGTGGTGGCAAGGCCGCACAGGCCGGTATGGCGCAATGGGTTACCGTTGAATGCGGATTCGCCCGGAGCCCGTATTCCTCAAGGAGCTACAATCGGAAGTGCGACACGTACGATAGCAGCGGGCTCGGGGTGAAAGACTTCGATGAGGCTGCGTACTGACCCGCAAGCTCATGCAATGCGCAGGATGCGAGAGTATGGTGCCTGCTGCGGAGATGATCACGTACTCTGTCAGAGGTGCCTACTTACCCAACCGCCCAGAGCGCAAGCCTAAACTCATGGTGCGGATTCGCACGAGAACATTTGTCACCGGGTCGCTGGCGTCGAAATCGCCGAAGGCATGCCCTGCTTCCGTCAATATCTTCGCGAACGCCCCTGGCCCCTCGAGCCGAAAGCGGAGTGGGACTCACAGGAAGACCTGCTCGTGATCATGATCGAAACAGAAGGAGATGACCCGAACCTCGAGCGCGAAGGTGTACTGGATGAGGTTCGGGGTTGCGCTATTGCAGCATTCGGCTTCTCCTCAAAGCGAATCGCCTTCGACGTTCTCGAGTCACGGCCGGTGGAATCACCTGACCCATGAGACGACAAGCTACCCGACACCCGCTGGCAAACGACCCGACTAAGATAGCCGCCACAGGCGTATCGCGATGGCCTCGATCCAGGCGAGCAGCGCGACTAGGAACAGGTAGTAGGCCACGCCCGGCAGCAAGAGCAAGAGCACGGCTAATACTCCCGTAGCCAGGGTATAGTGGGCGTGGCGCTGCCAACGAGCATCCTCCCCAAATATCCGCCACAGGAAGAACAGGGCGGCGAGAAAGGCGAGGACGAAGATTACGAACGCCGAGTCGTGGATCAGGCCGTGCAGACTACGTGGCCCCACCCGCTCGATCGGATCGGTTTGGAAGCTCATGAGCGCCATCGCAATCCCCGCAACGAAGAGGAGAGCAGGACCGGATGGCGGTGGGCCGCGCCCGTTTGTCACCTGGAGACGAAGACCTAGCGCGAAGAGGCAAAGAAGCAGACCCGAGACCAGGAAGTTGGCTACCTGCGCTGCGCCGTAAGGACCTAGGACGAGCCCGCTGGGCCAGGCCCCCGCCGGGTTCGCCATGGGTCGCCATCCTATCCCGAGCATGAAGTCGTACTCGAGAACGCTCAGCGCGATCAGGACGCCCCCGAACAGGACGGACCCGATCATCCCGGCGAGGCTTGCCAACTTGATGATGGTCTGCCGTTTCACCCCGATCCTTGCTGGGGCGGAGTGTACACGCCCCAGCATACTCTGGTTCTTCGACGAAAACCGCCTCGGCAACTACGATGCGCGAGCCGCCAGCCTCACCTGGGAGCTGGATAGTGCGTCGAAACCGGCCGGATACCATCATACGTGTCGGGAATCTGGTGTCGAGCGAGGAGGACGAGATGAGCATCTTTCCGACCAGAATACTGTTGGCCACCGACGGTTCCGGCGAGGCCGAACTCGCCACCCGGACCGCGGTGGACCTGGCGCGGATGTCCGGCTCGGAGTTGCACGTGGTCCACGTCCTGGACGCCGCCCCGAGTCCTGCTCTGCTCTATCCGGAGGTCACCGACCCGGAAAGGGCAGTGGTGCCGGATCAAGTTCTCGAGCAGGACCTCGAACGGCGCGCAGAGCAGTTGGGTAGGGAGATACTGGACGCGGAAGCGGAACGGGTGCGGTCAGCCGGTGGAACGGTCGCACAGACACATCTGGCGATGGGGGATGCGCCAAGGGAGATCGTCCACCTTGCCGAAGACCTGGGACCGGCCTCATCGTGATGGGCAGCAGGGGACGCGGGGGAATAAGAAGGGCCCTGATGGGCAGCGTCTCGGACTCGGTGGTTCGCCACGCACACTGTCCCGTGCTCATCGTTCGCCACTGAAAGGCGACGCCGGGGAGGAATTTACTCGACCGAACGGGAGGCTCCGAAGGCCGCCTCGCCAGGGATCGCCACCCGTTTTCCGCGCCCCGGATCCTGGGCCTTCGACCCTGGCCGAGCAGCGTTGTAACCCCAGCCGTCTACTTGCGCTTCACCGATCAACCGCGCGATCTACCCCTCCTGAGGCGCAGCGCAAACTCGATGTCCTCCTCAAGGAGTGCCAACCGGCGCACCTCCTCGGCGAGGGAGGCTCGCCGAATACCGAGCCACCAGATGGTGCCCCACGTGCCCACCGCACGCCACCACCTTGCTATTCGGACACCGCTTCGAGGTCGCTCGGACGGCCGGTCGACGTTTCTTAAGGATTCTTGGTTCGCGGCTAGACGTGCCTCCTCGTACTCCAGGACCATCCTCCGCTCCCTGAGGCGCATCAGGTCGAACTCTTGCTCCAGCCGGAAGAGGAAACGGTTGGCCTCTGCGTTAAGCGATCCCCGGCTTTGCCTGGTTGCGAACACCACAACCTCCCTGGTCATGTGATAAGCGGTCCGTCTGGCGTTCCGCCGCTTGCTCCTTGCACAGGAATTCTGCAACCGCTAGCACAATCCGACAAGTGGCAGGAATGCCGATATTCGCACGTTTACTGCCAAATCTGCTATGATGGGATTATGCACACCGTGGCACTGGTAGTGTTCGATCGTATATCCCCGTTCGAGATGGCCGTTCCCTGCGAGGTTTTCGGTGCTGACCGTTCGGACATGGGGTTGCCCAACTACAACTTCCTGGTGTGCGCCGCGGAGAAAGGGATGCTGCGCACGGATGCGGGGTTCGGGATCGTGACGCCTTACGGGCTCTCCGAGTTGCGGCATGCGCAAACCGTGGTGGTGCCGGCGTGGCGCGACGTGGACGAGGCTCCCCCTGCGGGGCTGGTGGAAGCCCTGCGACGAAGTTACCGGTCGGAAGCGAGGATCGTTTCCCTTTGTTCGGGAGCGTTCGTCCTTGCCCATGCGGGACTGCTCGACGGCAGGCGGGCGACGACCCACTGGATGTACGCCGGGGCCCTGGCGGACAGGTTCCCGGAAGTCGAGGTCGATCCGAACGTACTCTACGTCGATCAGGGGCAGATCCTTACGTCCGCGGGAACGGCTGCCGGGATCGACCTCTGCCTGCACCTGGTTCGCCTGGATCACGGGGCGGAGGTGGCAAACGCGTTCGCCAGGCGTATGGTCGTCTCGCCCCACCGGGACGGAGGGCAGGCCCAATACGTTAGGACGCCCGTGGCGGAGGATCCTGGCGAAGGGCCCTTGACGGGGATGCTTAAATGGGCGAGCGCGAACCTGGGGCGTCCCCTCACGGTGGCGGACATGGCGCGCTACGCGCGCATGTCGGAGCGTACGTTCGCACGTCGGTTCCGGGAGCTTACGGGAACCACGCCCCTAAGATGGGTGCTAAAGCAGAGGATCCTCGCCGCCCAGCGCAGGTTGGAGTCCTCCGAGGACCCCGTGGAGCGCATAGCGCAGGATTGCGGTTTCGGCACGGGCGCGACCCTCAGGTTGCACTTCGGGAGGGAGGTGGGCGTGTCTCCCACCCGTTACCGACGCACCTTCAAGCAGGACGCGGCACGCCGCTCGGCCTGATCGCCGTCCTTCCTGGCATCGGCAATCAGCGCAGCCAGGTACGAGCGTTTGGGCTACGCTGAGAGGTTTTACGGCGGTGTCAACCACGCTGCTGGGCACGCACTGTGACATCGTAGCCGGAAGGGAGTGATCATGGGAGACGCGGCAGGGGCGACGATACTGGTAACGGGCGCTACCGACGGCCTGGGCAGGCGCGTCGCCCAAGAACTCGCGGCGAAGGGCGCTACGGTGCTGCTGCACGGCCGCCGCCCGGAACGCCTCGAAGCCATTCTGGAAGAAGTACGCGGGCAGACGGATGGCGAGAGGGCGAGAGCCTACCTGACAGATCTCTCTTCGCTTGGCGCCGTGCGCGACCTAGCGGAACGTATCGTCTCGGGCGAAGAGTGTCTGAACGTGCTCGTCAACAATGCGGGCATAATCTCCCGGGAGCGTCGGGTGAGCGAGGACGGCGTCGAGCTAACCTTCGCCGTCAACTACCTGTCTCACTTCTTGCTTACGAGGTTGCTCATGCCGCTGCTTCGCGACTCTGCCCCGGCACGGATCGTCAACGTCGCATCCGCGGGGCAGAGCCCGGTGGACTTCTCGAACCCCATGCTCGAGCGGGGCTACGACGCCATGAGAGCCTACTCGCAGAGCAAACTCGCCCAGATCATGTTCACCTTCGAGCTGGCCGAGCGCCAACGGGACACCAGCCTAACCGTGAACGCCCTGCACCCAGCCTCCCTAATGGACACCAAGATGGTCCAGGATACGTTCGGTTACACCATGAGCACGGTCGAAGAGGGGTCGGAGGCCGTCGTTCGTCTGGCCGTCTCGCCGGAGGTCGAAGGCGTCACGGGCTTCTACTTCGACGGAACGCGCGAGGCGCGCGCTGATCGGCAAGCCTACGACCCGCAGGCGAGAGAGGGACTCTGGGAGCTGAGCGAGCGAATGTGCGGGCGTTTGCTCGAGCCCGTCGTGAGACAGTAAGAGACGCGGGATTACGCGAGGAGTTCTAACCGATCCCCACCCGCTGAATGGTGGCCGAGGCTCATCCCGATCCGTTCTCATCCCTCTCTGGTGCCCCGTCATCGATCCCTTCCAGGAGCGTACGCGTGCGTCCGAGGTTGCCCACGAGGGCAGCGACGGTGGTGACCAGGTAGATCTGGCCCAAAAGGCCCTCGGTTACCGCCAGGGCCCGGCCGATGCCTCCTTTAGCCGTGAGGTCGCCGTAGCCCACGGTAGCCATCGTCACGAAGTTGAAATACGTTTAGTCGCTGCGCGTCCCGCCTCGTGCGCGGTGAAAAAGGGCCGGGACCCGAACTCCCCGACGCACTCGAAGACGAAGGAGAGCCCGAGCAGCACATAGAGACACACGGCCGCCAGAACCGTGAGCGTGTTGATCTCGGCGTGCAGCCTCACCCGGCGGATGATCGCGCCGATCGCGACCAACGTTAAAAGCAGGCTCGTAACCGAGAGGTGCCTCCTGGCATCCTCTTGCACTTGCGTTAGGGCGATAACGGTGCTCATCCCGGGGCCGGCCGTGGCCAGAGCCATCCCCGCCCGCACCACCTTCATCTGCGCGCCAGAGGCGAGCATGGCGACCGTGAGGGTCGCCAGCCACGCCCAACGAACCGTGGGCGCGGAAATCGAGAAGAACACCGAGATCATAAGCAACACCAGGACGCCGCCGAACTGACCCCGGATCCGGGATCGCTCGCGCTCATCGGCCCGGACGATCCGCTCTGGTTTCGATCGCCCGCTACCCACCGGGCGAGCCTATCCTTTATACGTCCGGCGCGCAACAACCCACCGCCGACCATTGGCCAAGCCCGCGCAAGGTTCGCGGCCATAGCCGCCGTCTATTGGCCGTCCGGGGTACAATGAGCCTCGCTCGGAGGAGCACGGCGGGAATTGGTCGTAGGCACTATGGGGTGATCCTGAGCATGACGCCAACGCAATCGGCAAAGATTGCCACTGCCACGGGCTAACCCGTTACCCTTGCGGTACTCGAGGATCTTTTCGGCCCACCATCGGTGCGCCCGTTTGCGCTGCGGCTCTGGGACGGGACGTTGGAAGTGCCGGGTGCAGACCTTGAGCCCCGCTTCACCCTGGTGTTGAACCGGCCAAGGGCGCTCAGGGGGATGCTCTTGCTGTCCACGGATCTCGTGTTGGGCGAAGCCTAACTTCGCGACGACTTCGACGTGGAGGGAAACCTCGAGAAAGCCACGGAGTTGGTCGGTCTCCTCGCCACACGCCTACGCTCGCCGGCCCTTCTGGCGCGCGAGGCGCGCCTATTGCGAAAGCTACCGGCAGACGATCTGCCGGAGAACGATGGCAGCGGGACTCCGGATCACCTGAAGGGCAGGCTCCACTCCCGGAAACGCGATGCGGCAGCTGGCTGGACAGGCGAATGGTGTACTCGTGTGCGTACTTAGAGACGGGGAGAAGGACATCGATACCGCCCAGGAGGCGAAGCCGGATCTCATCTGCCGCAAGCTCAGGCTGAAACTCGGTGAGAGCCTGCTGGACATAGGCTGCGGGCGGGGGGCAGCCTGGTGCTACATGCCGCCGAGTGCTACGGCGTGAGGGCGACAGGCATCACGCTGAGCGAGCACCAGGCAGCCTTCGCCCGCGCGCATCGCCGAAGCCGGGCTCGCGGACCGTTGCCGCGTAGAGGTCCGGGACTACCGCGACCTGCCTTGGGGAGCCGTCTTCGACAAGGTCGTGAGCGTGGGCATGTTCGAACACGTTGGCCGTGCCAGGCTCCCCAACTACTTCTCCCAGGCTTGCGGGCTCACCCCCCGGCGGGCTCTTCCTGAACCACAGTATCGTCACCCTCTCATCGCGCCCGGCTCCGCTGCGGGTCGTAGCGAAGGCCCTCTCGCGGAGGAGCTCCTTTATCCAGCGCCACGTCTTCCCGGACGGGGAACTGGTCTCGCCTGCCGAGGTGCTACGCTTTGCCGAGGCGGCGGGTTCCAAGACGAGGGACGTAGAGAGCCTGCGCGGATACTACGCCCTCACGCTACGCCGCTGGGTAGAGCATCTGGAGATGCATCACGAGGAGGCGGCCCAAACAGCCGGCGAGCAGACCTACAGGGTGTGGCGCCCGTACATGTCCCGCTCTGCCCGCGCGTTCGCCACGGGCAGAATCGGCATAATTCAAACCCGCTTCAGCAGGAACGACGAGGCCGGTCTCAGCAACCTGCCGCGTACCCGCAAGGATCTCTACCTCCCGGAGCCGGGCGGTTAGCGGCACCCATCCTTACCCGCTCGCACGGCAAACGAAACCCGAAATATGCGTTGGGCGTTGGTCGGTGGCATCATGTAGGCGCATCGGGAAAATCCATCGGTTGGATCGAAGGGAAAGGCACATGAAGGAGCCAGACACCACTACCGCTATGGAGAAACGGCGCTGCGTTCGTTGCTGTGCGACGCGGCAACGCTGGCGGCCGAGTTTCTCGAAGAGCTACCCGAGCGCAGGGTCACGCCGACCGCCGCCGACGAGCTGCGCGAAGAGCTCGGTGGACCGCTTCCCGAGGGGCCACGGGAGCCTCGTCGGGTCCTCGCCGAGCTTGCGAGGGGCGCCGAGCCCGGGCTGATGGCCACGCCCGGCGGACGGTTCTTCGGCTTTGTCATCGGCGGTAGCCTGCCTGCTGCCCTGGCCGCGGACTGGCTCGCCTCGGCCTGGGATCAGAACGCCGGCCTCTACGTGGCCGCCCCGGCGGCGTCGGTGGTTGAAGAGGTTTGCGGGGCGTGGCTGGCCGAACTTTTCGGGCTGCCTGAGGGCCTCTCGTTCGGGCTGGTGACCGGCGGCCAGATGGCGAACTTTACCGCGCTTGCGGCCGCCAGGAACCGCGTGCTCGAGCAGGCCGGCTGGAACGTGGAGGCCGACGGCCTCCTCGGCGCACCGCGGGTACGGGTGATCGTCGGCGACGAGAGACACGTCACCATAGACCGGGCTCTGAGGTTTCTCGGCCTCGGGAATTCCAGCTTACGCCCCGTTTCTGTGGACGAGCAGGGCCGCATGCGGCCCGATACCCTCCGTTCCGCTCTGGAGGAGTACTCGGGACCGACCATAGTCTGCGCGCAGGCCGGCAACGTCAACACCGGTGCCTTCGACCCTCTGGACGCCATCTGCGATGCGGCCGGCGGGGCCGGCGCCTGGGTGCACGTGGACGGCGCGTTCGGGATGTGGGCCGGTGCCAGCCCGGCTTTGCGGCATCTCGTCAGGGGCATCGAGGGCGCCGACTCCTGGGCAACCGACGCCCACAAATGGCTGAACGTCCCCTACGACTCGGGCCTCGTCTTCTGCACGCACCTCGACGCGCACCGGGCGGCCATGGGAACCCACGCGAGCTACCTGGTCTATTCCGAAGACCACGAGCGTGACCAGCTTGACTGGAACCCCGAGGCGTCGCGCCGCGCCCGGGGCTTCCCGATCTACGCGGCCATCCGCTCGCTGGGCCGGTCGGGCACGCCGACCTGGTCGACCGCTGCTGCGCCCACGCCAGGCGCTTCGCCGAGGCGCTCGCGCGGGAACCCGGGATCGAGGTGCTCAACGATGTCGTCCTGAACCAGGTCCTTGTGCGGTTCCTGGATCCCGACGGGGACCACGACGCGCGAACCCGCGCCGTCGTCGAGGCGGTGCAGGAGGACGGGACCTGCTGGCTCGAAGGCACGAGCTGGCAGGGCAAGGCGGCCATGAGGATCTCGGTATCCAACTGGTCCACCGCTACCGAAGATGTCGACCGCTCCGTGGCTGCGATCCTGCGCGCCGCGTCGGGCTAGAACCCGTCAGGCGCTACTGCTGCCTAATCATAACGAAGGGGACCCGTAATACGGATGCGGGCACCTCTCCTTGAGCGCTAGTTGGGCGTCGCGCAACCGGGCGTACCAGTCCTCCATCATCCCCGCCGTCGTTTCGTCCTGCACGAGCCACAGGCTGGCGACAAGCGTCGAGGCACCGGCCCCAAGGAAACCACGGGCGAGGCCGACGAGCTCGTCGCCGGCCAGTACCTGGTTACGTGCGGACTCGCAGGCGCTCAAGGTGACGATGGTGCCGTCAAGATCCAGTTGCAAAACGTCGGAGGCCGTCAGCCAACCGTCGTGCAGCCTGAGCGACGAGAACATGGGATTATCCGCGCGGAACATGCCGTGGCATGCCAGGTGCAGGATGCCGCAACCGGAGGCCTTCTCAGTGATGGCACTCGTGGTCACCCGCCTGTCGGCCAGAACTTCGGCGCCGGGGAGGTGCGAGGCTACGGCGCGGGCCTCGTCGGCCACGTTCGGTATCAGGAGGTCGGATACGCTCATTACCACGGCCCTGTCCAGGCCGCGCGAACTTTCTTCTGGCAGAGAGAAGACACCGCTCTGTCGGTCTAGACCGAACCGTGCGGGCGGGTCGCCGAGCCGGCGACCCCGAGGAGCTTTATCTCGTCCACGATCGTGAAGGGAGACTCGACCTTCGAAAACACTCGATCCGCCCCGGCGGCGAGGGCCGACCGCTGGTCCGCCGAATCCGGCGCGTCGTTCAGGACCAGAACCGAAGCTTCGGGATTGTTCATGCGCACGTCAACGATCAGCTCGGTGCCCGCTCCGTCGGGCAGATAGTTGTCCAACGCCACAACATCGATCCCACCCAGCAGCAGGCGTGCCTCCGCCAACATGCCGGCCCGCATCACCTCCATGCGCGGGTGACGGTACAGCAACAGGGAGAGTGCCTGCCAGAACAAGGCGTGATTCTCGACCAGCAGCCCCCGTGTCGTCTCCCCGGTGTCATCCTCGCAAGCGTGCATATCAACCCTCCAAATCGTCTTCGAACACGGCCGAGCGTGCCTGTTGCTCAAGCGATCAGCTCTCAGAGATCAGCCCTAAGCAAAAAGCTGACGGCTGATAGCCGACCGCATTAGCGTAGTGTTGCCTTTCTTCGTATGACAGCATGTAACCTGTTAATATGCCTCTAAAGGCGCCCCCTGATACGCACCCATCGAGATTTCCACAGTCAAGAAAGCCGCGCCGGGACCACGCGTACCTATCCCAGTCCAGCCCGAGATCCTTCCTGAAATGCTGACCGGCTGACCGGCGCGCATCGCGTAAGCCCTTCCGCGATCCACTGTAGAATGCGTGTTCTTAGGGGTTGTCGAGGAGGAGGAAGCGAATGTCCGGCGGCGGATTGGCGAGGTTGGGCGGGGTTTGTGGCCTGTTGTCCGTGTTGTTGATCGTGCCGGCGTACGTGGTTGGCTACCCCGATGCGCCGACCTCGACCTCCGGCGCCAGGGAGGTACTCGGCTACTTCGGCACGTCGGCAGGTACCTTCGTGTTCTTCAATGGTATGCTCACCCTTCTCTCTACGTTCTTCTTCCTGTGGTTTCTCGGGGTGCTGTACGGGGTGCTGCGCCGGGCGTAGGGCGTGGATGGCGTCCTTTCTTCGGTGGTGCTCGTCGGGGGGATCCTGTTTATCACGCTCTCGTGCGCGGGGCACACGGTCGAGATCATGCATCCCGCGACCCTCGTGAGGTTCGTCAACTTCGTGCCCGATGCCCAGCGCACCTTTGAGTCGCTCGCCCTCTCGGCGTGGCTCTACAACTTCTGCCAAGTCGGGGACGCGGTGATGATCAGCGCTGCCTCCCTGGTCGTGCTAGGAAGCGGCATCCTGCCGAGGTGGCTGGCCCTGGTGGGGTTCCTGGCGGCGATACTGGCGCTCATCCACTTCCTGATACCGCTGATCGGCGCCGTCTCCGGGTTGGTATGGGTGGCCCTCGTCTCCGCGCTGATGCTCGGCGGTTTCTCGCAAGGCGCTTCGACCCCCACACGCCGCGCGACGCCAATAGCTATTTCGCCGCGAATGGTAGGCTACGTTCAGTAGATCCGGCATCCGAGAGGGGATAAGCGGTGAGGGAGAACCGTTTGAGGGCCATCTGGAGCGAGGGCGGCACCATTGTGAACGGCTGGCTGCACGTCCCAAGCTCCTTCTCGGCCGAGGTCATGGCCCACGCGGGGTACGACAGCCTGACCATAGACATGCAGCACGGGCCCGTGGACTACGGGAGTCTCGTTCCCATGTTGCAGGCCATCTCGACCACGGACACCGTGCCGGTCGTGCGGGTGCCGTGGTATGACCCCGGCCTCATCATGCAAGTCCTCGATGCAGGATGCTACGCGGTGATCTGCCCGATGGTCAACTCCCGCGAGCAGGCCGAAGCATTCGTCGGGGCCTGCCGCTATCCCCCGGCCGGATACCGTAGCTACGGACCCTACAGGGCGTCCCTCTACGGCGGCGAGGACTACACCGACCACGCCGACGATACCGTCGTGACGATGGCTATGATCGAGACGCGGGAGGCCTTAGATAAACTGGACGAGATCCTCGATGTCACGGGCCTCGATGCGGTCTTCGTCGGGCCCTCCGACCTGGGCCAGAGCCTCGGGTACGGACCCGGCGTGGACCGCGAAGAGCCCGAGGTCGTCGAGGCCATGGGTAGGGTGCTTGCCGCCGCTAGCGGGCGGGGCCTCCCCGCAGGCATCTTTACCGGCTCCGCTGTTTACGCCTTGCGCATGGTCGAGAAGGGTTTCCGATTCGTCAACGTCTCCACGGACGCGCGGCTCATGGCGGGGGCGGCAGCCGAAATCGTAGCCGAACTCAAAGGCGAGTAAGGTTATCATTGGGCGGGTATAGCGGGTCTTGTGAGAGGAGCGTTGCGTGGCGGAGAGAGAGACGACAGTCGGGCCCGAGGAGGGCATCCACGGCAGGCCGGCGGCGCAGATAGTCAAGGCGGCCAAGGGGTTCTCCTCGCAGGTCGTGTTCATCAAGGGGAACCGGGAGGTGAACGCCAAGAGCGTCCTGAAGATTACCGGGCTGGCCAAGAAAGGCGAGAAGATAACCGTCCGTGCCGAAGGCGAAGACGCCGAACAGGCCGTCGAGACGCTGGCGGACCTGATCTCCTCCGATGAACACTAGACCCGGACCACGCCCATGAAGCTGACCGGCATTGGAGCCTCAGAAGGCGTGGCCGTAGGACCGGCGTTCGTGCTCCGGAGCGGAAGGCCAGTGCCCGAGAGAATGAGGATCGCCGAAGACGAGGTCGAGCCCGAGCTGCAGAGGTTCCGGAACGCAGTCGGTGCCGTGGTAAGCAGGCTTTCGGAGACGATCAATGGGCTGCACCAGTCGGGAAACGAGGACGAGGCCGGCATCTTCGAGTTCCACGCGGAGATGGCCGAAGACCCCGAGCTGGCCTCCGCCGTCGAGGAGCGCGTCGAGCACTTGGAGAGCCCCGAGGCCGCGGTGCTCGCCGCCGGGGAGGAGTACGCCGCCGAGTTCGCGGCGATGGACGACGAGTACCTCTCTGCCCGCGCCGACGACGTGAGGGACGTGACGAGCCAGATCTCCGCCGAGCTCATGGGCCGGGCCGCCTCGGGCTTCGAAGCCATGAAGAAGCCTTCGGTCGTGCTGGCAAGGAGCCTCGCGCCTTCCGACACCGCGCGCATCGAAAAAGGCATGGCGCTCGCGTTCGTTACCGCCGAGGGGTCGAGGACCTCGCACGTCTCGATCATGGCCCGCTCCATGGACATCCCCGCCGTCGTCGGCGTCGGGGACGCATTGGAGAAAGCCCTAAACGCCGAGATGGTCGCGGTCGACGGCACCGAAGGCACGGCCATAACGGACCCGGATGGGGAGACGGTCGCCGAGTTCGAGAAGATGTCGGAGGAACTGGCCGAGGAGCGGGCGGCCCTCGACGCGTACAGGCACGTAGAAGCCCACACAACCGACGGACGGCGCATCGAGGTCGCCGCGAACCTCGGCTCGACGTCTGATGCGGAGGATGCGCTCGAGTGGGGGGCAGAAGGCATCGGGCTCTTCCGCACCGAGTTCCTGTTCATGGAGCGCGACGATCTGCCCTCGGAAGACGAGCAATACGGCGCCTACAGCGCCGTCGCCAGAGCGTTCGGCGAGAAGGCCGTTATCATCCGCACGCTCGACGTTGGAGGGGATAAGGACCTGCCCGGAGTGGACCAGATCCACGAAGACAATCCCTTTCTGGGCTGGCGGGGCATAAGGATGAGCCTCGACACCCCCGACCTCTTCAAGCCGCAACTGCGCGCAATCCTGCGCGCCGCAGCCCACGGTAACCTCAAGGTCATGTTCCCGATGGTCGCCGACGTCGGGGAGTTGAAAACCGCGAAGAAGATGCTGCAAGAAGTTCGTGCTGGGCTGGAAGAGGAGAGAGTAGAGGTCGGGGAAATCGAGACGGGCGTGATGATCGAAACTCCCGCGGCCGCTGTCTGCGCCGCGGAACTCGCCGAAGAATCGGCTTTCTTCTCCATAGGCACGAACGATCTCGTCCAGTACACCCTCGCCGCTGACAGGGGCAACGAGCGCCTGATGAGGCTGCAGAGCGCTGACCATCCCGCCGTGCTGGCTCTGATCCGGCAGACCTGCGAGGCCGCGAACGAGGCGGAAATCCCCGTAGGCGTCTGCGGCGAAGCGGCCGGCGAACCAGAGATGATCCCCAAACTCATAGGCCTCGGCGTCACGGAGCTGAGCATGAGCGCACCCTCCATACCAAGGGCCAAAAAGGTCGTGTCGGAGCTGTGACACCGCAAGTCCATAACCGAGAACCCTATCCCATTTTCCCGACTCCCTACGCCCGACTCCCTACTCCTGCCCAACAGTCGTATCCGCCCCTCCCCCCGGACCCAACATGAGGGCGCGAATCTTCCCCGACTATGAGGCCATGAGCGCGGCGGCGGCCGACGCTGTTGCGCGCACGCTCGGCGAAGACCTTTCCTCTGTCCTCTTGCTGCCCACGGGGACGACCCCGCTCGGGATGTACCGGCGCCTCGTGGATATGCACTGCCTCAGTGAGGTCTCCTTTTCGGAAGCCACGTTCTTCAACCTAGACGAGTATCTAGGGTTGGTGCCGGATCACCCGGCGAGCTACCACGTTTACATGAAGGAACATTTCTATGGCCTCATAGACGCCGACCCCGCCCGCATCTTCGTCCCTGACGGCGCCGCTCCTGACCCTGAGGCCGAGTGCGAGCGCTACGAGGCGGCCATCAGGGAGTCCGGCGGCGTAGACGTGTGCGTGCTTGGGATCGGGCGCAACGGTCACATCGGGTTCAACGAGCCTGGGGCGCCTTTCGACTCGCGCACCCGCGTCGTGACGCTCTCCGAGAGCACCCGCCTCGTCAACGCCGGCGACTTCGAGGCGAACCGGGCCCCTAAGCGGGCCATCACGGTCGGCATGGCGACCATCTTCGAATCCAGGGAGGTCCTGCTCCTCGCCTCTGGCACCAACAAGGCCAAGGCCGTCGCGGCAGCGCTCGAGGGCGACGTTTCGGAGAGCATGCCGGCCTCGATGTTGAGGCGCCACCAGCGCGCCACCCTGTTCCTCGACGGGGACGCCGCCTCGGACCTTGGCCACGGCGTGGCCGGCTAGCAGCCCGCACGGGCAGACGCCCGTTGACGCGGAATGACCACTCCAGTAGCATCGTCGCAGGTGGGTCTAGTAAGGGATGGGAGGGAAACCCTGAACCGTCCGCGGTTCAGTTGGGAGGGCTGGCGCTCGAGCTCTCGTACGCCCGTCGTTGCGGGGATCGGGTGAAGATCGGGCTGCTCGGGGCCGGCCGTATCGGCGCGCTGCACACCGGCGTGCTGACCGGCAACCCGAGTGTAAAGGAGGTACTCGTCGGGGACGCCGATTCGCGCCGCGCCGAGAGGGTGGCCGCGGAAGTTGGGGGAGAGGCAGGGAGCATTGAAGAAATCCTTGATTCGCGGCCGGATGCCGTGGTCATCGCCGCCTCCACTTCTGCGCACGCGCCCCTGATCCTGGCCTCCGTCGAGGCCGGCATCCCGGCTTTCTGCGAGAAGCCGATAGCGCTGGGCTACGATGACACGGTCGAGGTCGTGGAGGCCGTCGAGTCCTCCGGCGCCGTGCTCCAGATCGGCTTCCAGAGACGGTTCGATGCCGGGTACGCGGAAGCGAGACGCCTCGTGGAGACCGGGTCTCTCGGGACGATCTACTCGGTGAGGCTCGCCACCCACGACCCGGAGCCCCCGCCCGAAGAGTACATAGCGGCCTCGGGGGGCATCTTCTGCGACCTCCACATCCACGACTTCGATGTCCTGCGCTGGCTCACGGGCAAAGAGGTCGACGAGGTGTACGCAGCGGGCGGTGTCCTCGGCTTCGACTTCTTCGCCAGGCACGGCGACGTGGATACCTCCGCGGCCCTGATCACGATGCAAGACGGCACCGTCGCCGTTCTGACCGGAGGCCGCCACGACCCCCTCGGCTACGACGTGCGCGCCGAAATCTTCGGCTCCAGAGACAGCGTCGCCGTCGGCGTGGACGGACGTACGCCCCTGCGCTCCGTCGAGCCCGGCATACCACCCGCCGAGAAGCCTGCCTACCCCAACTTCCAGGAACGCTTCCTGGACGCCTACAGGGCCGAGCTCAAACACTTCTTCTTCCTCGCCCGCGGCGAGGCCGAGAACTCATGCACGGCCCGCGACGCCCTGGAGGCACTCAAGGTCGCAATGGCTGCGGACCTCTCGCTCGCGGAACACCGCCCCGTTGCGACATCCGAGGTGGGATGACGCGGCGGGTCGCAGGGGAATCGAAGGTCGCAAACGGCCTAAACCAGGAATGGCTGCTCAGGCAAGCAAGGGAGGAGCGTGTGGGAAGATTAGGGCCCAGGGGGCTTTCGCGTAGGGACTTCCTGAAGACGAGCGGGACCGGGCTCGTCGGCGCGGTGCTACTCGGGGCCGCGAGTTGCGGCGGGGGCGAGCAGGGCAAGGGAGCGACCGAGCTGTACTTTACCGCCCCACCGGACGAGTCAGGGACCACCGCCAAACTCATCGCCGACTTCAACGAGAGGAACAAGAGCGAGTACAAGGTCATCTTCCGCGAGGGCAACGCGGACACGGGACAGCGCATGGACAAGCTCAAGACCCAGTTCGAGGCCGGCGGGGAGGACCTGGACGTGATCCTCGGCGAAGTCATCTGGACCGCCGAGCTGGCCGCGAGCGGCTGGGTATCCGACCTGTCGGACCGCTTCCCCGAAAGCGACCGGCAGGAGTTCCTGCCCGGCTCGGTTGACGCACCAGGTACGGATTCGTTTTCCAGGGCGCGAGGTACGAAGGCGGAGTGTGCGACGGTTGCGAGTACATCTGGTCGCACGGCGGCGACGTACTCGACCCCGCCGAACCTACCAAGGTCATCGTCGACAGCCCCAAGGCCATAGCCGGCCTCGCGACCGAGCGATCCATGATCGCGGACGGCATCTCACCGAAGGCTGTCTCGGACTACATGGAAGACGAGTCGGCGGGCGTTTTCCTGAACGGCGACGCGGTGTTCCTGCGCCAGTGGCCCTACGTCTACGCCCTGACCACCGACCTGGAACAGTCGAAGGTCAAGCCCGAGCAGGTGGGCGTCTCCGAGCTGCCCTCATCGGACGGGAAACCGGGAAACGGTACCCTCGGCGACCAGCCGCTCTACATCAGCACCAGCTCGCAGAACCCCGACGCCGCCTGGAAGTTCATAGAGTTCCTTACCGCGCCCGAGCAGCAGAAGTCCAGGGCCGTCAAAGGCTCGTATTTGCCGACGAGGACGGCTCTGTACAGCGAGCCCGAGATAGAGGAGAGCGTCCCCGTCATTGCCCTCGCCAGGGAGGCCCTCCAGCACACGCGGCTGCGCCCAGTCTCGCCCTACTACCCGGACATGTCCCTCGAGATGCAGGATCGGTTCAACGCCTCCCTCACGGGAGACGTCACGCCAGAAGAGGCGGCGCGCACCCTGAAGGAGAACTCGAGAACCTCATCCAGCAAGGCCAGGGATCCCAGCCTTGAACGAGACCGAAACAGGGCGCGAGTGCGGATCGACCTCGTAGGAGCCGGATTCATGGGTAGCGTTCACCTGAACGCCTACGCGAACATCCCCGAGGCGTAGGTGGTCGGCGTCGCCGATGCAAGCGAGGAGAGCGCCGTGGCCGGCGCCGGGCTGGTAGGGTCGCGGCCCTACGCTTCTTACGGCGAGCTTGTCGCAGTGGAGGACGTCGAGGTGGTGAACATTTGCCTGCCGACCGCCTTCCATAAGGACCTCGCCCTGAAGGCCGCGCGCGAGGGCAGGCACGTCATCCTAGAGAAACCGATAGCCCGCACCATCGAAGACGCCCGGGAAATATTGGACGCCTTTTCGGGCGAAGGACCCCGGCTCTTCGTCGGCCACGGCGTCCGGTTCTTCCCCGAGTACGTGGCGATAAAGGACAAGACCGACGCCGGAGAGCTTGGGACCATCGGGGTGGTGCGCACCAGCCGACGTTCGCCCTTCCTCACTGGCTGGAACGACTGGTACGCTGACTGGCGCGTAAGCGGCGGCGTGCTGGTGGACCTCCTGATCCACGACTCCGACTTCCTGCGTTGGGCCATCGGCGACGTCGAGAGGGTGTACACCTGCGGCGTCCTTGGACGCGAGTACAACCGCCGCGACTACGCCCTCGTCACGCTGCGCTTCGAAAGCGGCGCCATTGCCCACGTCGAGGGCCACTGGGGGTGCCCGGGGCCGTTCAACTACTCGATCGAAGTGGCGGGGAGCCGCGCACTCCTGTCCGCGGACAGCACTGAGCCGGCCACACTGGAGTTGATCTGCGCCCAACATGAAGCGCGCGACCTCGCCTCCGGCACGAGCCCTTACGAGACGGAGCTCGCGCATTTCGTCCGGTGCATAGCGACCGGAGAAGGTCGATCGTCAAGCCGGGCGACGCCTACGAGGCGCTCAGGATCAGCCTGGCCGCAACGAAATCTGTCGTGACAGGAGAACCCGTGACGCTGGGAGACCGTACATGAGCGTCAGGGTCGGTATGGTCAGCTTCGCCCACGTCCACGCCCCGGCCTACGCCGCCGTGCTAAGAGACCTCGACGAAGCAGATCTCGTCGGGATCGCCGACAGAGACGCGAACCGCGGCCAGGAGACCGCGGAGCGTTTCGGAGTGCGGTTTTTCGATGATGCGGACGCCCTGTTCGGGGCGGTGGATGCGGTCGTGGTCTGCTCCGAGAACAAAAACCACGCCAGGGATGTGATCCCTGCTCTGCAGGACGGCGTGCACGTGCTCTGCGAGAAACCCATCTCGACCGCGGTCGAGGACGCACGTGCCATAATCGAGGCCTCCGAGGCCTCGCGCAGCCAGTTCAGCACGGCTTTTCCCGTCCGCTACTTTCCCTCGGTTATCCGGGCGCAGGAGATCATGCGTGGCGGTTCTCTGGGCCGCATCCTGGCCGTCAACGGCACGAACCACGGCCAGATGCCTGGCGGTTGGTTTCTCGACCCGGAACTGGCGGGCGGAGGCGCGGTGATGGACCATACCGTCCACCTGGCCGACGTCCTGCGCTGGATGCTCGACGTGGAGGTGAAGAGCGTCTACGCGGAGATCGGTTCGTTCTTCGGGCCCACAGGAACCGACGACGCCGCCATCCTTACGTTGGAGCTCGAAGGCGGCCCCATCGCCGACGGCGCCTTCGCCACCATAGACCCCAGCTGGTCCCGCGGCGAAGGCTTTCCGACATGGGGCGACGTTACGCTTAGGATCGCCGGCACTGCCGGCGTCCTCGATATCGACCCTTTCGCCCGCCCTTTGAGATCCTTCGACCACGACTCCCGAGCACCATCCTGGTCGTACACCGGAGAAGACATGAACGAGCTGATGCTCGCCGACCTTCTCCGTGGCGTGGTCGAAGGCGGACCCGCGGGCGCGAGCGGCCTCGACGGTCTGCGGGCGCTGGAGATCGTGCTCGCCGCGTATGCCTCCGGCGAGGACTACGAGCCGAAGGCGGTGGAACGGACGGAACCGGGGCGGTAGCCGCGACTCTTTACGCGCGTTGCCTACTCGATGCCGGAACGAGCCTCGATCAGGGTAAGCAGGGCGGAGTGGTCCCATTCACCTCTCCCCCTGGTCTTTAGCTCGCCGAACATCTGATCTACCAGGGCCGTGACGGGTAGCGACACGCCGTACTCCCTGCCCGCCTCGAGCGCTATCCCCAAGTCTTTGTGATGGAACTCGACCTTGCCGCCCGGCTCGAAGTCGTGCTCTAGCAGCTTGTCGCGCTTCACCTCGATGGCCCTGTTTGCCGCCAGGCCGCCTGAGAGCACCTCGATCAGCTTTGACGGCTCTACCCCGGCTTTGGAGCCCAGCACAAGGGCTTCGGAGACAGCCTCTAGAAGCAACGCTACCACGATCTGGTTTGCGGCCTTGGTTACCTGCCCCGCCCCGCTCTCTCCCACGTGAACGATCGTCTCGCCCATCGCCTCGAACAAAGGCTTGGCCCTCGCGAAGTCTTCCTCCTCGCCGCCAGCCATGATGGAGAGCGTGCCCTGCTCGGCCGCCACGTCGCCACCAGAGACCGGCGTGTCGAGCATCCCGATCCCCCGCTGTGCGGCCTCCTGCGCCAGTTCTCGGGCCAGGACCGGCGAGCTGGTGCTCATGTCGACGAGCAGCGTTCCCTGGCGCATGAACTCAAGCAGTCCTCCCTCCTCGGCGACCACCGCCTCGACCTCGGGCGGACCTGGCAGCATGGTGATGACGACGTCGCTATGCCTTGCTAACTCGGTAAGGCTGTAGGCGACCCCGGCCGCGCTTCCCTTGGCCATTTTCTCTGCCTTGCTGCTGGTACGGTTGAACACCGTGAGTTCGAAGCCTGCGTCCGCGAGGTTTCGGGCCATAGGCAGTCCCATGATGCCCAACCCCACGAAGCCAATGTTCTCGGACATCGAGATATCCCTCCTTTGAACTTCCCGGCCGAGATCATGGTATACGAGTCAGGAACGAGCGGAATTGGGGGTGCGGTACGAAACCTTGTACCTTACAGAACGTATACGGACTCCTAGAAGCTCGAGAAAGAGGTAAGAACAAACGATGCCTGAGGGAGAGAAGGATACCGAGAGCGTCTTCCAGGACCGCGGCCCCGCGGCCCTAATAGTCAACACGCGCTCGCGTACGGGGGAGCGGGCATTCTTTCAGGCCCTCGACCATCTTCAGGAACTGCATGTCCCCCTCGGTGTAACCTACCCCATAAGAGATCCCGCGCGGCTCCCCGAGACGGTGCGGGAGGTCCTCGACGACGGCTACGAGTTCCTGATCCTGGGCGGAGGCGATGGGTCCGTGAGCTCCGTTGTCGACTTCCTGGCCGACCGCGATACGCTTCTGGGGCTCCTGCCCCTCGGCACGGCCAACGACTTCGCCAGGACGCTCGACATCCCCGAGGACATCGAGGAAGCCTGCAGGACGATAGCGGAGGGCAAAATCGTCGACGTGGACCTCGGCCTCGCTGGGGACAACTTCTACGTGAACGTCGCCTCGGTCGGGCTCGGGGTGGAGGCCACGCGGGCCCTCTCGCCGTGGCTGAAGAAGAGCACAGGTCCCCTTGCCTATCCCGTGGCCGCCATAAGGGCTTTCCTCAAACACGAACCGTTCTCCGCCAGGCTGACCTTCCCGCACGAGGACCACGAGCCTGTCGAGTACAACCGCCTCCTGCAGGTCGCCGTCGGCAACGGGCGCTTCTACGGCGGGGGCATGATCGTCGCTCTCGAGTCGGGCATAGACGACAAGACGCTCGACATCTACGCCATAGACCTGGGACGGCGGCGGGACCTCATCGGAGCCGTCCGTTACCTCAGGAGCGGGGACTTCATCAAGACCGACGGTGTGCACCACTTCAGGACCTCGCGGGTAAGGTTGGAGACGGACCCCGACCTCCCCGTCAACATAGATGGGGAGGTTGTGACGCGAACCCCGCAAGACTTCTCCGTGGCCCAGAACGCCCTCGACGTGCTCGTGCCGCAAGACTCAGCCGCCGCCCATCACGAAAACAACGGATAGACGAACGATGGGTGATACCCCCATCCTTCATTCCCGCGGAAGCGGGAATCCACTGCATCGAGCGATCCTCGTCTCCGATCAGCCGCAGCCTGGCGGATTACGCGCGAGACACGCTTGTGCGCCCGGCCTCGATTGCTAGACTGACTGCAAGACATCGGTGGGGATTGAGACGAGGAGGAAACAATGCGCCCTGAGGACATCGAAGGCCTGACCGTAGGCGGTCTGCTCGACCTCGTACACGAAAGGCGCCCCGACGACGAAGCGCTCGTCTACCCCGACAGGGACCTGCGCTACTCCTACGCGGAGTTCAGGGAGGCCGTGGAGGGGTGCGCCCGGGCGCTCATGGCGCTGGGTATAAAGAAGGGCGACCACGTCGCCGTCTGGGGCCAGAACGTGCCCGAGTGGGTGACGCTGCAGTTCGCGATGGGCAAGGTTGGGGCCGTACTAGTTACCATCAACCCGGCCTACAAGTCCCACGAGCTGAAGTACGTGCTGGATCAATCGGACGCCGCAGCCCTGTTCCTGACCGAAGGCGTCAGGCACGCGAATTTTCTACAGATCCTGCAAGATGCCGTTCCCGCACTGGCTGAAGCAGAAGACGGCAACCTAGCCATCGAAGAACTGCCCTTCCTCAAGAACGTCATCCTGATGGGCGCGGAACCACCCGTGGGCCTGCCAGTCATGAGCTTCGGGGAGTTCCTGAAGAGAGGGGAGGACGTCTCTGGCGAGGAGTTGCGCGCACGGCAGGACTCGCTCGACGCCGAGGACGTCATCAACATGCAGTACACCTCCGGGACGACGGGTTTTCCCAAGGGCGTGCAGTTGACCCACACGAACATCGTCAAGAACGCCTTCTATATCGGGGAGTGTATGAAGCTCGGGCCGGAGGACAGGGTGTGCATACCGGTTCCTTTCTTCCACTGCTTCGGCTGCGTTCTGGGTACCCTGAACACCGTCACGCACGAGGGGACGATGGTCCCCGTCGAGAGCTTCGACGCCGAAGAGGTGCTCGAGGCCGTGGACCGGGAGCGGTGTACGGCGCTCCTCGGGGTGCCGACCATGTTCATAGCGGAGTTGGATCACCCGGACTTCGAGGACTACGATACGAGTTCTCTGCGGACAGGCATTATGGCCGGCTCCCCCTGCCCGATGGAGGTTATGAAGAAGGTCGTCGACGTGATGGGGGCAAACGAGATCACCATAGCCTACGGCCAGACCGAATCGAGCCCCGTTATCACCCAGACCCGCACCGACGACCCGCTGCAGCTCAGAGTATCGAGCGT